>CABUJP010000044.1:0-17294 GCA_902491835.1 uncultured Alistipes sp. | reverse complement strand
TCGATAACTGGTATGCTCCGAGACATCCGGACGCGAACGCCGTCAGCTTCTCGATCGAGAAAAACGACGCGGGCAAGAACCTGATCGACAGCGATACGCCCAAGCAGGTTACGTTGAAAGTATGGGCCGACCTGAACGGATACAACAAGATGCAGGTGGCCGAATTCAACGCGAACATCATCGCCCCGCTGACGATCAATGCCGAACTGGAAAACGCTTCGTTCCAGGATCACGTGATCGGAGGCTCGGAGATCGACTGCTCGAACGCTTTCACGATGACCGACTTTAACGGCTATATCGTAGCCGAGAGCGACATCGTCGACGCGGATGAGAAAGAGAAGTACGCCGCTGCGCTCTGGAAATACTATGAAGTCGAAAGCGTGGTATGGGACACCGACAACGCCAAGATCGGCATGAAACGAGAGGGAGGCAGCATCAAGCCCGACGACGAGCTGACAGCCGAGCAAAGCATGCCGCTTGCCGATGTCTATGCCGGAGCCTCGATCACGGCCAAAGACTCCAAGCTCGTATTCACGAACAACAGCGCGGGAGCCGGCGTCGAAGAAGCCTGCAACGTCTTCATCCCCGCTACGGTGAAATACGGCTACGGCGAAACGACCAAGTGGGTCAAAGTACGTCTGGAACCGGGCAAGTAATCGTCGCCTGACGCACTCTGTTTACGAAAGAGCGCCTCGAATCTTCGAGGCGCTCTTTTTCTATTCCGGCGACAAACGGCGTTTTCCCGCGCCTCACGGAACCGACCGGCTCCGTCGGACGATTCGTTTCGCCCGAATACAGCGGTATGTCCGACGGGCGCACTCGTTCCGATCTCCTCCATCAAAGCATGGCCCAGGTAGAAAAGAACCACCGTCCCGCCTAAAAAAACCCGTTCCACTCCGCAACCGGCAAGACAGGCATCGCAATTAAAGACGGAACGGACACCCGGAAACGCCCCCGCAAGCGAAAAAGCATCCGCCCCCCCTTGTCCGATTCTGTGAACCAACCCGCCGAGAATTATCCCGGCGAGGCAGACCGGAAACGGCTCTATCCATGACCGGAAAAGCGAGAACCGAGTTCTTGCCGTCTCGCCGAAGCATAAAAACACTTGACGGAGCGATGCGACCAGCTTATGATCGCATCCGGAATCCATGTAACCGGTCCCGGCAAACTACTTTTTCTCCGGAACCCAGCAGTTCAAATGATTGCCGGGCGTCACGACGACGAACTTGTAGAAACCGTTCGGATCGTCGCCCGTATCGAACACGAAGCGCCGCTCTCCCGCTTTCACGCGGCCGGCTCTCGTCCACTGGTCGCACTGTCCGTTTTTGAAATCGTTGGTCCTCGAAACGTAAACGGTAGCCGGCGCCCGGTCATCGAGACTTTCCCATGTCAGCTCGATCGTCCGGTTGCCGCGCACGGCCTCGAGAGCGCAGATATCGGCTTCCCCGACGAAAGGCGCTCCGTCCTGCTCCCACAACACCTCCTGAGGCACGTCGAAATCCAAAAAGCGAGCGATCGACGGAGCGATGTCGACAATCGACAGCCATGGTTCGGCGAAGCGGGCGTTTCCCCGAACGTTCGTCGCGATCCACGAGGTCCGCTCGCGCGCGGACTGTCCGCCGTGATGATGACCGTCGTCGCCCCGGCCGTGGTCGGTCGTCACGACGACCATCCACTCCTCGTCGAAATATTTCTCGCGGTATTCGACCGCTTCCCAGATGCGTTCGATCTGACGGTCGGCCTTCATTACGTACTCGTCGAAATAGTCGCCGTTGCCGTAGATATGCCCGGCATCGTCGGTATACCACAGATAGACCCAGCTCAGGTCCGGCGCCTGCTCGCGGATACCGGCCGCCGCAGCCCTCGACACCGTATCGTCGATGCGATAGACCTGCAGATCGTCCTTCTCCTTGGGATAGTTCTTCTGGTCGAGATCGAAACCGTCGACGACATAGTCGATCCTCAGGCCTCCCGTCTCGGGCAATCCCTCGCCGAGCAGCACGGTACGGTTGTCGGTCCAGCTCGAATAGAGAGCCGTCGTCACGTCCCGCTTCTGCTCCTTGGCGATCCGGAAAATCGACCAGTAGCTGTAATCGGGCTTCGGAGAATTGTCCCATACGTTGTGCTTGTTGGCCCATGCGGAGGTCAGGATGCAGTTGTACCCGACAGCCGAAATGGTCGGCGTCTCGCAGTACGTACCGGCGATCCCGCCGCAGTAGGCCCTCGAATAGCCGCCCTCGGCCGCGATCCGGCCGATTGCAGGCGGTTTCAGCCGCTCAATCATATCGGCCGGAACACCGTCCACGATGATAAATACCGCCTTTTTCGCCTTCGCCCCGTATCCGCCCCAAGGGAGCAGCAGCAGGATCGACAGAATGATCAGGATGTGTTTGCGATTCATGCTTTCCTCGTTTAAATCGTTCAATGGAAGCCCAAATTAACGATTTTTTTCGGATTCAACCTCTGCTTTGCAGGAAAAACTGAGCATGCGCCGGTCTTTTCCCTCTTAACATTCTTTTTACGTGAAGCCCGGTTCGTAACTTAAACTTCACGGTTTGGTCTCGGTACGTTACCCAGCCGTACCGCAGGGACCGGTAACTTTGCGGCATCGAAAACCAATACGCCTCTATCAACTCATGACCCGACTGACATCGTTCTTTTTCATGCTGAGCATGCTTTCCTTTCCGGCACGGGCCGACGCCCAAGCCGCTTCGGCCGTCGTGCGCGGCACCGTTGTCGATGTATCGAGCGCCCCGATCGTCGGAGCGACGGTCGCCATCGAAGGAACGACGCTCGGAGCGATCACCGACTCCGAAGGCAAATTTCTGATTCTCGGCGCCGAACCCGGAACGGCCGTTGTCACGGTGTCGTTCATCGGCTACAAACGATTCCGCAGCGAACCGCTCGAGCTGCGCAGGGACGAATCTTGCGAGTTGAGCGTAACGCTCGAGCCCGAATCGTCGCAGCTCGACGGAGCCGTGGTCGTCGCGACGCGCAAGGTCGACAGCGACGCGGGACTGATCGCGCAGATGCGATCGGCCCGTTACCTCGCCAGCGGCATATCGGCCCAGACGATCGCCCGCACTCAGGACAAGGACGCTTCGGAAGTAATCCGCCGCGTCCCGGGCATTTCGGTCATCGACGACAAGTTCGTCATCGTCCGCGGACTGGCCCAACGCTACAACAACGTATGGATCAACGGGGCGGCCGTGCCGAGCTCCGAAGCCGACACGCGCGCGTTCTCGTTCGACGTCCTGCCCAGTTCGCAGATCGACAACCTGCTAATCGTCAAGTCGCCCGCACCGGAACTGCCGGCCGACTTCTCGGGCGGTTTCATCCGAATCCGCACGAAAGTCGTACCCGAGGAAAACTCGCTGACGATCAGCTACGGCACAGGATTCAACAGCGTCACGCACTCGAACGATTTCCGCTATGCCCCGGGCAGCGCAACCGACTGGCTCGGCTTCGACAACGGCATGCGCTCGCTGAAAAACGTTCCGCATCGCGTGGACAACGACGACGTCACGACGGTCGACCGCGTGACCCGCACCGGCTTCAACAACGACTGGAGAGTGCTGAGCCGCCGCCCGACAATCGACCAGAAACTGAACATAGCGCTGAACCGTCGCTTCGTGACCGCCCGCCGCGACGCGGTCGGGCTGGTCGCGGCATTGAACTACTCGAACACGAACAAAAGCCTGCTGCGCATGGAAAACTCGCAGTTCGGCATCTACAACTACACCGAAGACGAACCTCTGTACAACTTCAAATACACCGACAACCAATACACGAACGACGTGAAGCTCGGCGCTATGCTGAATCTCTCTTACGTTCCGGCAGCCGACAAGCGCTCGTGCGTAAGCCGTTACGAATTCCGCAACATATTCAACCAATTGGGACGCAACCGTTTCACCGACCGCGAAGGATGGCGCAACGTCAGCGGATATTACGAGCAACAGCAGGACGAATACTTGTACGTGAGCCGTAGCGCCTACACGGGCCAGTTCGCAGGCAGTCACGACTGGATCCGCAGCGGCGCGAAGTTCGACTGGAACGCAGCCTACTCCTACTCGAACCGCCGCCAGCCCGACCGCCGGATCGTCGAGCGCGAGAAAAATCCCGAAAACGGCATTTACGAATACTCGATCGATCAGGGCAGCGTATCGCGCTACTTTACCTCGCTCGACGAGCACGTCGCTTCGGCCGGAGCGAACCTGAGCCTGCCGCTCTTTCCCGACGGGACGCTCCGCCCCGAGTTACGCACCGGACTATACGGCGAATACAAAACGCGCCGCTACGCTACCCGCAACTTCCTCTACAAGTGGAATGCCTATCAGAACAAGCTGCCCGCCGGTTTCGGCTCGCTGCCCGCCGAGCAGATCTTCGCACCGGAAAATCTGGGCGCACCCGACAAGCTGCACGTTCAGGACGAAACGCACAACACGGACGACTACTCGGCCCACAGCGACGTGCTGGCCGCCTACGCGGCGCTGAACATGTCGCTCGGGCGCTTCAACGTCTACGCCGGCGTCCGTTTCGAAAGCTACCGCTCTTCGCTCGAAAGCTATCCGTCGGAAACCAATTTCCGGACCCGGACGAACACCTACCGATACAACAACGCGCTGCCGTCGCTCAACGCCACGTATAACCTGACGCCCCGGATGCTCGTCCGGCTGGCATACGGCATGAGCGTCAACCGGCAGGAGTTCCGCGAGCTGTCGCCGTCGACTTACTACGATTTCGACATGTTCAGCACGATTACCGGCAATCCGGACCTCCGGCAGGCCGTCGTGCAGAACGTCGACCTGCGCTACGAACTCTATCCGGCCGCCGGCGAAACGATTTCGGTCGCCGTCTTCTACAAGCATTTCAAGAATCCGATCGAATGGAACTATGTCGATGCCGGCGGCTCCTACCAGTTTTCGTTCGAGAACGCCCGCTCGGCCCGCAACTACGGCGTCGAGATCGATCTCAGGAAAAGCCTTGCGTTCATCGGCATGAACAATTTCATGCTGACGTTGAACGCCGCTTGGATCGAAAGCAAGGTTCTGTTCGGCGAGCAAAGCCGCGAACACGACCGGCCGATGCAGGGACAATCGCCCTATCTGGTCAACGCCGGACTGTTTTACCAGAACGGCCGGATCGGCTTCGCGGCCGGCATTCTCTACAACCGCATCGGCAAACGAATCGTCGGCATCGGCCGGGTCAGCACGAGCGGAGGCGACACGTTCAACAGCAATATCCCGGACATGTACGAGATGCCGCGCAACTCGCTCGATCTGACGGTCGGCCAACGCCTCTGCAAATGGCTCGAGGCGAAGGCCGCCGCGCGCGACCTGCTCGGCGACGCGGTCCGCTTCATGCAGTTTCCGCGCTTCAGGGACTCGGAGGGCGTCGTGCACGAACGCTCCCAAACAACCAAGCGCTATTATCCGGGCCGCAGCTTCTCGCTGTCGCTGACGGCCACGTTCTGACCCTCGCGGCATACGAAAAACGAGTAAATCTCACGACTTCGGAAACACCATTCATTCCTTAACTATCTACACGATGAAAAAACAGATGATTCTGGCCATGATGGCCTCGGTCGCCATACTGGCGGCCTGTTCGGACGATGACAACGGCAGCGGAAATCCCGGTCCCGGTCCGGCCCCCTCGGGCGTCTACGAAACGGGGCTCGTATTCGGCGAAAAGGAAGGATCGGACTCGGTTTACTACATAGGCAACGGCGACAAGCACTTTCCCGCACCGAAAGGCGACTACGTGCTGAACGCCTCGCGCAAGTACAAACTGCGCGGCTGGGTTTACATCGAGGACGGATCGACGATCACGATTCCGGCCGGTACCGTCATCCGGGGCGACAAGCAGACTCAGGCAGCGCTGATTATCGAGCGGGGCGGCCAGATCTTCGCCCGGGGGACCGCTTCCAAGCCGATCGTCTTCACGTCGGAAGAGGCTCCCGGCAACCGTCGGCCGGGCGACTGGGGCGGACTGATCCTCTGCGGCCGCGCCAGCAACAATAAGGGCGAGCAGCAGATCGAAGGCGGTCCCCGCTCGTATCACGGCGGAGGCAGCAACCCGGTCGACACCGACAACTCGGGCGTGCTGAGCTACGTGCGCGTCGAGTTCGCCGGCTTCCCGTTCCAAACCGACAAGGAGATCAACGGCATCACGTTCGGCTCGGTCGGCAGCGGAACGACGGTCGACCACCTGCAAGTATCCTACTCGAACGACGACTCGTTCGAATGGTTCGGCGGCTCGGTCGGTTGCAAATACCTGGTAGCTTATCACGGTTGGGACGACGATTTCGACACCGACAACGGCTTCTCGGGCAACTTGCAGTTTTTGCTCGGCGTGCGCGATCCGCGCATCGCGGATAAATCGCTGTCGAACGGCTTCGAGTCGGACAACAACTCCGACGGTTCGGACGAGGAGCCTTACACGACGGCCCGTTTCTGCAACGTGACGCTGATCGGCCCGATGGGTCAGGACGCCGCATTCTATAACCAGTCGGCTTCGACCGAAAATCCCGGAGCCTACATCAACGCGGGCGAAATATTCCCGAACAACGGCTCGGGCCTCGGCCAGTTTCAGGCAGGCGTGCAAATCCGGCGCAACTCGCGCATCAGTCTATACAATTCGATCGTAACGGGATGGCCCGTCGCGCTGATGATCGAAAAGGACAAGGGCGATTCGCCCGCGGCGGCCACAGCAGGCCTGTTCGAAATCAGTAACGTCCACTTCTCGGGGTACGACAAAGCACTCGAATCGTTCGACAACACGGCAATCGATCCGGTCGTCGGGATTCTTTCGTCCGACCAAAACAAGACATGGCTCAAGGGGAACGGCTTCACGGACGGCATCTTGCTCCGGGAAAGCTATGCCAACAAGTTCTACGACGCGATCGACGGCGTGGGACTGGCGCAACCCGTCAGCACGCGCTCGGGCTTCGATCCCCGGCCAGGCGCCGGCAGCGCTGCCGTGAACGCTTTGTACACGGTTCCTTCAGGCTTCGACGCTTCGGGCAACGGTTTCGCCGGCGCCTTCGGAACCGGAGAGAACTGGATGGACGGATGGACCAACTTCGATCCGCAGAACACGGTATACTGATCGCACCGTCGGCCGCTCGAAGGCCGCTCATAGGTAAACCGCATAGCGGCCGATGGCCGCTATGCGGTTTGCTGTTCCGGAGAGAATCGGGAAAACGGCCGAACGTCTCTATTCCCGATGCGGAAGTACGATCCGATTCGCAGGATATCAACTCGGAGAGCCTTTGCCCGGTTACGACGGCAACGTCTCGTCGGGACACACGAAGCCCCGTGCCGCTCGAGGTTCCAGAGCTCGGATGAGAGAAGTCCGGACCCTCGGTGAATGTGTGCGCACGGGGCTCGTATGGCCAAATTCCGCAGACGAACGCGCCGCCATCGGGAATCCCTACGGAACAGTCTATTCAATAATCGAGCCTTTCTGCTCTCGGCATTCCGATTTTTTTTATCGCGCGGGCAGACGAGGCCCTATCACCCGCCTCCAGCCGCGCCTTTGGGACGCAAACTCTCGTCTCGGAAATTGCCGAACAATCGGGTCGCCGGCCGGGCGCTCCCTTCCCCGCACTACATCGCCAAAGCCGTCCGGTACGCCGTGCCATCGACAGGATAGCCCCGATTCCGTCATCCGCGACCGCGCCTTCGCAGACCGGCTTCGGATCGAGCCGGCACAGTAAACCTCTCGGGTTCCTGCCGCATCTGTCCGCGCGGCAGAAAACCGAATCCGGGACATCGGGCCGGCCGGAGGGCGAAACCGGCCCGGCAAAACGCCTATTTTCCTCGACAGCCCGAACTACCCCGCTCCGACGCGTAACCTCTCCCCCGAGACTTTTCCTCCCATGCGTCCCGCGTCCTCGAATACGCGTCGACAGCCGATGCGGCAGACCGTTGACGCCGGACAATAAATGACCCGGACTTGCCTTGCCCGTTCCCAAGATCGTCAACAAATCGATCGCTCAACCTGTCATAAATCTTAAGAACGAACGAGGCAAGCCCGGGTCATTCTGCATGACAACATACCCGGCGGCAGTCCGCCCGAATTATCCGAGATAGGACTTGAGTAGCTTGCTCCGCGTACTGTGACGCAGCCGGCGGATCGCCTTTTCCTTGATCTGGCGTACCCGCTCGCGGGTAAGGCCGAACTTCTCGCCGATCTCCTCGAGCGTCATCTCGGAACATCCGATTCCGAAAAAGTATTTGATGATATCCCGCTCGCGGTCGGTCAGCGTCGACAGGGCGCGCTCGACTTCCGTGCCGAGCGACTCGTTGATCAGTCCCCGGTCGGCGATCGGCGAATCGCTGTTGACCAGCACGTCGAGCAGACTGTTGTCCTCCCCGTCCGAGAAAGGCGCGTCGACCGAGACGTGACGGCCCGATACGCGCAGCGTGTCGGTCACTTTCTCCTTCGGCAGATCGAGCTCGTCGGCCAGTTCCTCGGGCGAGGGCGTGCGTTCGTGCTCCTGCTCGAAACGGGCGAAGGCCTTGTTGATTTTGTTCAGCGACCCCACCTGGTTCAGCGGCAACCGCACGATCCGGCTCTGTTCGGCCAGCGCCTGAAGGATCGACTGGCGTATCCACCATACGGCGTACGAAATGAACTTGAATCCCCTCGTCTCGTCGAACTTCTCGGCGGCCTTGATCAGCCCGAGATTTCCCTCGTTGATCAGATCGGGCAACGACAAGCCTTGGTTCTGATACTGTTTCGCAACAGAAACGACGAACCGCAGGTTGGCGCGTGTCAGTTTTTCGAGCGCTTCCTTGTCGCCCTTCTTGATCCGCTGCGCCAGATCGACCTCTTCCTCCACGGTGATCAAATCCTCCTTACCGATCTCCTGCAGATACTTGTCCAGCGACGCGCTCTCGCGATTGGTAATGGATTTGGTGATTTTTAATTGTCTCATGTTATCCCTTTCGTTGTTACGTGTCTTCCGCCTTCGAGAGGAAAGATTGTCCGGCCTCCTTATTCCGGAGGCCGGACAACCCCTCGCAGGGCAATACCGGGGATGACTTCGGCCGCTTACTTGACGGTAGGCGAGTAGGCCACCACACGACCGTCGGGATATACGCCCTCGATATATTCGATCTTCGACGTGATCCGGTTCAGATCGCCGATCGAGCGAACGGGACGATCGTTGATGTTCGTGATGATATAGCCTTTGCGAATCCGCGCGCTTTCGAGTATGCCGCCCGGCTCGATACCTACCACTTGCACGCCTCCGCCGATCTTCAGCGCCTTCTTGGTCCGCTCGGACACCTCAGCGAACAGACCTCCCAGCGCGTCGTATGCCGAAACGATATCCTTGGTGATTACCTCGGTGTTGCCTGCCTTATTACGCAGGACGACCTCGATTTGTTTCACGTCCGAGCCTTTTTTTACTCCGACCGTCACCTTATCGTTAGGCCGATGCTTGGCGATCTCCTCGGAAAGCTGGGCCGAACCGTCTATCTTGATACCGTTGATCTCGACGATCACGTCGCCCGAGCGAATGCCGGCCGCATGGGCCGCCCCTTCCGGATCGACTTCGGCGACATAGATTCCGCCCGGCTCCTGAATGCCGGTTTTCTTACCCTCCTCCGTCTCGAGGAACTCTTCGGTCAGCGGAATATACTGAATGCCGAGCATCGCGCGCTGCACGACTCCGTGCTCTTTCAGGTCGACGACCACTTTCTTGACGATCGACGTCGGAACGGCGAACGCATAGCCGATGTAAGTACCGCTGCGCGACTGGATCAGCGTATTGATGCCGACCAGCTCGCCCTTCGTGTTGACCAGCGCTCCGCCGCTGTTACCCGGATTGACCGCCGCGTCGGTCTGGATGAACGACTCGAGGCTGAACTGGCTCGGCAACGCCTTCAAGCTACGGCCTTTGGCGCTCACGATGCCGGCCGTAATCGTGCTGCGCAGGTCGAACGGGCTGCCGATGGCGAGCACCCACTCGCCCAGACGCAGATCGTCCGAGTCGCCCATCGGGATCGTAGGCAGGTCCGTCGCGTCGATCTTAATGAGCGCCACGTCGGTCGTCGGGTCGGTCCCGATCACCTTCGCGTCGAACGAGCGGTTGTCGTTCAGTGTCACGCGCAGCTTCGTGGCATTCTCCACGACATGGTTATTCGTGACGATGTATCCGTCGGGGCTGATGATCACGCCCGATCCGCCGCTCTTGCGCTCGCGCGGCTGCTGGGGCTGCTGCTGATACCCCCGGGGCATGCCGAAGAACTCGAAAAACTGCTCGAATCCGCCTCCCCCGCTGTAATAGTCGTTCTCGACCTCCTGCGTATTGACGATATTGACAACGCCTTTCACCGCATTTTCGGCGGCATATGTCAGGTCGGGATAGCTCCCCGGCTCGTAAGAGGTGAAATGCGTACCCACGCTCGAAGCGAACTCGCTCGAAGGAGCGGTATAGGCCTCGCCCTTCTCGGTCGCCCGGGCCACGCTGTAGGCAGTCGCTGCGCCGGCAGCCATCGAAGCGGCCAGCACGCCTGCAAATAACAGAACCTTTCTCATAGAAATAAGTGTTAAAATTATTAAAATAAAAAAGGTAAAATCAATTCATTCCAGTTCGAATTTTCGTTCTCCGACAGGCGGCTTTCCCGTTTCGGCATGCGTCCGGGCCAGCCGTCCCCGTCCTTTTTTCCCGGCCCGCAGAATCCATACCAGACTCGGTCAGGAAAAATCTCCGGGACACAATACAAACTCCGAATGAACCGCCCGTATTGTGTATCATCTCGTTTTTTTACCGTTTTCATCCTCCGCCCTCCGTGACAGAAAACTGCTTCCGGTCCTGCGAGGCAATACCGAGCCGCCCAAGGAAATGTCCGGACTCCCCCGCCACGATGCCGGCAGCGACGGTCCCAACCTAATAAATTAAGAGAGCGGACTTCCGGAAAGAGCGCGGCGCCCGCATCGGGCCGTCTGAACCGATCCGGCCGAACGGGCGACGACAAGAGCCGCTCCTGCTCGGGAACGGCTCCTGATCATGCGTTTCTACGGCCGCAGGCTATTTCAGCCCGAACTCCTTGCGGATCGCGTCGACGGCATCGAGCTTCTCCCAGCCGAAGAACTCGATCTCCTTCTGCACCGGCTTGCCGCCCTCGTAAACGGTCTCCACCTTTTTATAAGGACGGTTACCGAAATGGCCGTACGAGGCCGTAGCCTCGAAAATCGGATTGCGCAGGCCGAACCGCTCGACGATCTTGGCCGGGCGCAGGTCGAACAGCTTCGCTACGCGGCTCGCGATCTCGCCGTCGGAGAGCCCCAGCTTGCCCGTGCCGCGCGTTTCGACGTACACGCTCAGCGGCTCGGCGATTCCGATCGCATAGGCCAGCTGAACGAGCACCTCGTCGGCGACGCCGGCAGCGACCATGTTCTTGGCGATATGCCGCGCCGCATAGGCCGCGCTGCGGTCGACCTTCGAGCTGTCCTTGCCCGAGAAGGCTCCGCCGCCGTGCGCACCCCGGCCGCCGTAACTGTCGACGATGATCTTGCGGCCCGTCACGCCCGTATCGCCGTGAGGCCCCCCGATCACGAACTTGCCGGTCGGGTTCACGTGCAGGATGTAGTCGTCGCCGATCAGCTCGCTCAGGCGGTCGCCGGCGCGTTCCAGCCGAGCCTTGGTCCGCGGAATCAGGATGGTCCGCACGTCCTCGCGGATTCTGTCGCACATGGCTTTCTCCGCCGCCTTCTCGCCACCGGCCTGCTCCGGCGTGACGAATTCGTCGTGCTGCGTCGAGACGACGATCGTATGCACACGCTTCGGCCGGTTGTCGTCGCCGTACTCGATCGTCACCTGGCTTTTCGAGTCGGGTCGCAGATAGGTCATTACCCGGCCCTCGCGCCGAATGGCGGCCAACTCTTTCATCAGCACATGCGAGAGAATCAGCGAAGCCGGCATCAGCTCGCGGGTCTCGGAGCAGGCGTACCCGAACATGATGCCCTGATCGCCGGCTCCCTGCAGCTCCTCGCTCTCGCGCACGACGCCCTGATTGATGTCGGGCGACTGCTCGTGAATGGCCGACAACACGCCGCACGAGCTGCCGTCGAACTTGTAGTCGCTCTTCGTGTAGCCGATCCGGTTGATTACGCGCCGGGCTACCTCCTGCACGTCGACATAGGCCTCCGAGCGCACCTCGCCCGCCACGACGACCAGTCCCGTCGTACAGAGCGTTTCGCAGGCTACCTTCGAATGATTGTCATGACGAAGAAACTCGTCGAGAATCGCATCGGAAATCTGGTCCGATACCTTGTCGGGATGTCCCTCGGACACCGACTCGGACGTAAACAAAAATCCCATTTTTTAAAATTTTAGCGTATGACTTTAAACAATGGGAAAAACTCAGCTGTCGAATAGGAGAAATACTGTTTTTAGCATTTTTTTCCGTGGTTGCAAGCGGCCAAATCTTTCCACAAACGGTCCGGCGCATGCCGTCCCGAGCCGCAAAGATAGCATATTTTCGGAAGAATGGCATCCGAAACTCGAAATATCTGCCTTGTCCGAAAAAGCGGCGCATTCTCAGAACGGATAGCCCACGCCGAAATTGAGCGTCGTATTCTTCAGCCGGAAATGCTGAATCCAGCGCTCCCCGGCCGGCTCGTTCGGATTGTGGAGCTTGATGCCCCAGTCGAGCCGGAAGACGAAGAAGCCGAAATCGAAGCGCGCGCCGAGACCGGTATTGAATCCGAGCTGCTTGTAGAACCGGTCGATCTTGAACCGGGTCTCTTCCGTGCCGCCCTGATTCATGAACCAGATGTTGCCCAGATCGAAGAACAGCGCGCCCTGCAGAATGCCCCAGACCGGAAAGCGGGCCTCGAGATTGGTCTCGAGCTTGAAATTGGCCAGCTGGCTCGGATAGTCCGAGAAGTCGCGCTTCGGGTCTTCGCCGGGACCGAGCGTGCGGGCCAACCAGCCGCGCATGCTGTTGCTGCCGCCGCAATAGAACAGCCGCTCGAACGGGATCGAGCTCGAGTTGCCGTAGGCATAGCCCCATCCGCCGTAGAACCGGTATACGATGCTTACCTTGGGAGCCAGCACGAATTTCTTGGCGATGTTCGCGTCGATACGGAAATACTGTGCGTATCGGATGCCGAACAGGCGATGGTAGGGCTCGCCGTCCGCGAGCTTTTCTTTCGAGCCGAACAGCCGGCTCAGACCGTCGATCAGGTTGCCGTTCGTCTCGAAGTTGAAGCGCATCATCAGCGAGCTCCGGTCGACGCGACGGCTCTGGTTGTTGAAAATATACGATCCGGAGAGCCCGGCGATCAGCTGCGAGGTGTAGCTGTTGCGCAGATAGGGGTTTTTCAGGCTGTTCAGAAAGGCCGAGTCGACCTGACGGAGTTTCACGACGCTGATGTCGGCCGGACGCAGCACGAACGAGCTGTTGCGCCCCTTGCCCCACGAGTAGCCCCAGACGGCACTGGCCAGCGCCCGATGATAGTAGGGGCGGCGCTGTACGCTGTACGAGACCTCGACTTTCGTACGCGGATCGACAGCCCGGTTGTAGCGGTTCACCCGCAGCGGAGTAATCAGGCGCGGAAACGAGAAAGAGGTCGTGACGCCCAGCTCGAACGAGTTGCGCTTGGTCTTCACGCGCGTGAACTCATATCCGCCGCGCACGCTCACGTCGAACAGCTCCACGCCCCGGAACAGGTTGCGGTTCTGGTAACCGAGTGTCGCGGTCAGCCCGAAGTAGTCCGACGAGGTGGTTCCCTCCAGCTCGACCGAGTAGCTTTGCCTCAGCGCGGGCGTGCAGAGGATGTTGCAGTCGAGATACCGCTCCGAGGAATAGGCGACGGCCGAGGTATCGGTCACAGCGCCGGGATCGCCGATGTAGGTGACCGGACTGTCCCGGCCGGCCGAGTCGGACGCTTCCGAAAAGAGCACGCTGGCGCTTTTGTAGTATCCCAGCCGCATGATGTTCTCGTAGGTCCTCTTGACGTCGCTCTCGTTGTACAGCGCGTTCGGATAGAGGCTCACGGTACGGCGGAGAATCGAGGAGCGGACTTTCGGACGGGTGTCGTAAACGATCTTCAGTCCCCTGTAGAGAGTCGTGTCGAGCCGCGAGTCGTACAGGCTGTCGCTCACCGCCTTCGCCGGGTCGTATCCCGGAAAGACATAGATATCGCGCAGGCGGTATACCCGGTTGTTCTCGACGATCGGCTCCCCCTCGGGCGTATAGCCTGCCATATAGGGCTTGACGACCATCGTCAGGTCGATCGTGCGGTCGCCGGCGGTCGAGTCGGCGATATACTCGATGTTGTTGATCGAGAAGTTGTAGTATCCCCGGTCCTTCAGGAACGACGCGATGCGCGACCGCTCGTCGTTGAGCACGTTGCCGTCGAAAATGCCGCCGGTACGGAGCAGCGAGGAAGCCGTGTCGCTCAGGACGACCGGCCGCAGCGACCGGTCGCGGAAGCGATAGCCGATCTTTCCGATCCGGTACGGATCGCCTTGACGGGCGAAGTAGGTGACGCGGGCCCGCTTGCCCGCCGTATCGACACGGAACCATGCCTCGGACTGCAGAAAGCCTTTGCCGTCCATGTAGATCTTCATCGCTTGAGAGGAACGGGCCGTCAGCGACGAGTCGAGCAGTACGGGCGCCTTTCCGATCTTGCGTTTGAAGCGGTTCCACCATGTGTTCTTCCGCTTCGGGTTGGAAGAGTTATACGCCCAAAGGTAAAAGTTCGTTCCCAGCAGGCGTTGCGTGGGATGCTGGCGAACGAACTCCTCCAGATCGGCCTTCGTAACGCGCTCCCGCTTGGAAAGCTCGCGGTTGCGCTCGATCCGGATGTCGTTGCGGGTCAGCAGGTAGCTCCCCTGCGGGACATGCTTCGTCACGCTGCACGCCCCCGCGAGCCAGCAGCATGCGACCGCCGCGGCAAACCTCACGCATCGCCTCGCTCCTCGATATATTCTCCCCTGAGGTTCCAGCACGCCTTTCTTCCTCCGATTTATTTCGCCAGCTTGAACCTGATCCGCAACACGCCGTCGGCCCAGTCGCTCGAAACGATCGCCACGGGCGGAATCTCGCTCGTGTTGCTTACGTGTTTTCCGATGCAGGGACAGCTGTCGAAAGAGCCGATATGGACGATCCGGACTTCGGTCGCCCCTTCGGGCAGCCGTGACAGGTCGTAACGCTTCCGCGCCTCATCGACCGGAACGATTTCGGCACGCACGTCCGCGCCCGAGGCGATCTGTTCGTTGACCGTTCGCTCGATTCGTTTCAGTTCGTCGGGCGTCAGGCCGCGCCCGCAGCGAAAGTCGCACTTCGACTTCTTCCTTTCGATATGCGTCGTGAACGCGCGCCCGCAGCCGAGCATGCGGACGACCGCTCCGCCGATCAGATGCTCGGCCGTATGCATGGGCGGATACTCCTCCTTGTTATGAACGCTCGCCTTGAACTCTTCCATCGTATCGCTTCGTTTTGACAAAACCGTGTCTCGCCGTCCCTGCCCGATACGGCGCACGATTCCGGCGCAAAGATAAGACTTTGCGCCGGGAACGGCTCCCCCTGAAAAATCATTTTCAGTTCCGAAGCCCTTCCGACCGCCTATGCCAGACGGAACTTGACGAATTCGCCTTCGAGGTAGAACACGCCCTCGCCCGGAGTAAACTTGACCAGACAATAATTCGTGTCGGACGGCCCGCCGGGGAAATGCGCCTCCAGCCACGGCTGCCACATGTCACGCAGCGTCTCGGGATCGGTCACCACCTCGGCGTGCCCGATCAGGGAAACGCTGTCGTCTCGATCGTAGAACGAGGCTCCCGTCCGCATATTGCGCCGGATGTGAGCGACTTTCTCCGAGTCGATTCCCGTAGCGAACCATATCGTCAGCGCATCGTCCGTCCGCAGCGTTCTTACCGGAACGGGACGGGGGAACCCTTCTCCGTTGATCGTAGCGAACGTAACGGTCGGGCAACGCTCCAGCAATTCGCCGGCTTTTCGAATGATCCTTTCCATAAGCAAATCTCGTTTTGTCGGTTTGCGGTCCGCCGCCGGTCCGTCCGCCGCGGACCGGTCGGAAGGCGCCCGCCGAGACAGGCAGTCGGACCCTATTGGTTGAAAAAGCCCTGCTTTTTCAGCATGTCGAAGTACTTGCGCGAGAACAGCCGATTGTCCTCGGCCGTGTACCGCCGCTCCGTGAAGATGCGGGCCAGACTAGGCAGTCCGTTCGCGCGGAGCAATTCGGCCGTCTCGGGCGAGGCTTCCCGCTCCGCCCAGATACGGTCGATCGTATCGGGCGTATAGTCTTCGTACCGCTCGCGGTGGACAACCCCTTCCAGCGGCAACCGGTCCGTCAGCGGAGGCAACTCCTCGGGCCAGCCCAGCGTCACGGTCGTCACGGGCAGCACGCCTTCGGGCAGGCGCAGCACCTCGGCGATCCGGTCGGCGTTGTAGATCGTCGTGCCTAGAAAGCAGATGCCCAACCCTTCCGACTCGGCGGCCAAACAGACGTTTTG
The DNA here is from genome assembly GCA_902491835.1 of uncultured Alistipes sp. Lineage (GTDB taxonomy): Bacteria > Bacteroidota > Bacteroidia > Bacteroidales > Rikenellaceae > Alistipes_A. Next base: position 796 of record CABUJP010000044.1, on the reverse strand, counting down.
TGCCGCCAGCATCGCGTCGATCGCTCCGCTCAGGAACCAGACGAAATTGTCATAGCCGGGCTCGGCTCCTCTCTGGCGGCACCAAAGCGAGAAACGGCGCACGTCGACGCAGAAGGTCAGCACGACCGGCGCGCCGGTCACCATCGGCTGTCCGAAATGGCAGGGCGACAACTCCTGCCGAATGGCCGGATCGGTCGTCACGACGATGCTGTACACCTGCATGTTGCCCGTATTCGACGCCCGGACTCCGGCCTCGAGAATCCGATCCAGCAGCCGTTCGTCGACCGGGTCGGACTTATAGCTTCGCACCGAGCGGTGCTGAAAAATCGTTTCGATCATGTTTTCCGTGATTTATGGTCCGTTCGCCGCATAGCAAACGCACGACGGACGCCTTTTACAAATATCCGTTATTTTTTCCAAAGCAGGAAGGCTTTCGCCGAAAAATTGCCATATTTGCAGTAGGCGCGGCGCTTATCGGCCGGGCACGAGACGCATGGGACGGAAATTCAGCAAATATCACGGAGCCGGAAACGATTTCGTCATGATCGACGGCCGCACGGAGCCTTTCGACGCTACGCCCGAGCGGGTGGCTGCCTTGTGCCGGCGCCGAACCGGCATCGGAGCCGACGGCCTGATGATCCTCGAGAGCGACCCGGCGGAGGAGTTCCGCATGCGCTATTTCAACGCCGACGGCGGCGAAGCGACCATGTGCGGCAACGGCGGCCGGTGCATCGCGCTGTTCGCCCACCATCTGGGCATCGGCGGAATGCGGAAGCGCTTCATCGGCGTAGACGGC
>CABUJP010000043.1:0-17859 GCA_902491835.1 uncultured Alistipes sp. | reverse complement strand
CCCGAACCGCCGCGTCGGCCACTCGGGCCGCATTGAGCCGGATCAGCGAGTCGCGGCGCGCCTCGGGCAGATCGTCCCGCACTCCGTCGAGCACCTGCGCGGTCACGTCCTCCATGCGGACCAGAAACGACACGTACAGGCCGGGATTGGGCAACTCCTCGCTCCGGTTCATGGCCCAGAACCCGTCGGTCAGGTAATCGTGCTGCACGCTGCTGTGCGACTGAATCGCGCCGTAGCCGCAGTGATGGTTGGTCAGCAACAGCCCCTCGCCGGAAACCAGCTCGCCGGTACATCCGCCGTTGAACAGCACGACGGCGTCCTTCAGCGAAGCCTTGTTGACGCTGTAAATATCCTCGGCCGAAAGGCGGAACCCTTTCGAGCGCATGTCCTTGATCCGCGTGCCGATCAGCGCCGGAAGCCACATGCCTCGGTCGGCCCGCAGCGCCGGGGCCAGCATCAGGGCGGCCAGCAGCGCGATAAAAGATTTCTTCATCATAGATTTTTCCAAAACGGTCGATATACAAATTGCGGCAGACGCTACCCTATCAGTTCGTCCAGTTCGACGTACAGCCGCTGCACGGGCAGCCCCATCACGTTGTAGAACGAGCCTTCGATACGCTCGATTCCGACATAGCCGATCCACTCCTGAATGCCGTACGAGCCCGCCTTGTCATAGGGAGCGTACGTGTCGACATAGTGTCCGATTTCCTCGTCGGACAGAGACCGGAGAAAAACGTCGGTCGACGAGGAAAACGAAACCGCGCGGTCGGCCGTGCGGATCGTCACGCCGGTAACGACTCGGTGCCTGCGGCCGGAAAGCGCGCGCAGCATCGCGACCGCGGCGCCGCGGTCGGCGGGCTTGCCGAGAATGCGGTCGTCGACAGTGACAACCGTATCGGCCGTCACCAAAATGTCGAACGAGGCGAGCGGCAACGGATAGGCGTCGGACTTGAGCCGTGACAGGTAAACGGGTACCTCATCGGCCGGCATCCCCGCCGGATAGGCCTCGCTCACGTCGTAAGGCTCGGCCTGCACGAAAGGCAGTCCGCATCCGACGAGCAACTGCCTGCGCCGGGGAGAGGCGCTGGCGAGAATCAGCCGGTAGGCTTTCAGCTTTTCTGCGAGCAACATGGTTTGATCGGTTTTTGCTATTATACGTCAATAATTCAGTCCGTCAGGCAACGCGTCGTGCGGCCCGCTCCCTCCGTTCGCGGAACGGGCTTCGCTCCGAGAGCGATCCGCAGGGCATCCGCAAGCGACCGGGACATAAGCGTCCGCATCCGGTCATTTGATATCGAAGTCGAGCATCATCCGCCCCTCGAGCCATGCCTGCAAGCGGTCGCCCGGACGGACGGGACCGACGCCGACAGGCGTACCGGTGAAAATCAGGTCGCCGATCTTCAGCGTGATGAAATGCGAGAGGTAGGATACGATCCGGTCGACGCCGAAGATCATCTGCGCCGTGTCGCCCCGCTGCCGCAGCTCGCCGTTGAGCCGCATCTCGAAACGTAACCGCTGCACGTCGCCGCCCAGCTCGGCGAGCGGCACGAACTGCGGCGACACGGCGGCCGAATAGTCGAATCCCTTGCAGATTTCCCACGGCAGCCCCCGGGCGATGCAGTCGCGCTGCAGGTCCCGCGCCGTAAAGTCGATGCCGAGCCCCACCTCGTCGTAGCAACGGGACGCGAAACGCTCGTCGATCGCACGCGCCACGCGGCCGATCCGCACGACCAGCTCGGTCTCGTAATGCACCTCGCGGCTGAAAGCGGGCACATAGAACGGATCGTTGTTGCGCAGCAGCGCCGTGTCGGGCTTACAGAAAAAGACCGGCGCGGACGGAATGTCGCGGCGGCCGTCCAGTTCCTCAATATGTTCCGCGTAATTGCGGCCGATACAGATGATTTTCATTTCATGTCGCTTTTGAGCAGTTCGACCATCCGGGTCCCTACACGGTCCGACACCCCGCTGCGGCCGATCAGCGAGCGCAACTCGGCGTAATCGGCCTTCATCCGCTCGTGCTTGGCCCCTCCGGGCAGAATGGCCTGCAGTTCGGCCGTCGCATTGGCCATCGTCATATGGTGTTGCAACAGCTCGCGCACGCACTCGCGGCCGAGTACGAGGTTGACGAGCGAGACGTATTTCGTCTTGAGAAACATCTTGCCGATCAGCATCGACGGCCAGTCGCGACGGTAGCATACCATCTCGGGCGTGCCGAGCAGAGCCGTCTCGAGCGTCGCCGTCCCCGACGTGACGACGGCCGCCTCGCTGTGGGCCAGCAACTCGTAGGTCGCGTCGCAGACGTAGCGCACGGGCGAGCCCGCGATCAGCGGCTCGTAAACCGAACGGTCGAGCCACGGCACGCCTGCCACGACGAACTGATACTGCGGAAACCGCCCCGACAACTCGACCATGAACGGCAGATTGTAACCGATCTCCGAGCGCCGGCTGCCGGCCAGGCATGCCACGACCGGACGTCCGTCGAGTCCGTGCGCGGCCCGGAACTCCTCCTTCGAGCCGAGCGCGGCACGGCGCGCATCGATCGCATCCATCAGCGGATTGCCCTCGTAGATCGCCTCGATACCCCGGCGGCGGAAATACTCGACCTCGAACGGAAAGATGACAAACAGCCGGTCGACCCAGCGCCGGATCTTCTTCACGCGCGACTCCTTCCATGCCCAGACTTTCGGCGCGATGTAGTAATAGGTCGGTATGCTGCGCTCGCAGCCGAAACGGGCCAGACGAAGGTTGAAACCGGCATAGTCGATCAGCACGAGCACGTCGGGAGCGTAGGCCGCCACGTCGCGCTTGCACTGTTCGATCTGGCCGAAAATCGTCCGCAGATTCTTCAGCACTTCAGTAAATCCCATGAACGACGCTTTCTCGTAGTGCATCGCCAGGTTCTCCGCTCCGCCTACGGCGGCCATCTTGTCGCCGCCCCAAAAACGGAAGCGGGCCCCGGGATCGGCCTTCAGTATGCCCTTCATCAGGTTCGACCCGTGCAGGTCGCCCGAAGCCTCGCCGGCTATCAGATAGTATTTCATAACGACTCGGTTTGCATAAGTATTTACCTGCCGACTCCGGCTACTCTTCCGCACGAAAACAGGGATGCCGTATTCCCGGCATACGTTCCGTTTCCGAGACGCGCCGGCCCTTCATTTTTATCATATACCCGTAAGAACCCGGCGAAACGGTTTTCGCTCGGCCCCTCCATCGTACGGACGTGCTTCCCGTTCGACGGCCGGCTGCTCCCACACGAGCGGCCGAAACAGCCGCCCGTCCGATCTTAGCTCGGCCTCTCATATCTTCCGGTCCGCCCCGCGAATCCGCGCCGAGCGGTTCGCAGCCTTGGCCAAGTCCCGACCGATTGCCGTCCGGTCTTTTCCCGATGCCCCGGCAAAAATCCGGGGGCAACCCGACACGGCCCGTTACCTCAACAAATCGGGCCGCAGCCGCTCGGTACGCTCGAACGCCTGCTGCTCCTGCCACTTCTCGATCTCGGCGAAGTTGCCCGACAAGAGCACGTCCGGCACCTTCCAGCCGCGAAAATCGGCCGGACGCGTATAGACCGGCGGCGCCAGCAGGTTATCCTGAAAACAGTCGGTCAGCGCCGAGCTCCCGTCGCCGATCGCGCCGGGCAGAATGCGCACGACGCTGTCGGCTATGATCGCGGCGGCCAGCTCGCCTCCGGTCAGCACGTAATCGCCGATCGAAAGCTCGCTCGTGATCAGGTGCTCGCGCACCCGGTAGTCCACCCCCTTGTAGTGACCGCACAGGATGATGATGTTCCCGAGCGTCGAGAGCCGGTTGGCCTCGTGCTGATCGTAGCGCCTGCCGTCAGGCGAGGTGTAGATGACCTCGTCGTAGCTGCGCTGCCGCTGCAACTCCTCGATGCACAGGAAAATCGGCTCGGCCTTCATCACCATGCCCGCCTCGCCCCCGAACGGGTAGTCGTCGACCTGGCGGTGCTTGTCGAACGCATAATCGCGCAGGTTGTGCACGCAGATTTCGACGAGCCCCTTCTGCTGGGCGCGCTTGAGTATCGACTCGTTCAGCGGGCTCTGCAGCAACTCGGGCACGACGGTCAGAATATCGATTCTCATGGCCGGATCAGTTTCTGGTAGCGCTCCCGCCTGCTGCGGTGAACGAAAACGATGTCTTTTGTGTCGCCGGCAGCGAGCGGCCTCATCGCCCCCTCGCTCAGCACATAGCCGTCGTAGCCGATCGAGCCGAACAGCGCGACGATTCGCGGACGGTTATCTCCCCCGGTCTCGATCAGCACGGTCGGGCGATGCCGCTCGAGCAGCGGACGCATTTCGGTCATCACGACAAGCTCGTAGCCCTCGATATCGCACTTGATCAGGTCGATCCGGTCGAGCGACGCGAACAACTCGCTGCCGCGCCTCATCTCGGCCTCGAACTCGACGAGCGCCAGCCCCGCCGCCGGCTTGTCGAGCACGAAGTTCTGCCCCGTGCCGAAATAGCCGTCGCGGCCCACCGTCGCATTGCCCATGCGAATCGTCCGGTTCGCGTCGCCGAGTGCGCAGGCGAGAATCTCGACATGGCGGAAACGGCGCAGATTGTGCCGCAGCACGCGGCGGATCGGCTCGACCGGCTCGACGGCCCGGACACGCCCCTGCGGCCCGACCAGCAAGGCCAACGCATAAGAGTAATAGCCCAGATTGGCCCCGATGTCGATCGCCGTATCGCCCTCCGACACGAGATTTTTCAGGAAACGGGGATATTCGTAGGCGGCCGAGCGGCCGATCCCCGTGCGGTAGCCGAGCAGGTACATTCCGCTCAGCGTCTTCAGATAACGGTCCAGCGACAGAGTCCGATACATGACCCGGCGGATCGCATGTCCCACAGCGCCCACTTCGCTCGCTCTTTTAAAATTCAACAATTCACCTCTCCTCCGAGCACTTCGGTCACGAACGGATTGTAGAGCGCCTCGTGGCCGATCGTGCTGTCCTGCCCGTGACCGGGATAGAAATGCACGTCGTCTCCCAACGGCATCAGCTTGTCGAGTATGCTCCGCATGATCCAGCTGTAATCGCCGCCCGGCAGGTCCGTCCGGCCGATGCTCTCGCGGAACAGCGTGTCGCCCGTCAGCAGCAGCTTCTGCTCGGGATTGTACAGCGCGATATGGCCCGGCGTATGGCCCGGCGTCTCGATGATCCGCATCGTCGTATGGCCGAAACGGATCTCCTTCCGCCCTTGCAGGTCGATGTCGATGCCCGGCACCGAATCGACCCGGAACCCGTAGATCGCGCCGTGAGTCGGCGCCGACTCGATCAAAAAGGCATCGCGCCCGTCGATCGCGAACGGAACGCCGTAGGTGTCCTTCACGTAATTCACGCCGAGCATATGGTCCACATGGCCGTGCGTATTGACGGCCATGACGGGACGCAGCCCGTTCTGCTCGATGTATTTCGACAGCGCCGCGTTCTCCTGCGGGGTGTATCCGCCCGCATCGACGATGACGCACTCGCCCGTAGAATCCGACAGCACGATCGTATTCTCCTGAAACGGATTGGAAACGATAACTCCGGTCTTTATCATATATTTGTCCTATATTTACGCCGCAATCGCAGACAAAGATAGCGATTAGTTACTGTGGTAAAAAACAAAACGGGAAAATAAGTGGGAAGAAAAAAAGCGAATCATCCGCTGATCGAGTCGCTCGAAATCGTCGCCGTAGCCGCCGAGGGCAAGGCGCTCGGGCGATGGAACGACATCGTCGTGTTCGTTCCGATGGCCGTGCCGGGCGACGTGGTCGACGTACAGGTGTGCTGCAAACGCCGGAGATACATGGAGGGCCGTATCGTTCGTTTCGTCCGCCGCTCGCCGCTGCGCGTCGAGCCGGTCTGCGAGCATTTCGGCGTCTGCGGCGGATGCAAGTGGCAGAACATGCCTTACGACGAACAGCTCCGTTTCAAGCAGGAGCAGGTCGCCGAACAACTGAGACGCATAGGAGGAATCGAGCTGCCCGAGATCGGCCCGATCAGGGGCTCGCGGCAGACGCTGTTCTACCGCAACAAACTGGAATTCACTTTCAGCGACCGGCGCTGGCTGACGCCCGAGGAGATCGCCGCGCAGGACGAGCCGGTGCGGGAACCGGCCCTCGGCTTCCATATTCCGGGACTGTTCGACAAGGTGCTCGACATCCGCAAATGCTGGCTGCAGCCCGATCCGTCGAACGCGATCCGGCAGGAAGTCCGCGCATTCTGCATCGACCGGGGCTACTCGTTCTACGATATCCGCGAGCATCGGGGACTGATGCGCAACCTGATCGTGCGCACCGCGTCGACGGGCGAGGTGATGGCGATCGTCGTGTTCGGGGAAGACGACCGCGAGCGCATCGACGCGCTGCTGAGCCACACGAGGGAGCGCTTTCCCGGACTGGCATCGCTGATGTGGGTCGTCAACACGAAGCTCAACGACACGATCGGCGATCTGGAAATCCGCCTGCACAGCGGACGAGACCATATTTTCGAAGAGATGGAGAGCCTGCGTTTCAAGGTCGGGCCGAAATCGTTCTACCAAACCAACTCGTCCCAAGCTTACGAACTGTACAAGATAGTCCGCGAGTTCGCCGCGCTGACCGGACAGGAAACCGTCTACGACCTGTACACGGGCACGGGCACGATAGCCAACTTCGTCGCCGCCCGGGCGTCGCGAGTGATCGGCGTCGAGTACGTGCCCGAAGCGATCGAGGACGCCCGGACCAACTCGCGCCTCAACGGCATCGACAATACGACGTTCTACGCGGGAGACATGAAGGACGTGCTCGACGAGGCGTTCGTCGAGCGCAACGGCCGGCCCGACGTCGTGATTCTGGATCCGCCTCGGGCAGGTATCCACGAGGACGTCGCGCGTACGATCCTCGGCGCAGCGCCCGGACGGATCGTCTACGTCAGCTGCAACCCGGCCACGCAGGCCCGCGACCTGGCGTTGCTCGATGCCGACTATCGCGTGCTCCGCATTCAGCCGGTGGATATGTTCCCGCACACCCACCACGTCGAAAACGTCGTGCTGCTGGTCCGGAGAAACCGGTCGGAGAGCGATCCCGGACAAGATTGATAAAACGCCGACGGGGACCGTCTTTTCGGAAGCAGCACGGCGGAAAGCTGCTTTTCTCGGTCGTGGCACGGCTGTTGCCGAACAGCGGAGAAGCCGGATTCGCCGAGACGGTCGAACGGGATGCGGAAGCGTCGGGAAAAGCCTTCCGCTCCGAGCAGAACGACCGTCCACCGAGACGGCAAACAAAAAGATGCAACATTCCGGAAGCGGGAAGCATCTGTAATACAGAGCAACCATATGAAAGAGAACCTTTAAACTCGAAACAGGATGAAAAAAACGATCGTACTCGCCGCCGCGCTGCTGATAGCCGCCGGCGCCTCGGCTCAGGAAAAGAATTTTCTCGACAAACCCTATATCGAAGTGACGGGCAAAGCCGACATGGAGGTGACGCCGGACGAAATCTACGTGCGGATCGTCATCAACGAAAAGGACAACAAGGGGAAAGTCTCGGTCGAGCAACAGGAGAAAGAGATGTTCCGCCGCCTGAAAGCCGCGCACATCGACATCGAGAAGGACCTGGTCGTGCAGGATATGTCAAGCGACCTGCAAACCTATTTCCTGCGCAAGAACGCCATTCTCTCGACGAAAACCTACCAACTGAAAGTCTCCAGCGCCGCGCAGCTCGGACAAGCGTTCGAAGCTCTGCAGGCGGCAGGGATCGCCGACGTGAACATCGAGCGCACCGACGTGTCGAACATGGATGAGCTGCGCCAGCAAGTACGCGCCGATGCGGCTAAGGCGGCCCGCAAGAATGCCCAGGTGCTGGCCGAAGCCGTAGGCCAAACGGCCGGTCCGGCCGTCTATATTCAGGACTACGGCTACAACACGCCCCGCTATGCGAACGTGATGCTGATGGCCAAAAGCGCCGCCGTCGCCGATGCGGCCGGCGCGGAGGAAGCGGCCCCGAACATGGAATTCGAAAAAATCAGGATCGAACACTCGGTCACGGTCCGCTTTCTGCTGAACTAAGCGGAACGGACATGATCCGGCCGCCCATAGAGCTAACTGAAGACGGGACGCCCACGCTGAGGCATCCCGTCTTTGGCGATACGTACCACTCTACGCGCGGAGCGGCGGGAGAATCGATGCACGTCTACATACGGCAGGGGTTCGCGGCGAGCGACCTGCCCCATATCAGGCTGCTCGAAGTCGGGCTCGGCAGCGGCCTGAACGCATGGCTCACGGCGCGGGCCGCTTTCTTTATGAACCGCACGGTGGTCTATACGGCCTTGGAGCCATACCCCGTCGATCCGCGGACCGCCGCACAACTCAGCTACGGAGCCGACCGGCTGTTCATGGCCCTGCACGAGGCGCCGTGGAACGTTCCGACACGGATTACCGAGCGATTCCTCATCCGAAAGGTCGAAACTTCCTTGCAGGATTACGAATTTGACGCTACCTTTGATCTGGTCTACTTCGACGCCTTCGCTCCGGATACGCAACCGGAGCTATGGACGGCAGACGTTTTCCGCCGGATATTCGACGCCCTGAGCGAGGGAGGACTGCTGGTCACCTATTCGGCCAAGGGTGCGGTCAAGCGCAATCTGCGCGAGGCGGGATTCGACGTGAAGCGCCTGCCGGGAGCCCTCGGCAAAAGGCATATGGTGCGGGCCGTCAGACCGGTCGGATAAATCCCCGGAAGCGTCCGGAACGACCCAAAGGACAGGACAAAGCGATTGCAGCAACCCGCTCACGCTTCGGGAACTCGGACGGAACCGGCCGGACCGCAACCCGTCCGCACGGCAATCGGGCAAGAGCGGACCATGCGCTAACAACGACAACCGTTATGAAGGAAAAACGGCTATACTCTTTCGAATACCTGCGGTACGCCCCGCTGGAGGGACTGCCCGAAGCGGAGCGGCGGCTGGCGAATTGCGCCGCCGAGGCTTGCTCGAAGTCGTACGCGCCCTATTCGGAATTCCGGGTCGGCGCGGCCGCGCTGCTCGATGACGGGGAAATCGTGTCGGCAGCCAATCAGGAAAGCGAGGTTTTCCCCTCGGGCATGTGTGCCGAGCGCAGCCTGCTCTATTACGTGCAGTCGAATCGGAGCGGACGGAAAGTCCTCGCGCTGGCAATCGCCTCGCTACCCGCTTCGCGGGAATGCTCGCCCTGCGGAGCATGCCGGCAGGTGATCGCCGATACCGAAAAGAGGCAGGGCGCTCCGATCCGGCTGATCCTGTGCGGCGCCTGCAGCGCGACGGTCGTAGAGTCCGCGCACGCTTTGCTGCCTTTCACGTTCGAGCTCGAATGAATTCCATGACAAGCAAAAAAACGACCGCAGCCGCCGAATCCGTAACCCGAGCGCTCTCTTTCTTTTCCCGGACAGCCGAACGGGAAAGAGTCGTCTCCCGCTCGGCCGTTTCCCCGAGGACCTTCCCGGCCATACGGATTGCGCCATGCGCCCGAAACACCGTTCCCTACAACCTGCACGGGCAGAAAAAACGATTCAAACGGCCCGCGTCCGCCTGCGGAAATTTCTCCGGACCTGCCGAAAACGGAAAGGAATTCGGCCTCGTCAGCCGACGGACGGCCGGCGTTTCACGGACGCAACGTTTCGACGGACATACGGAAACCGACGCAGACGAAATCGCCGAGCCCTGTACATTCCGCCGATCCGAAACCGAACATACCGTCTCTACGCAAACGCGCAGGCGCCGCATGAATATCCGAAACGACCGCATATGTTTGAACCCGAACGAATACTATACGAAGACAACCATCTGATCGTCGTGAACAAGCGCTCCGGCGAGCTGGTCCAGCCCGATCCGACGGGCGACCCGGCCCTCGAGGACGAAGTCAAGGAAATGATCCGCATCCGCGACGGCAAGCCCGGAGCCGTCTTTCTGGGCGTCGTTCACCGGATCGACCGCCCGGTCAGCGGAGCGGTCCTGTTCGCCAAAACGAGCAAGGCGCTCGCGCGCATGAACGAGACGGTCAAAAGCAGGCGGATCCGCAAAATCTATTGGGCTATTACAGAGAACCGTCCCTCGCCCGAATCGGGGAGCCTCAGGCATTTCCTCGTGCGCGACGGGCGGACGAACCGTACGAAAGCCTACGACCGTCCGATCCCCGACGCCAAGGAAGCCCGGCTCGACTACCGGCTACTGGCCGAAAGCGATCGTTACCGGCTGCTCGAAATCGAGCTGCTTACCGGAAGACACCACCAGATACGGGCCCAACTGTCGAAGATAGGATGCCCGATCCGCGGCGATCTGAAGTACGGAGCCCCGCGCTCGAACCGCGACGGCAGCATCTCGCTGCATGCCCGGTCGATCGAGTTCGTCCATCCGGTCCGCCGCAGCCCGGTCCTCATCACGGCGCCGGTACCGCCACAGGATAATCTGTGGAAATATTTCGAGCAGACCGTCGAGCCGCAACAGCCCTCCAGCATCGGAGGAAACGGCTTGTAAGGTCCTGCCCGGCCATGCGAGCAAAACAGGATACTCCGGAGCTTGCCGCGCGACAGAGCGGCGATAGAGAACAGATATTGTGTGGAACGGTCCGCCGCACCCCCTGAGCCCTGAACTCGAATGCGACTCGTCATGCACCGACCTTGACCGGACACCATAACCGTATCGCGGGAAACGGGCTCCGAGGCATTGGCCCCAAGGATTCCGCCTGCAAACGAACCGAACAGGACAAAAACCGATGGATCGCAAACAATTTTACCAAGAAATATACAACATCGTGCGGGTTATTCCGCCCGGCCGCGTCGCAACCTACGGACAGATCGCCTCGCTGGCAGGCAGGCCACTGTGCTCGCGCATGGTAGGACAAGCGCTGCACAGGGCTTCGGCATCGTCCCTCCTGCCTTGCCACCGGGTGGTGAACAGTCAGGGACGGACGGCTCCCGCGTGGCCCGAGCAAAGAATCCTGTTGGAAAACGAAGGCGTGGCCTTCAGGTCCAACGGTTATGTCGACATGCGGCGCAGTCGCTGGAATCCGGAAACCGAGTAAAAGCCGCCCGGCTAAAGCGAACCGTTTCGAGACCCTTCATGTTTTTCCGGAGAGCTCGATGCGAAAAAGCGGAGCCGCCCCTGAGGGGCGGCTCCGCTCGATTCAACGGCTCCGCGCCTATTTCTTGGCCTCTTCTACCGATACCTTACGGAAATCCTTCAGCAGCTTGCTCAGCTCCAGCGCGGCCTTGCGGGCACGGGTTCCGGCAGCCTTGTTGTTCTTCTCTACCTGAAGATCGGCGTTCTCGGTGAATGCGGCGATCTGCTCTTTGATTTGGGCAACTAATTCTTTCATAACGATATTCTTTTAAAGATTAAACATTCGGTCAATATCCCCCGGACCTTTCATACGACCGTCGCACGCGCGGCCCGGAGCCTCGTTATCGAATGCAAATATAGCAATTCTCCAATAAAAGAAAGCGGTTCATTTTTTACCTCTCCCAGCCGGTTTTATCGGCGATTCCAGATGCAACGATAATTGAAGCGCCGGTTCGGGGCCGTATCCCCGTGCAGGCAGAGCGAAATGGGGTCTTTCAGCTCGTAGGCGTTGTCGCTCCACTTGAAATCGAACGTAAACCCGTCGCCGGTCAGACCCAGCAGCTTCCGGGGCACGATGACTTCCAGCCTGTTTCTCTCGTAGCGGTAAGGCAGCTCGGCCACCTCGATCCACTGCTCCGAACCGGAATCGTAGCGCATCAGCGTCGTCGTCCGGCCATCCTTCACTTTCTTGTTGATCACGAAGTCATAGCCGTACCAGCCGGTCGAGGAATCGTTGTCGGCATCGATCAGCAGCAGCATCCAGTTGTTTCCGTCGCTCGGCGTCAGCGCATCGGCCGTTTCGGCATAAAACCCGATCGTGCGGCGCCCGACAGCCACCTTGGCGGTCAGAATATCGTTCCGGCCCGACGTATCGACATAGTGCAGCCCGGCGTAGCCCTTCGCGTCGCGGTGGAACACGTCGCCGCGCGTATCGCGGTACTCGGTCGTCACGGCATCCCACTCGCCGAAATCGCCGTCGGCCTTCGCCTCGACATAGCCCTCGAGGCGCGGAATCGGACGGGCGCCCTTATAGCGCCTCAGATTCTGGGCCATCTGCATGTAATAGTTATCGGTATAGCCGCCCTTGACAGGATGAATGCAGCGGTTGAACTCGGCGTTGTACTGATCGACGAAAAAGAAAGGACTCTGCCGGCGGAGCCAGGACACCGTCTTGCCGTCGCCGCCGGGCTGGTACTTGCCGGCCGTCCACTCGTTCCAGTCGTTGATATAGAGGAACTCGGGATCGCACGCGAGCGCCTCGTCCCAGCGTTCCTGAAAGTAAATGCCGTAATGCTCGGGATGCTCGACCGTTTTGCCGAGCCAGGGCACATAGGTCGGAACGGGCAGGTCGTGCTCGTCGAGCTGCGGCTCGCCCGCCGCGCGCGACCACGACTTCCCGACGCCGACCGAATCGGCCCCGCCCATCGTCACCGGATGCTGGGCCGGCGTCACGGCGGCCTGCTCGCGCCGGCCGTTATGCGTCGAAAGCAGCTCCTCGGGCTTCAGGGCGGCTACCTTCGGATCGGCCATGTTGTAGCCGAAACTCCAGTTGTCCTCCGTGCCGACGAAACGCTCGCCTCCCCACTCGTAGTAGCCCCACCACATCGTGCGCAGCGTGAAAAAGTCCTTCACCTCGGACGTGTAATCTTTGTATACCTTTTCCGTATAGTCCGGATCGCCGTAATGCGGATTGGCAGGATTCGTCACCGCGTCCGGATCGTAGTGCGGATTGGTATTCGGATTGCTTCCCTCGGCGGCATCGATCCCCGGACGGCTGTTATAGAGCAGCAGCGGCTTACCGTCCCACTCGAACCACAGATCGGAATAGAGACCGGGCTTGTATATGCGGTCGTACAGATCCTGCACGACGGTAATCACCGGACCGTTGAACGCCCAGAAGCAGAACTTGGGCACTTTGTTTCCCTCGGCCTTCATCCGCTGCATCGTGCGGAAGATCACGTCCCACTCGTCCCAGTAGCGGACGGCGTTGGTCACATCCATGATCATCACGTCGACGCCAGCATCGGCCAGCATCGAGACGTCCTTGCGGATCACCCACTCGTCCTGGCTGAGGAAATAGCCCATCTCGGGCTCGCCCCAGTGATAGGAGCCCTCCTTCCAAAGCGGATGATGCGCATCGAGACGGGCGGACGGGTCCTGGTCCAGAATTTTCGTCACATCCGCCGTATAGGGACTTTTCAGGTCGTGCAGCCCCTGCGTATGCCATGTAATGTAGAAAATACCCACCACGCGGCGCTGGTCATTCTTCGGCAGGCCGACCTCTTCCTCGGTCGGCATCGTTCGGCCCACCGCATCGGTGGCTACCCACGTGTCGGGATAAATGTCGCGGAAGGAGGCCGTATCGGCCCTCTCCGGCCCCGCAACCGAGGCCCCGGCCCGGTCTCCGGCACGGAGAACCGTGGCCGCCGAGACGCAGGCGATCGCCATGCCCAAGCGGACACAGCGTTCGATCGTTCTTCTTTTCATAACAGTTTAGGTTTAAGTTCAGGTCGGCTACCGCCGGCGGAATTCCCTTTCACCGAATTCACGTCCCGAAACGACAGCCATACAAATTTATCAAATTTTCGATCAAGCCGCTCCACCCGTTATGAAAAATATCGAAAACGACGCTTCCCTCTCGCCGGCTCCCCGGTCCGGCCCGCCGGGGAAACGGAAACCGCAGGGGACAGGCTAACAGAACGGCCGCGCCGAAAAACAGCCGCTCGCCCCGGCTTTAGCCCGGAATTTGCAGGAGAAGCCCGGCCGGCCCGGAGCAGGAACCGGCCCTATACGGTCGGCCCGTAGGGAAATATCCGTTACTTACTAAAATCGTCCATGTACGTTTCACGCCCATATCGAGTCGGAATCATCGCCGCGCTGGCTTTGTTGTGCATGGCACCGAACCCGGCAGCCGCCCGCACGTCCGAGAAAAGCCCGAAAGCGCCGGAAATCGCCGGCGATATCGCTGCGGTCGCCCTCCCGGCTGCCGGACTGATCGCCTCGCTGGCTGTCGGAGACCGTCAAGGCGTCAAGCAACTGGCTCTGGCGTGCGCCGCCGACTTGGCCGTCGGCTACGGACTGAAGTACGCGATCGGCAAATCCCGGCCGGCAGGACACGAAGGGCCGGCTTTCCCGTCCATTCACTCGGCGGTCGCCTTCGCCGGAGCATCGTACATCCAACGACGCTACGGTTGGAAATTCGGAGCCCCGGCCTACGCGCTGGCCGTCTATGTCGGCTGGAGCCGCATCGGAGCCGGCGCGCGAAAACACGACATCTGGGACGTACTCGCTGGAGCGGCTTTGGGAGCGGGCTGCGGTTACCTGTTTACGAAGCCCTACCGCAAACGGCGGACGTCGCTCGCCGTCGTTCCGGTCGGCCCGGTCGGCGAATGCGTCGGAGTCAGCGCCGCCCTCGTGTTCTGAGTCATCCAAGCGCAAGCGAGCGGATCGGACCGCGCGCTGGACGTCACAGCGCCGGCATCCTCCTATCGAGCCTTATCCGAAACGGACAAACCGTCCCGCCGAGCGTCCGAGAGCATCGGTCCGAAAAAACGGGCGGCCACGGGCGGCAGGGCAACGACCGGATGTCGTACTCGTCCGACAGGCAGACCCGTATGCCGGACCAGAGCGAATGCGGCCATGCCGGTAATTCAGAAAATCGTCCATCCGCGCGGCTTGATCGCAAAACCGATCCGCCAGTAGCTGTGAAACTGACGGTACTCGATCATGCTCTCGGCATAGCCGTTATAGTATTGCAGGAAAAGATACTGGTTGCTGCGTTTCGAGAGACGATAACCCGCCTCGAGACGCAGGTTCGCGTTCAGGTTCCAGCCGCCGCGCTTGACGACCAGCAGCGAGAGGCGGACTCGCTCGTCGAGGCTTTTGTAATTGACGGCTGCCTGGCCGTAGCCTCCGTAGCGTACGTAGTCGGGATTGTCGGAGAGCCCCATCGGAATCCAGAACTTGAGCTCCCCGCTGAAGCGTCGGTTGAACTCGAATATCCCCGTCAGCGAAATCCGGTTCCAGCTGCGCGACGAATCGCCTCCCCGGCCGTTCGACTCATGCTCGAACTGCAGCATGCCGAGTCCCACGAGCTTCTCCCCGCGGGTAATCGGAGTGCCCAGTCCGAGCGTCGGGTTATAATTGCTCTCGGCGAAGGGCTTCGACTTCTTGTATATGTCCCAGAAGGATTTCTGCGTATAGGTAAGGAACAAGTAAGTATGGAAAGGCAGCACGCCCTTGATCAGGCGGTGTCGGATGCTGATCTGAAACTTGGCGTCGGAATTGTTCTTGGTCAGCTTCCCGCCCGAGAAGCTCGAGCCCGTAACGATGTAGTTGTCCTTGTATATACCGAACGGAGGAACCGACTCCAGCCGGTTGTAGACCTCGGCCGTGTCGGGAAACCGCTCCGGATCGGGATGACGCCGGTGCTTCTGGGCTTCCGCCGAACCGAGGCACGACAAGGCCAGCAAAAGGGCCGCTATTTTCTTCCTCATGTTTCGATCCGATCAATCATTTCAGACATACTCGCCCACGTCTTTCGTTTCCGGAAACCGGTCCGACGATCCGGCCGAACCGAGCAAGAAAGCCCGTACCACCTCCTCCGTTTCCCAGCCGTGGCGAACAGAACGAACCGATCAAACCTCGGGCCGGAACGGCAGCCGCCGAGGCCGACCGCTTATCCGCATGCGGCAGCCCCCGCCCATCCGCATGCAGGGAAGCCTCCGGCTTCCGAATCCTTCGCGCAATACGTGCCCGATTCCGCAGTTCGTGCAAAGTTGGGCAAAGAGCCGCGATCCGGACAGTCCCATATTCCTGCAAAAATATCCGATTCGTCAGATTGTCGTCCGACAACCGGAACTTATTTGTTAAGTTTGTACCGAACTCAACGCCATAGCCATGAAGGAGCACGACATCCCGCACCTCGACCTGACGACGATCGATACGGAAACCCGAGAAAACATCGAAACGATCGGCCACGATCTGGCCGTGTTCGACGACTTCAGCCGGGTTCCGGTTTTCGAATATCCGAGCCGGATCAACCTGGCCGTGCTCTCCCTGTGTCTCAGCGGAGAAGCCAGCGCCAGCATCAACCTCAAGGAATACACGTTCCGTACCAACGACATGCTCATCCTGATGCCCAGACAGATCGTCCAGCGGCACGGCGAGAGCGACGATTTTACCGGCTGCGTATTCGCCATATCGACCGACTTCGTCAAAAACTCGCTGCTGGGAATCCAGCAGTTCCTGCCCGTTTTTCTGCGACTCAAGGACGATCCGTGCCTGCATCTGAATCCGGACGAGGTCGTCCGGATACTGGAGTACCACTCGTTTCTCCGTCAGAAAATGAGGCAGAAAGGCCACCGTTACCAGCGGGAAATCGCCTTGTCGCTGCTTCATGCGCTTTTCTTCGACATAGCCCACATATTCGATCAGCACCAGCCGGTCTGTCCAAAGCCCCAGACTCGAAAGGACGAACTCTTCGAGCTGTTCATACGCACGGTCGGCGAGTACTACAGGCAGCAGCGGAGCGTAGCGTTCTACGCCGACAAGCTCTGCCTGACGCCGAAGCACCTGTCGAACGTGATCAAGGAGCTGACGGGAAAATCGGCCAGCCAATGGATCGACGACTACG
Organism: uncultured Alistipes sp.; assembly: GCA_902491835.1. Taxonomy (GTDB): domain Bacteria; phylum Bacteroidota; class Bacteroidia; order Bacteroidales; family Rikenellaceae; genus Alistipes_A. Next base: position 1,149 of record CABUJP010000043.1, on the reverse strand, counting down.
TCGTACTCGAGGCCAAAACCCTGCTCAAGTCGACCAACCTGACGATACTCCAGATTTCCGAGGAACTCCATTTCGCCAACCAGTCCTTTTTCGGAAAATACTTCAAGCAGCACACGGGCCTGTCCCCCATGCGATACAGACGGTCCTGAGGCCAAGGCGCAGGCAGAGATCTGCCAAGGGCTTTCCCTGTGCGGCGATTCCGCTTCCATGCAGAGATCGCCGGGCCCGCATAGCGACGATCCGACGAAAAAGGCGGAGGATCGCTCCTCCGCCCTGCGTCCGCGGCACAGCCTCCGGTCAGAGGCTCCCCCGCGCTTAATAGTTGTTCTTCTTCGGCTCGAAAAAGGCCTTGGGATGGCTGCACGACGGGCACATCTCGGGCGCGTTCTTGCCCTTGTGCACATACCCGCAGTTGCGGCACTGCCATTCGATCTCCTCGTCGCGCTCGAACACCTTGTCCGCCTCGACGCGTGCGAGCAAAGTCCTGTACCGGGCCTCATGCTCGGCCTCGACTTTCGAGATGAAGCGGAACGTCGCGGCAACGGCGGGGAATCCCTCCTCGTCGGCCACCCGCGCGAACTCGGGGTAGAGCTCGGTCCACTCTTCGTTCTCGCCCGCGGCCGCAGCCGCCAGGTTCTCCCGCGTCGTCGCTATGACGCCGGCCGGGTAGCTGGCCGTAATCTCGACCATGCCGCCTTCCAAAAACTTGAAGAAACGTTTGGCATGCTCCTTTTCCTGATCGGCCGTCTCGAGAAAGACGCCCGCGATCTGTTCGAAGCCTTCCTTCTTGGCCACGCTGGCAAAGAACGTGTAGCGCGTGCGCGCCTGCGATTCGCCGGCGAACGCCTTGAGCAGATTCTGCTCGGTCTTGGTTCCTTTGATACTTTTTCCCATCTTGCTTTAAGTTTTAAAACGATACCGGCACCGGTCGTCGGTATTTTTTCTATAAGCAAAGATAAGATAAATACGCGAATACGACGCATTTCCGCCGATCATAAAATACGATAAGGCCATAAGCCGGAACTATCGCGGGAAAAGCGGCGCGAACCGCACGCGCCGGCCTCCCCGAAAATGTTGCTCGGCCGATTAAAAATAGATATCTTTGGCAGGCGCTTCGGCCGATAGGAAAACCCTTCCGAATCCGAACGG
>CABUJP010000042.1:0-18082 GCA_902491835.1 uncultured Alistipes sp. | reverse complement strand
GTGACCCTGAATATCCGAAGAGCGGAAAACAGGCTTTTTTCTTGTATGTTTTTGCGGGAAACCGTTACCGGGTTTTCGATTAAATGGTTAGATTTGTAACGGATCAAAACGGTTCCGTTATGGATATTACGATCAGTCCGCTTTCCGGCCGGTTTCGTCGCGAGCACGATCTGCTCGGCGAAAAGAATATACCGGTCGAGTATTATTTCGGAATACAGACTATGCGCGCGATCGAGAATTTCGACATCGGTCGCGTGCGTCTTCATTTTTATCCCGAGCTGATTCGCGCGCTGGCGATGGTCAAGGAAGCCGCCGCGCGGGCGAACGGCGATCTGGGGCTGCTGGATGGTCCGACGGCCCGGGCCATTGTCGACGCCTGCCGCGAGATCGAGCAGGGCAGGCTGCACGAGCATTTCGTGGTCGACATGGTGCAGGGTGGCGCCGGTACGTCGACGAACATGAATGCCAACGAGGTGATTGCGAATCGCGCGCTGGAGCTGCTCGGGCACGAGCGGGGCGAGTACGGCTACTGTCATCCGAACAATCATGTGAACCGCTCGCAATCTACGAACGACGCCTATCCGACGGCCGTTCGTATCGCTTTGATATTCAGTCTTCAGAAGTTGGTCGAAACGCTTCGCTGGCTCGTCGATGCGTTCCGAGTCAAGGGGGCGGAGTTCGCGCATGTGATCAAAATGGGGCGCACCCAGCTACAGGATGCCGTGCCGATGACGCTCGGACAGGAGTTCGAGGCCTATGCCGCGAATCTGTCGGAGGAGATCGACCGTATCGAGCAGAACTACCGCCTGTTTCTGGAGGTGAACATGGGCGCGACGGCTATCGGGACCGGGATCAATGCCGATCCCGACTACTCGCCGCTGTGCATCCGCTATTTGCGCGAGATTACCGGTCTGCCCGTCGTCGCGGCGACGAACCTGATCGAGGCCACGAACGATACGGGCGCGTTCATCATGAACTCCTCGGCTTTGAAGCGCCTGGCGACGAAAATGTCGAAAATATGCAACGACCTGCGACTGCTGTCGTCCGGTCCCCGGGCGGGTTTGGGCGAGATCAACCTGCCGCCGATGCAGCCCGGCTCGTCGATTATGCCGGGCAAGGTCAACCCGGTGATCCCCGAAGTGGTCAATCAGGTGGCTTTCAGGGTGATCGGGAACGACCTGACGATCACGATCGCCTCCGAGGCCGGCCAGTTGGAACTGAACGTCATGGAACCGATCATCGTGTATAGCCTGTTCGAGAACATCGAGATGCTGATCCGCAGCATGAACACGCTGCGCGACCGGTGCGTCACGGGCATCACGGCCAACGAGGAAGTCTGCCGCCGAATGGTCCGCAACAGCATCGGAGTGGTGACGGCTCTCAATCCCTATCTGGGCTACGAGACTTCGACCGAGCTGGCCAAGACGGCGCTCCGCACCGGCAAGGGCATATACGATCTGGTGCTCGAGCAGGGGCTGATGAGTCGCGAGGAGCTCGACAGCGTGCTTTCGCCCGAGAACATGCTCAGGCCGCACAAGCTCGCGCGACGGTAAACCGTGTGACGGAAACCGCACGGAAAGCCGTCCTGCGGGGCGGCTTTTTGCGCCTTTCGGAGGACGGAATCCGACTTTGGGGACGCAAAAACCGACTTTTCGCGGCAATATGCCCGCCGGCCCTTTCGTTTGAAAGACAGAGCGGGACCTTCCGCGGCCGGGCGCGGCGGAAATTCCGGAAGATTTTTACTAACTTTAGCGCGGAAAGATCCGTTGGAAACATGGAAGAAATTGAGAGGGAGATCGATCTCGAGCCGCAGTATTACCGGCCGTTTCTGGAAACGGCTCGTTCCATTTTTGACGACGAGGTGTACGCCTTGGTCCACGAAGCGTTGCGTCTGGCGGTCGACCGCCTGAAGGGCATGGCCCGCCACGACGGCACGCCGCTGGTCACGCACTCGATCAATACGGCGATGATCGTGATCCGTGAGGTCGGACTGGGGCGCAACTCGACGATCTCGACGCTGCTGCACGATGTCGTGCGGCTACAGCTGATGGACGTCTACAAGATCGGCAACCGCTTCGGCGAGCAGTGCGTCGGCATTCTGCAAGGGCTGTGCAACATATCGGACGTCGACCCGAAAGTGGCCAACGATCAGGTCGACAATTTCCGCGAGCTGATCGTCTCGTACTCGACCGATCCTCGGGTCATTCTGATCAAGCTGGCCGACCGGCTTGAGGTGATGCGTATCCTCGACATATTTCCCGAGCAGAAACGGAAAAAGAAATCGTGGGAAAGCCTGAACCTCTATGCGCAGATCGCGCATAAGCTGGGATTGTACAATATCAAGTCGGAACTGGAGGATATCGCGCTGAAGTACCTCGAGCCGGACGATTACGCCTATATCGAGAAACGGATCGTCGAGACGGCGGCCGAGCGCGAGCAATTCATCCGAGGCTTCGTCCGGCCGATCGAGGAGAAGATGCAGGCGCAGGGCATCCGGTATCACCTGAAGAGCCGCACCAAGTCGATCTACTCGATCTGGCGCAAGATGAAACGGATGCGTATCGGCTTCGACGAGGTGTACGACCTGTTCGCGATCCGGATTATCATCGATTGTCCCCGGGAGCAGGAGAAGGCGCAGTGCTGGAGTATCTACTCGATCGTGACCGATTTCTATACGCCCAACCCGGACCGCATGCGCGACTGGATTTCGATTCCGAAATCGAACGGATACGAGTCGCTGCATACGACGGTCGTCACCGATACGGGCCGTTGGGTCGAGATACAGATCCGCAGCGAGCGGATGGACGAGATCGCCGAGCGCGGCGTGGCCGCCCACTGGCGCTACAAGGGCGTCAAGGGGGGCGGTTTGGGAACCGAGCAATGGTTTACGAAGCTGCGCGAGATCATGGAGACGACGCAGACGCAGTCGCTCGCCGAAAAATTCGACGCGAAGCTCTCCTCGGGCGAGGTGTTCGTCTTCACTCCCAACGGCGATCTGCGCAAGCTCAGCGAGGGCGCGACGGTGCTCGATTTCGCTTTCGACATCCATTCCGGTCTGGGCATGACTTGCGTCGGGGGCAAGGTCAATCACCGCAATGTCTCGCTGCGCGAGGTGCTGCACAACGGCGACATCGTCGAGGTTCTGACTTCCAAGCAGCAGAAGCCCAAAGCCGACTGGCTGAGTTTCGTCACGACGGCCAAGGCCCGAAGCCGGATCAAGGCCTACATGCGCGAGCAACAGGCTCAGGCGGCCAGTCTCGGCCGCGAGGAGCTCGAGCGCAAGATCAAGAACTGGAAGCTCCCAGTCACGATGGACGACGCCGTCATGGTGCTTTGCAAATACTATAAGCTGAAGACGGGAACCGAGCTGTACGGACAGATCGCGCAGCAGAAAATCGTGCTGGCCGACATCAAGGACGTGTTGACGCGGCATTTGTCCGACAGTCTCGACGAAAGACCGGTCCGCGAGGTGCCGGTTACGAAGGTGAGCGTCGAGAGCGACGACGCGCTGATTATCGACGAGTCGCTGAGCAACATCGAGTACAAGCTGGCCAAATGCTGCAATCCGATCTTCGGCGACGAGATTTTCGGCTTTACGACGGTCAGCGGCGGCATAACGATTCACCGGCAGGATTGTCCGAACGCCCAAAGGCTTAGGGAGCGCTACCCGTATCGTGTGCTTCCGGCCCGCTGGCAGGCCGACGGGGCCAAGGGCGCGTTCCGTGCCGCGATCCGCATTCAGGCCGACGACCTGACAGGACTCGTGAACAAGATCGCCGAGGTCATCAACCGCGACCTGAAGATCAATATCCGCTCGATGAGCCTGAACTCCTCGGGCGGCACGCTGTCGGGTCTGATCAACATCGAAGTGACCAGCACGCAGGTCGTCGATGCGGTGATCTATTCGCTGATGCGGATCAAGGGGGTCCAAAAGGTTTTCCGGGTCAATAACTGAGAATCGAACGATAGCCAGCCATGCCGCAGCATATTACTCTCAGCGAGCTTCAGTCGCTTATCAAGCGAGGTATCGACGGCGCCCATCCGCTGCCGTACTGGGTGACGGCCGAGATCAGCGAGCTGAAGGTCAACTATTCGGGCCACTGCTATTTGGAGCTGGTCGAGAAAGGGGGCGCCAATCATGTTCCGAAGGCGAAGATCAGCGCGGTGATTTGGCGCAGCACGTACGGGATGATCGCTTCCTATTTCGGCGCTGCCACCGGGGGACAGACGCTTTGCGCGGGACTGAAGGTGCTCGTCAAGGCGCTCGTCTCCTACCATGAGCTTTACGGATTGTCGCTTCAGATCACGGACATCGATCCTTCCTATACGCTCGGCGACATGGAGCGCCAGCGTCGGCAGACGATCGAGCAGTTGCAGCGGGACGGGGTGTTCGACATGAACCGCGAGTTGCCGATGCCGGCCGTCGTGCAGCGTTTGGCCGTCGTCTCATCGCGTAACGCGGCCGGATATCAGGACTTCATGAAGGAACTGTCGTCCGGCCCTTACCGTTTCGAGGTGACGTTGTTCGACGCCTTCATGCAGGGTGCCGAGTCCGAGGAGTCGATCGTCCGGGCTTTGGAGGCCGTGGCCGACGCGCTGGACGATTTCGACGCGGTCGTGCTGATTCGTGGAGGCGGATCGCAGAGTGATCTGGGCAGCTTCGACAGCTATCGGCTGTGCTGCCATTTGGCCCAGTTCCCGCTGCCGGTGATCGCCGGTATCGGCCATGACAAGGACCGGAGCGTGGCCGATCTGGTAGCCGCCGTGTCGCTCAAGACCCCGACGGCCGTCGCCGTCTATCTGAAAAACGCAATGGCCGAGTTCGAGGCTCTGCTCGACTCGCTTCGCAGCCGGTTGGCCGAACGGGTGGAAGAGATGCTCGGTGGCTGTACGACCTTGCTGCGCGAGCGGGCGATGCGTCTGGAACAACAAACCATGCGTCTGGTGCACGAGTGCTCGCTGGGTCTGCAGCGGACAGGCGCCGAGCTGGGACACCGTGCGATCGAGGCGGTCCGCCGGAGCGGCGACCGGCTCGGAACGCTGCGTTCCGGGGTCGCTCAGGCTGCCCGTTTCGCATTGAAGAGCCAAGGGCTTCGGACGGATAATCTCGCGTTGATGCTGCGTCATCGCAGCTCCGATTTTCTATCCGTACGTCGCCGCGAACTCGCGCTGACGGGCGATTTGGTCGCTTCGCGCGATCCCCGGCGGATACTGGAGATGGGCTTTTCGGTGGTTCGCCTGACAGGCGGGGCGCTGGCCGATCCGCTCGCGCTGCATCCGGGCGACCGGGTCGAGATCCAGACGCATTCCCGTACGCTCGAAGCGCAAATCGATAAAATCAAATCAATATGACACCTCCGAAATTAACTTACACGCAGGCCGTCGAGGAAGTGGAGCGAATCCTCGAAAAGTTCAACGACGGGCAGATGAACGTAGACGAGCTGGGGGCGCAGGTCAAGCGCGCCGCCGAGCTGCTCAGGCTGTGCCGCGAGAAGCTGCGCAAGGCCGAGCAGGAAGTATCCGAAGCCTTGAAGGAAGAATAACGCCGGCGACCATGAAGAAACTGATCCGATTCGTACTGAGGCATGTCCCCCGACGGTATATCCAGCGGGTGGTGCATCTGTGCACGCCGGTGCTGGGTCTCGCCTATGCGGGGCGCGGCGTGGAGTGTCCGGTCTGCGGCGCGCGCTATAGACGCTTTATGCCGTACGGCTATGTGAATCCGCGCGAGAACGCGCTGTGTCCCCGTTGTCTGGCGCTCGAGCGTCACCGGCTGATGTGGCTCTATCTGAAAAACGAGACCGCTTTCTTCGAGACGCCGGCCCGTCTGCTGCATGTCGCGCCCGAGCGCTGCTTCCTGAAGCGTTTCGAGAAGCTGCCGGCGCTCGATTACGTGACGGCCGATCTGGAGTCCCCGCTGGCGAAGGTCAAGATGGACATTCAGCGGATTCCTTTTCCCGACGACGAGTTCGACGTGATATTCTGCAATCATATTCTCGAGCATGTCGACGACGACCGCCGCGCGATGCGCGAAATGTACCGCGTGATGCGGCCGGGCGGGTGGGGCATCATGCTCTCGCCGGTCAACATGGAGCGCGAGACGACTTACGAGAACCCGTCGATCACCGACCCCGCGGAGCGAGAGCGACATTTCGGGCAGAAAGACCATCTGCGCGATTACGGCCGCGACTACGGCCGGCGTCTCTCCGAGGCCGGCTTTGACGTCGAGGAGATCGACTACGTGCGCTGTCTGTTGCCCGAGGCGGTCAAGTTGTACGGGTTGCGCAGCGAGATCGTCTACGTCGTCCGCAAGCGTTCCGAACGCGCGGAGTACGCAACGGACCGTCCGCGATCCTAAGCACAGGGAAATGGAGGATCGGAGGTACGGACGTAAGAAAGATTCTGTAGCTTGTTGCGCCGGCGAATACCGGGTTTTCCGAGTAAGGAGTCTTTTTACGACTTGCGGTGTGGTCTGTTGAAATGGTTCGGTGTGAATCCTGAAATATAGAATCGTTCGGAGCTATCGGATCGGCGGTCCCGACCGGATTACGGAATGGTAGCTCGAGGGAAATGAGGATGCCCGCCTTGCGGCGGGCGTTACGGGAGGAATCGCTTTCTGTCCATAAGAGAAACGATCCCGTTTACGACGGTTCCTGCCTGCAGGCTTGGGCGGAGCAAGCGACCGGCGAGAGCATGGGAACGATTCGTCAAAGTGCATGAAATGTGCGACGAAGTTACCGGGATCGGTGAAGTTCGAGATGGTTCGGCTGAAGAATGACGGCGGAAGCGATAGCTTGCGATTTTTTTGATATGTGTCCGAGGCGGGTTTCCTGTACCCATGCGACCGGTGTTCGAGCGGAATTATACAGAGGTGTCCCGGTCGGTGGCATGAAGAACGGTCGAACGCTGTCTTCTCAGCGTTCGACCGTTCTTTCCGAAATTGTCCGGACCGTTTGTTCCGGGACGTGAGTTATTGGAACGGATAAGCCATTTCGAGCGCTTGCCCGTTCCCCGTGTAGCAGTTTTCCATTTTGATCGTACATTGGGCCGGGAGCCTCGTCCGAATCGTTTTCCCTGCGGGCAGGCTGACCAATTTTCCCTCGACCGTGCCCCGGAACGGGATGTCCGAGCGATTGGTCAGCTCGACCAGTTCTCCCTGCTCGTCGCTGCGGATGACGCGCCTGTCGATCGAAGCCTTGACCAAGCCGGTCAGTAGCGCCTCGGGGCCGGCCAGCAGATCGTCGAACAGGGCGATCGTCCGTCCGGCGAACATCGCTTCGCGGATACCGGCTTCCGAGCGTTCCTTGGCCAGAACGAGCGTTACCGGGCGTCCCAGCGGTTTGGGACGGTAGCTGTCGCCCGTCGTGCTGTGGATATCGCTGTTTGCGAGGAAAGCCAGTTTCAGATCGCGGCACCAGTCGATCGCCTTCGGATAGTACTCAGCCGAGTTGAATACCTCGACGCCATGGATCTTACCCTCCTTGATCAATTGCTCGTGCACGTCGTACATCGTGCATTGGTCGTCGGGCCAGCCCGGATGGTTCCACATAATGAAGGCGCCCTGACGGTAAGCCTCGTTCACGGCGTCCAGCGGCTCGGGCGTCTCGATCGGATTGGCGTCGGTGATGAACAGCGCGTTGATATGTCCCAGCGGTTTCGCGCGCGTGATCTCGATGCCTTTGATCACGATGAATCCGATCTGGTCGGCCCGCTGCTTGGCGATGTCGAACGACGAGTTCAGATCGCCCCCCGATACGAACGGTTTCCACGGGCGAACCTCGATGTGGTCCGTGATGGCGATGGCGTCGAGACCGTCCTTCCATGCCTCGTCGACGCGCATGGTCGGCCATACGCGGCCGTCCGAGAAGATCGTGTGCGTGTGAAAGTCGCATTTGAGTACATGGAAGCCGTCGACGTCCGGAATCCGGATGTCGTTGCGCAGGTCGCTTGTTTCCATCTCGGGCAGTTCGTAGACTTCGTCGTTGCGGATCTGGCCGCTCAAAGAGAGCGAGCCCAAAAGCAGGACCGGAATCAGAATTTTTTTCATCTCTTGTTTATTTAGGTTTGGCGTACAGTATAAAGTTAGAAAAATTATCGGGAGAAGCGAGCTTTGAAGCCGCCTTCTGTCGATAAGTTAACGATATTTTCATGTGAGACCGTATCCGCGCCCGCTCTGTCCGTCGTTTACGCGGAAGCCGTTTTCCGGATTCCGTTGAAATCTTATGCACTGAGGCCCCGCTATCGCGGCAAAGGAGTCGGGCCCGATTTCCTGCTAAAGTCCGGATCGGCAGCTCTCGTGGAATGGGAAAACCGAATCCGGAACGGTCGTACCGCGAGAGATTCGCCCGCCTGCCCGAGACGAATTATCGGATTAGGCTCGGCGTCGTATTTAGTTAGCGTAAAAAGGGCGGTTATCGGCCGATGTTTCGGAGCAGGCATCCGTCGACCCTGCGATACGATTATGGCAGAATAGTTAGCGTATAAAGTACGATAAATTTGGATTCTCTGGCCGAAATGGATAATTTTAAAATCGTAACCTAAAACCTCCATTATGTCTGTCCAGATGAACCAATCGCTGTCGGTCGATTGCGTTGTCTTCGGATTCAACGGTAAGTCGCTCAAGGTGTTATTGGTCGATCGCCGCTATCGGGAGCCGAACTCGGATTTGGAGCCGCTAAAGCTCCCGGGCGCGATGATTCTCGAGAACGAAACGTTGACCGAGGCTGCTTACCGCGTGTTGGAGGAGGCTACGGGACTGCGGAACGTCTATCTGAAGCAGCTGGAAATTTTTTCCGATCCCGACCGGGTAGGCCCGGAGGAACTGGAGTGGATCAATCGTTACCACGGTATCCGTACCGACCGCGTGGTGACCGTCGGCTATTACGCGCTGGTGAAGCTCGATGGCCGTATCGTCGCCTATACGACGGCCAAGGGAGCCCGATGGGTCGATGTGGATATGATTCAGCGGCTGGCTATGGATCACAAGGCGATCCTTTCGGCGGCTTTTTCCGTGCTGTGTCGTGAAATACAGCAATCCCCGGTCGCTTTCGAGCTGCTGCCTCGTAAGTTTACGATCCGTGCGTTGCAGAATCTGTACGGCGCCGTGCTGGGGATCGAGATAGACAACCGAAATTTCCGCAAAAAGATATTGGGCTCGGGTTTTCTGATTCCTACGTCCGAAAAGGAGCAGGGCGTGGCTCACAAGCCGGCCCGGTACTATGTTTTCAACAAGAGCGCCTATAAGAAAGCATTGAAGGAGAAGTCGAAATGGAGATTCATCCATAATTGGCGCTATTGATCCCGCTGCGATTATGAAAAGCTTAGGTATTGACATAGGGTCCTCGTCGGTCAAGGTATCGCTCATGGACATCGAGAGCGGCCGGTGCGTGGCTTCGGCCGCCAGTCCGGCGACGGAAATGCCCATCGAAGCCGTCCGGAGCGGTTGGGCCGAGCAGGACCCCGATATGTGGTGGCGCTGCGTTTGCGAAAGTATTCGGCGGATCGCCGCGGAGCATCCGATGCGGGAGGTGGCGTCCGTCGGCATTACGTACCAGATGCATGGTTTGGTTTGTATTGACGAGACCGGCAGGCCGTTGCGCAAGTCGATCATCTGGTGCGATTCGAGGGCCGTAGAGATCGGCGACGAGGCGTTCGAGGGCATAGGGGCTGCTTTCTGCCTGGAGCATGCGCTCAACTCGCCCGGCAACTTCACCGCCTCGAAGCTGGCTTGGGTCAAGCATAACGAGCCTGAGATTTTCGCTCGGGTCTACAAATTCATGCTCCCGGGCGATTACATCGCGTACCGCCTTTCGGGACGGGTATCCACGACCGTCAGCGGCCTTTCGGAACAGATACTCTGGGATTTCAAGGAAGAGCGCCGCGCCGACTTCGTGTCGGACTGGTACGGGATCCCTCGCGCGATGATTCCCGACGCCGATGTCTCGATCGGCATCCAATCGTATACCCACGCTGCGACGGAGCGATTGCTCGGCATACCGGCCGGAACGCCCATTGCCTATCGTGCGGGCGACCAGCCCAACAACGCTTTCTCCCTGAACGTGATGGAAGCGGGCGAGGTCGCCGCGACAGGGGGAACGAGCGGCGTGGTCTATGGCATTGTGGACACTCCTCGAGCCGACCCTCAGTCGCGCGTGAATACGTTCGTCCATGTCAATCACACGCAGGGAAAGCCCCGTTACGGGATTCTGCTGTGCATCAACGGTACGGGCATCATGAATGCGTGGATGCGCCGCCAGATCATGCAGCGGACGATGGACTATGCCGAGATGAATCGTCTGGCCATGAGCGCTCCGGCCGGTTCGGAAGGGCTGCTGGTCGTTCCTTTCGGTAACGGAGCGGAGCGCGTGCTCGGCAACCGGTGCACCGGAGCCGGAATCGTCCGCATCGATCTTAACCGTCACACCTCGGCGCACATTCTCCGTGCTGCGCAGGAAGGCATTGCCTATTCGTTCCGCTACGGTATCGACATCATGCGCGCTATGGGTCTCGCTCCCGATGTGATCCGTGCCGGACAGGCCAATTTGTTTCTCTCTCCGCTTTTCCGGCAGACGCTGGCAACGCTCACCGGAGCCCGTATCGAGTTGTTCAACACCGACGGAGCGTTGGGCGCGGCACGCGGGGCGGCCTTGGGCGCCGGATTCTATAAAACGCGGGAGGAGGCGTTCGCCTCGCTCCGCAGACTGTCGGTCGTCGAGCCTGTCGGGGCCGACCGCGAGGTTCTCGAGGCGGGGTATCGGGCATGGATTGCCGAGATCGAATCCAAACTCAGCCAATGACCTAATTTAAATCTTACGATACATGATAGCAAAGAGTTATTTTCCTACGGTAGGAAAAATCGAGTTCGAGGGCAAGGAGTCGAGGAATCCGATGGCATTCCGCTACTACGATCCCGAGCGGGTCGTGAAGGGCAAGAAGATGAAGGACTGGTTCAAGTTCTCGATGGCATGGTGGCATACGCTCTGTGCCGAAGGCGGCGACCAGTTCGGCGGCGGCACGAAAACGTTTCCGTGGAACGAGGCGGCGGATCCCCTCGAGCGGGCCAAAGCCAAGATGGACGCCGGTTTCGAGTTCATGCAGAAAATAGGTATCGAGTATTACTGCTTCCACGATGTCGATCTGGTGGACGAAGCCGCGACTCCCGGGGAATATGAGGCGAATCTCAAGGAGATCGTCGCCTATGCCAAGCGGAAGCAGGCCGAAACCGGAATCAAGCTGCTTTGGGGCACGGCCAATGTTTTCGGGCATGCCCGCTACATGAACGGTGCGTCGACCAATCCCGACTTCGATGCGGCGGCCCGCGCTATGTTGCAGATCAAGAACGCTATCGACGCCACGATCGAGTTGGGCGGCGAGAATTACGTCTTCTGGGGCGGCCGCGAGGGATATATGTCGCTGCTGAATACCGATATGAAGCGCGAAAAGGAGCATATGGCCACGATGCTTCGCATGGCGCGCGACTATGCCCGCTCAAAGGGTTTCAAGGGAAACTTCCTCATCGAGCCTAAGCCGATGGAGCCGATGAAGCACCAGTACGACGCCGATACCGAGACCGTCATCGGTTTCTTGCGGGCTCACGGCCTCGACAAGGATTTCAAGGTCAACATCGAGGTCAACCATGCCACGCTCGCCGGGCACACGTTCGAGCACGAGCTTCAGTGCGCCGTCGACGCCGGCATGTTGGGGTCGATCGACGCCAATCGCGGCGACTATCAGAACGGCTGGGACACCGACCAGTTTCCGATCGACCTTTACGAAATGGTGCAGGCCATGATAGTCATCGTTCGTGGCGGAGGACTGCAGGGCGGAGGCACGAACTTCGATGCCAAGACACGCCGCAACTCGACGGACCTCGAGGATATTTTCATTGCCCATATCGCCGCTATGGATATCATGGCCCGCGCGCTGCTGATCGCTGTCGATATCCTCGACCGTTCGCCGTACCGGAAGATGCTGGCGGAGCGTTACGCTTCGTATGACCGAGGCGAGGGCAAGGCTTTCGAGGAAGGCAGGCTGACATTGGAGCAAGTGGCCGAATACGCCCGCAGGCACGAGCCGGCGCAGCATAGCGGAAAACAGGAGCTATACGAGGCTCTCGTAAATATGTATATTTAACCGGATTTCCGAGGGTACGCCTGGCCGGATACTCTCGGGGAACTTATTAAAGCATAATGAGCCAATGACTTCAGGACAACGAGCCGGCAGCCGCGCCTATCTTTTCTCCATCGTGTTGGTGGCGATCATCGGCGGATTGCTTTTCGGTTACGACACGGCCGTCGTATCGGGAGCCGAGCAGGCGCTCGACCGGTTTTTCCGTTCCGCGACGGACTTCGAGTATACCGCGTGGCTGCACGGCTTCACCGCTTCGAGCGCATTGGTCGGCTGTGTCGCCGGCGGTGCGATCTCCGGGCTGCTGGCCTCGCGTTTCGGCCGGAAACGGACGCTGGTCGTGGCCGCCGTTCTCTTTTTCGTCTCGGCAGTAGGGTCGTGGTGGCCCGAAAGCGGCGTGCTGCCCTATGGCGAGCCAACGTTCCCGCTGCTGATAGCTTTCAACGTTTATCGTATAATCGGCGGTCTCGGCGTAGGGCTGGCCTCGGCTGTCTGTCCCATGTATATCGCCGAGGTCTCTCCCGCGAAAATCCGGGGCACTCTCGTTTCGTGCAACCAGTTCGCCATTATTTTCGGCATGCTGGTGGTGTATTTTGTCAACTATTTGATACGAGATAATTTAGGTGCTACGAATGCGGAGATACAGAGCGCCATGACAGAGATCGGCTGGCGGCGGATGTTCCTTTCCGAGGCTTTCCCTGCCGGCGTATTCTTTCTGCTGATCATGTTCGTGCCGGAAACGCCGCGTTTCCTTGCGCTGCGGGGAAACGACCGGAAAGCTTTCGCCGTGCTCGAGCGCATCAACGGCACGGCCGAGGCCCGCGTGGTCCTCGACGAGATCAAGACGACGGTACGCGAAAAGCGGGACAGGCTTTTCGCCTACGGTGCGACGGTCATCGTCATCGGCATTCTGCTCTCGTTTTTCCAGCAGGCCGTCGGCATCAATGTCGTGCTTTACTATGCCCCGCGTATTTTCGAGAATATGGGAGCGTCGGGCGATGCTTCGATGCTCCAGACCGTCGTCATGGGTATTGTCAATATCCTTTTTACCGTCGTCGCGATCTTTACCGTCGACCGGATCGGACGCAAGCCGCTGCTGATCGTCGGCTCGGCGGGCATGATGGTCGGAATGGCGGCTCTGGCGATACTGTCGTTTACGGACGCCATCGGGCTCATGGCTCTGGTCTTCATTATTATCTATACCGCGTCGTTCATGATGTCGTGGGGCCCGATCTGCTGGGTGCTGATCGCGGAGATTTTCCCCAATACCGTTCGCTCGCAGGCTGTAGCCATAGCCGTTGCGGCCCAATGGGTCTCGAACTTTCTTGTCTCGGCGACTTTCCCGTCGCTGAGCGCATGGAGCGTCGGAGGCACTTATTGCATCTATGCCTTGATGTCTTTTGCGTCGGCGGTTTTTGTCTGGAAATGGGTTCCCGAGACCAAGGGCAAGACCTTGGAGGACATGTCCCGGCTGTGGAGGAAACCGTGATGCTCTGTTTGTCCATGCGGAAATTTGATCTGTTCGGTAAATAAAATAGACTTGCTTATGAAAACGTCGATGCTCAGATTCTTTTGCCTGCCGGTTCTCGGCTCCCTTCTGCTGACCCATATGCAGGGACAGACGCAGGAAAAAACGTTCCGAAAGGTCGTTCGCCAATATGAGATCGGGGCCGGGGACGATTTCCTGCGCCGGATCGAGGAGGTGAACCGGGATATAGCGGCTCGCGGCGTCGTGCTGTACGAGCCCGACGGACGGAAGCTGCTGACCGGATATGCCTACCATGAGATGTACGACTGGGACCTGTATTTCGAGAATCTCTATATGAGCTATTTCGGGATATCGGATTACTGCTTTACCAATCTGAGAAGCTTTCTGAACCAGCAGTGCGTCAACGGCTTTATCTCCCGTACGTTGATCGAGAAGCGGGAACGGCAGCATTTCAAGCCCTTTCTGGCCCAGATCGCCGAGCTGGGCTCCCGCCAGACGGGCGACTATGCGTGGCTGGAGGAGCGCGGCGACCGGGGCCGGGTCCAGATAGGTCCGGCGTTCAGGTCGATCTCGTATTACGAGCAGTTGATGCTGAGCATCGACTATTGGATGCGTTACTGCGACTTTGACCGCAACGGGCTGCCCGTCTGGAACAGCTCCGATCACAGCGGGATGGACAACCAGATCAGCCGGGCCGGCCGGCTGGACGAATTCCGATACGAAGGAGTCGATCTAGCCTGCTATATTTACAGGGAGCTCCGGGCGATGGAGTTGATGGCCGAGAAGCTCGGTAAGGCGGACGATGCGAAAAGGCTCCGCGTGCGTGCCGCCCTGCTGGCCGACAAAATCAATACGGTCTTCTGGGACGAGGAGGACGGCTTCTACTATGACCGGGACGAGCATACCGGCGAGCTGGTCCGGGTGAAGTCCGCCGCGGGGTTCATTCCCCTGTGGGCGGGAATCGTTCCGCCTCGCCGGGCCGAGCGGCTGGTGAGAGAGCATTTGACCAATCCCGATGAGTTCTGGACGGAATTTCCGGTGGCCTGCTATGCCAAGACCGAACCCGACTATGTTCAGGGAGACATCCGCGACTGGGGATGCAACTGGCGAGGTGCGACGTGGATTCCGACCAATTACATGATTATGCACGGGCTGCTCGACTACGGATATGCGGACGTCGCCCGCGAGCTGGCCCGCAAGACGGTCGATCTGGTCTATAAGCGCAACGAGGTAACCCGCGAGTTCTACAACGGGGAAAGCGGGGAGGGGCTCGGCCTGAAACGGTTCTGGGGCTGGTCCGTACTGGCCTACGTGATGCCTTTCGAGTGCGAAACGGGCTATGATCCGAGTAAGCTGGACGGTTCCGCCGTCCGCCCGTTGGGCCGGGAGCTCTTCGGACTGGATTTTCCGGCTTCGGACGATCCCCGGCCGATCAGCACGCATCTGTCGCAGGACGGGCTTCAATAAAATGTTTGTGAAATAATCGATCGTTCCGACCATGAGATTTCTTTTTTTGTTTTTCGTTTCGTTCTTTTTCCCGTACATGCTCTCTGCCGGACCGGCTTCCCGGACGCTGAAGCTTTGGTACGACGAGCCCGCTTCCCGCTGGGAGGAGGCGCTTCCGCTGGGCAACGGCTGGCTGGGCGTCATGGTGTACGGCGGTAGCGGCCGCGAGGAACTTCAGCTTAACGAGGAGACCATTTGGGCCGGCGGTCCCCATAACAATGTCAGTCCGGAGGCTTTGGCCGCGCTGCCCGAGGTCCGGCGGCTGATTTTCGGGGGAAAGTACGACGAGGCTTTCGAGCTGTGCGATGAGAAGTTTTCTCTGCATGCGTCGCACGGGATGCCGTATCAGACGGCCGGGTCGCTGCTGCTCGATTTCCCGGGACATCAGGCTTGCTCGGAGTTCTATAGGGATTTGAACCTGGAGACGGCCGTAGCGACCGTGCGCTATGTCGTGGACGGCGTGCGTTACGAGCGGGAGGTGTTTACCTCCTTCCCCGATCAGGTAGCCGTAGTCCGCTTGACCGCTTCCGAGCGGCGGCGGGTTTCGTTTCGGATTTCGTTCGCCACGCCTATGGATAATTACCGGGTAACCGCCTCGGGCGACAATCGCCTGCTGATCGACGGCCGGACCGACGGACACGAGACGATCCCCGGAATGGTACGGTACCGCACGGTGGCGGAGGTCCTGCCCGAGGGAGGGAAAGCGGTGGCCGACAGCGTCGGAATTACGGTAACGGATGCCGATGCCGTCACGATTCTGGTCTCGGTCGCTACCAATTTCAACGACTATCGGGACATTTCCGGCGATCCGGCCGAACGGGCCGAGTCCTATCTGTCGGGTGCGAGGAAAAAGCGCTATTCCCAGCTGAAAGCCGACCACATCGCGGCTTACCGTCCGTGGATCGAGCGGGTCTCGCTCGATCTGGGAACGAACGCTCAGGCCGATAAGACGACCGACGTGCGGGTGCGCGAGTTCGCCTCCCGTTTCGATCCGCAGCTCGCGTCGCTCTATTTCCAGTTCGGCCGCTATCTGCTGATCTGTTCTTCCCAGCCCGGCGGTCAGCCAGCCAATTTGCAGGGTATTTGGAATCATCAGAGATTCCCGGCATGGGACGGCAAGTACACGATCAACATCAATACGGAAATGAACTACTGGCCGGCCGAGCCTACGAATTTGGCCGAGCTGCACGCTCCGCTGATCGACATGATCCGCGACCTGAGCGTTACGGGCCGGCAGGCGGCGTCGCAGATGTACGGGGCGCGGGGATGGACGGCCCACCACAATACGGACATCTGGCGTATCAGCGGCATGGTCGATACGCCGCTCAGCGGCATGTGGCCCACGTCGAACGCTTGGTTCTGCCAGCATCTGTGGGACCGTTACCTTTTCAGCGGCGATACGGCCTATCTGGCGGAGGTCTATCCGATGATGAAGGAGGCCAGCGAGTTTTTTCTCGATTTTCTGACCGAGGAGCCCCGACACGGCTGGTTGGTCTGCGTACCTTCGATCTCGCCGGAGAACACGCCCGCGAAGGCGGGAATCCGTCATGCCGTCGTAGCCGGCGCGACGATGGACAACCAGATGGTTTTCGACTTGTTCTCCAATACGATCGAGGCGGCTCGGACGCTCAGACGGGATGCGGCTCTGGCCGACGAGCTTCGGACGGCCCGCTCGCGGCTCGCGCCGATGCAGGTGGGAAGCTGGGGACAGTTGCAGGAGTGGATGGAGGACTGGGACGATCCCGAAGACCGCCACCGCCATGTGTCTCATTTGTGGGGACTCTATCCCGGGCGTCAGATTTCTCCCTATCGGACTCCGGAGCTTTTCGATGCGGCGCGCACTTCGCTGGTCCATAGGGGCGATGCCTCGACCGGATGGTCGATGGGCTGGAAAGTCTGCCTGTGGGCCCGCTTCATGGATGGAAATCATGCCTATAAGCTGATTACCGACCAGATATCGCCCGAGGGCGGGGGCCCCGAGTCGGGAGGTACCTATCCGAATCTTTTCGACGCGCACCCGCCGTTCCAGATCGACGGGAATTTCGGGTGCACGGCCGGTATAGCCGAGATGCTTGTCCAAAGCCACGACGGAGCTATCGAGCTTCTGCCCGCTTTGCCTGATGTGTGGCGCACGGGCCGCGTGCGCGGACTGCGCGCCCGGGGCGGCTTCGAGATCGTGGAGATGGAGTGGGAGAGCGGTCGTCTGAGGCGGGCGGTGATCCGTTCGTCGGTGGGCGGAAACTGTCGTCTGCGGACTGCGACGGCTCTGAAATCGTGCAAAGGAACGGATTTCCGGGTTGCCCGGGGAGAGAATCCGAATCCGCTGTTCGCCCTTCAGCCGACCGTGTCGCCGGTGGTATCGCCCGTTGCCGAGTCGACACCGACCGTTCGGCCTGCCAAGTATACGTACGATATGAGTACCGACGCGGGAAAGGAGTATACGCTGCTGTTTTAGCAAGGGTGCGCGCTTTGATATTGGCAGCTGACCCCATCTTTTCGACGCGCACCCGCCGTTCCGGATCGACGGGAATTTCGGGTGCACGGCCGGTATGGCCGAGATGCTTGTCCGAAGCCACGACGGGGCTATCGGGCTTCTGCCCGCTTTGTCCGATGTGTGGGCGCACGGGCCGCGTGCGCGGATTGCGAACCCGGGGCGGCTTCTGGCTTGTGTGAAGAATTGAGATTGGCTGGCCGGTCTTCTATCCGTTCCGCAAGCGGGCTCGGTGGGTGTTCGAGGCATGGCTTGAAATTTCTTTTTTCGGTTTTATGCCGAAGATGCCGTTCTCCCTCCCTTGTTCCGTCTTTCACGGTTTTTCTGCCGTGAAACTTCGTGGGTAGCGGTCCGGAGGAGACGCCGCGGCAGAAGTGTCGGCGGATAGTCGGACAGACAGGCTGGTGATTGCTTGTTTCCCGAGACGAATTTCATAGCCGTGCTACGGATATTGGCAATGATGTGCTTCA
>CABUJP010000041.1:0-18121 GCA_902491835.1 uncultured Alistipes sp. | reverse complement strand
TATTTTTCGCCCTTGTAGACATACTCCATTTGGATCGCGTGGCTTTTGATCGTGATTCCCTTTTCGCGCTCGAGGTCCATGTCGTCCAGCACCTGAGCCTGCAGCTCACGCTCCGAAAGCGTCTTGGTCGTTTCGAGCAGGCGGTCGGCAAGCGTGCTCTTGCCATGGTCGATATGCGCTATGATGCAGAAATTGCGGATATTCTTCATACGTTTCTTTTATTCGTACGCAAAGTTAGTTAATTTTGCGGATTCGTAAAAAACGCCGTTCCCATGAATTGTCTCGCAACCGTCTCGCGCTATGCGTCGCTCGTCAAGTTTTCCCATACGATATTCGCGCTTCCCTTCGCACTGGTCGGATACGTGTACGCGCTGCGGTCCAACGGTCTGCCGTTCGAGTGGCCGGTGTTGGTCAAGGTGCTTTTGGCTATGGTGCTGGCACGTAACACGGCCATGGGATTCAATCGCTGGGCCGACCGGCGGATCGACGCGCAGAACCCGCGCACGAGCGGCCGCGAGATTCCTTCGGGCTCGATCTCCGCGCGTAGCGCATTGTGGTTCGTCGTGCTGAACGCCGTGCTGTTCGTCCTGGTTGCATGGTGGATCAATCCGCTGGCTCTCGCTCTGTCGCCCGTCGCCCTGCTGGTTCTCACGGGGTACAGCCTGACCAAGCGCTTTACGGCCTGGTGCCATATCGTTCTGGGCGTGGCGCTCGGAATCGCCCCGATCGGGGCCTATGTCGCCGTAACGGGACAGTTGGCCGTGTTCCCGATCCTGCTCTGCGGGCTGGTTATCACATGGTGCGGCGGTTTCGACATCGTTTACGCATTGCAGGACGTGGAGTTCGACCGCGAGCACGGACTGCATTCCGTGCCGGCTCGCTGGGGAGTCCGGGGCGGTATCGCGATCAGCATCGCACTCCATATGATAAGCGTCTATGCCGTCGTCGTAGCGGGAACCTACTACGACGCCGGCGGACTGTATTGGGTCGGAGCCGCCCTGTTCGTCGGTCTGCTGGCTTATCAGCACATGCGCTTCACGCCTCGGAACCTGTCGCGGATCGGTCTCTCGTTCGGCACGATGAACGGGCTGGCAAGCGTGTGCTACGCGGCTTTCGCCATAGCCGACCTGCTCGTTCGGTACCGGTAGAGCAGGGGAGAGCCACGCGAACGAAAGAATGCTCGGGCACCTAAATGCTCACCTGACGCTTGGCCTCCATCAGAATCGTGAAAGCGCGGTGAATGTCGCTGTCGCTGATAACGACGGTAAACTCGTTGGTCGTGCTGATCACCTCGGTGATATTGATGTTATCCCACGCCAGCTCCTTGAAGATATAATAGTAAACGCCCGGGCAGATCGTATTCTCGGCAGGCAGCTTGACCGTAATGGACGACAGGTCGACCGTCTTGGCGATATTGTTCTCATCGGCGAAAATTTCATCGACCAGCCCGACGATCGTACTGCTGACCACCAGCGTCGTCTCGTATATTCCTTGCGAAAAGGTGCAAAATACGTCCTTCATCGTACGCACGCGGTCCAGCAGCATGGCCTGCCTCTCGTACAGCGTGGGGGAATTCACAAAGGCATAGTCGGCCAGATTCGACCGGACGATGATGTCGCCTATGTTCTCGACGACTTTCTTGAACTTCATCGCCGACATCAACTCCAGCCGGGGAACCAGCCGGTTGAGCGCCATGATGACGGCGCTGTCGTTGACCTCTTTGCCCACCCTCTTTTCGATTTCCGGCTTGAGCTGTCGCGCTAGCGCCGAAAGGTTGATCAGCCCCTCCACGAGAGCGCCTTCGAGAAAAGGCTTTTTTTTAATGACCTCCTCTACTGCGTTCGGTATTGTAAGCATATTAGGTATTAGGTATGTGTATGTATGACTTTAGATTTATTCGACACCGAAGTACCAGTAAAGATACCGCCTTTGAAAACGTCCGATATCCTGCGCGTGCAAAATTCGACGCCTTTATAACTTGTTGCAAAAAAAATGAAACTATCGGATAAAAACAAACAATTTAACTTACTTTTGTGCAAAAGTAAAAGTATTGTTTGATTTTACAACTTCGTGATCGAATTTATATGATTAAAGTATTGAAGTTCGGCGGGACGTCGGTGGGTTCGGCCGCAAACATGAAAAAAGTGGCCGGGATCGTTCGCCGCGAGCGGGCCCGTATTACGGTACTGTCGGCCATGTCCGGGACGACCGACTCGCTGGTCAGAATCAGTCGGGCAGCGGCATCCGGAGACCGGAACGCCATCGAGGAACAGCTCGCCATGCTGACCGACAAGTACACGCGCTGCATAGAGGAACTGCTCAGGGAGCGCAAGCCGCAAGCGCTCGCGCGAATGAACGCAACCTTCGGACTGATACGCGACGAGGCGGCCGCTTTCGAGGAGGACGTCTCCGAACGGAAAATCATAGCGCAGGGCGAATTGTTGACCTCGGCCATTTTCACGGCCTACCTGCAGGAGACCGGACTGAAGGCCGAATGCCTGCACTCGCCCGACTTCATGGTCAAGGATAGCGACGAGAAGGTCGACACGGAGCGTATCGGCCGGGCGTTGGCCCGTGTCGCCGGCGACGACGGCACGTTCTTCGTCGCTCAGGGCTTTATCTGCTCCGACTCGCAGGGCCGGATCGACAATCTCGGCAGAGGGGGGAGCGACTACAGCGCGGCACTGATGGGAGCGGCCGTCGAGGCGGCCGAGGTACAGATATGGACCGACATCGACGGCATGCACAACAACGATCCCCGTTTCGTCGAAAACACCCGTCCGATCCGAACGATGAGCTTCGACGAGGCGGCCGAGCTGGCCTATTTCGGCGCGAAAATCCTGCACCCGGCTACGATTCAGCCCTGCAAGGATCACGGGATCGCCGTGCTGCTGAAGAATACGATGGACCCCGAGGCTCCCGGCACGACGATATCGAACCGTGACGACGACACGAAGTCGTTTCACGCCGTCGCGGCCAAAGACGGCATCACGGTCATCCGCATCCACTCGGCGCGCATGCTGATGGCATACGGCTTTCTGCGCAAGGTGTTCGAGATTTTCGAGCAGTATCGGACTCCGATCGACATGATTACCACGTCGGAAGTCGCCGTCTCGCTGACCGTCGACAACGACACCCACATCGACGAGATCGTCCGCGACCTGAGCGCGCTGGGATCGATCGAAATCGAGCGCGGCAACTCGATCGTCTGCGTCGTGGGACGCATGGAACACGGCGACGCGGGTCTGGCCGCCCGTGTTTTCGAGTGCGTGCGCGGCGTTCCGATCAAGATGATTTCCTACGGAGCCAGCCACCGCAGCCTGGCCATGCTGATCGATACGGAGCACAAGAAACGGACATTGCAATGTCTTAACGACGGACTGTTCTGAACATGGGAGCACGCAAGTATATCGAACGACTACGGGAGTTGCCCACGCCGTTCTATTTCTACGACATGGATCTGCTGCGCGGCACGCTCGCGACGGCCGTGAGCGAGGCTTCGCGCTACGGCTATCGGATACATTACGCGCTGAAGGCCAACTTCGATCCCCGCATCGTCGAAACGATACGAAAAGCGGGACTCGGAGCCGACTGCGTCAGCGGAAACGAGGTCCGCGCGGCGATCGAGGCAGGTTTCCCGGCCGAAGGGATCGTTTTCGCCGGCGTCGGGAAAACCGACCGCGAAATCGAATACGCGCTCGGACAGGATATCTTCTCGTTCAACTGCGAGTCGGCCGCCGAAATGGAAGCGATCAACGCCATCGCGAAGCGAATGGGGCGCAAGGCCCGCGTCGCGCTGCGCATCAACCCCGACGTCGACCCGATGACGCACCGGTACATATCGACCGGCAAGGCCGACAACAAATTCGGCATCTCGTACACCGAGATCGACCGCGTGATCGCCTCGCTGGAGCGACTGAGCCATCTGGAAATCGTCGGCCTGCACTTTCACATCGGATCGCAAATCGGGCGCATGGAGGTATTCGAGCATCTGTGCGAACGGGTCAACGCGATCCGCTCCTGGTTCCGCGAGCGGGGAATCGTCCTGCGCCACCTGAACATGGGAGGCGGCCTGGCCGTCGACTACGAGAATCCCGACCGGGAGCCGATGCCCGACTTCGCGACTTACTTCGCCATCTTCAGCCGCCGTCTCGAAACCGAGCCGGGACAAACCGTCCATTTCGAGCTCGGCCGCTCGCTGGTCGGACAATGCGGCGACCTGGTGACGCGCGCATTGTACGGCAAGACGACCGCTGCAGGAACCCAAGTCGTCATCGTGGACGCCGGCATGACCGACCTGATCCGCCCGGCCCTGTACGGAGCCCGCCACCGGATCGAAAACCTGACCTCCTCGGGCAAGCCGCGCACCTATACCGTAGTCGGTCCGATCTGCGAGTCTTCCGACACGTTCGCCACGGGTATCGAGCTGCCCGAAACCTCTCGGGGCGATCTGCTGGCGATCCGGACGGCGGGAGCCTACGGCATGGCCATGGCTTCGCGCTACAATCTGCGCGACCTGCCCGGGGCCGTGTACAGCGACGCGCTGCCGACCGGACGGCAATGACCGACCATCCCGGGTACACTGCCCTGATCCGGAACAGGCTCGCAAGCCCACGTTCGATCAAAGTCTATAAAATCCGAAAGGGGGAAGTGCGTCTTCCCCTTTCGGATTTCCTCGATATGCCTGAAATCCGCCTTGCCGCGAATCGACGCGCCAGAAGTTGGCTACTTGACAAACTTTTCGTAACTTTCGCCACATTTCAACCGGCGACAGCGCTCGCAATCGGCCCTGTACGCACGACGCGCGCGACCGGAACGGAGCAAAAAAACATCAAGCGCTATGAAAATATCATTCAACTGGCTCAAACAGTATATCGAGACCGACCTCGACGCCGAGCAGGCCGCCCGAGTTCTGACCGACATCGGGCTGGAAGTCGAGGCCCTCGAAAAGGCGGAGTCGGTTCGGGGAGGACTCGCAGGACTGGTCGTCGGCCACGTACTTACCTGCGAGAAGCATCCCGACGCCGACAAGCTGCATGTCACGACGGTCGATCTGGGCGACGGCGCGCCGACCCAGATCGTCTGCGGCGCCCCGAACGTAGCCGCCGGAGAGAAAGTGATCGTCGCTACGATCAACTCGACGCTTTATCCCACGGGCGAGCAGAACGGATTCAAAATCAAGAAAAGCAAGATACGCGGCGTCGAGTCGCTGGGCATGCTCTGCGCCGAGGACGAAATAGGTGTCGGCACGGCCCACGACGGAATTATCGTGCTGCCGCAGGACGTGCCGGCCGGTACGCCCGCCCGTGACTATTTCCAAGTGGAGGACGACTACCTGCTCGAGATCGGCCTGACGCCGAACCGAGCCGACGCGATGTCGCACTACGGCGTAGCGCGCGATCTGGCCGTCTATCTGAAAGCCAACGGCCTGCCCTGCAAGCTGAAGCTTCCGCCGGTGGAAGCCTTCGCTCAGGACAGCGACCGGAAAGAAATAACCGTCGAAGTACAGAACGCCGAAGCCGCGCCGCGATATATGGGCGTCACGATGACCGGAGTGAAGGTGGCTCCCTCGCCCGAATGGCTCCAGCGACGGCTGCGCGCGATCGGAATGAATCCGAAAAACAACGTAGTCGACATCACCAACTTCGTCCTGCATGAAACGGGACAGCCCCTGCACGCGTTCGACGCGGCGAAAATCGAGGGCGGCCGCATCGTCGTGCGGACCTGCCCCGAAGGAACGCCCTTCACGACGCTGGACGGAGTCGAGCGCAAGCTCTCGGCCGACGACCTGATGATCTGCAACGCCCGCGAGCCGATGTGCATCGCCGGCGTGTTCGGCGGGCTCGACTCGGGCGTCACGGAAACGACGACCGACATCTTTATCGAAAGCGCCTATTTCAATCCGGTCTGGGTCCGCAAGACGGCCAAGCGCCACGGGCTGAGCACCGATTCCTCGTTCCGCTTCGAGCGCGGGATCGATCCCGACATGACGCCCTACGCGCTGATGCGCGCGGCCCTGCTGGTCAAGGAACTGGCCGGGGGAGAGATTTCGTCTCCGGTCACGGATCTCTATCCCGTCCGTATCGAGCCGTTCCGGTTCGACGTATCGCTCGACCGGGTGCGCAGACTGATCGGCAAGGAGATTCCCGACGAGACGATCCGGCGGATCGTCGGCGCGCTCGACGTGCGGATCGAAAGCGAGTGCGACGGCATACTGAGCGTCGCCGTACCGCCTTACCGGGTAGACGTGCGGCGCGAGGCCGACCTGGTCGAGGACATTCTGCGCATATACGGCTACAATAACGTGGAGATTCCGCAACGCGTCCACTCGACGCTGTCGTACGCTCCGCATCCCGACCGCGACCGGCTCGTCAACCTGCTGTCGGACATGCTGACCGCCAACGGTTTCAACGAGATCATGAGCAACTCGCTGACCAAGGCGTCCTATTACGACGGACTGGCCAGCTATCCGGCCGAGCGCTGCGTACGGATACTGAATCCGTTGAGCAACGACCTGAGCGTCATGCGTCAGACACTGCTCTTCAACGCGCTGGAAGCCGTCCAGCTGAACGTGAACCACCGCAACGCGGACCTGAAGCTGTACGAATACGGAAACTGCTACTTTTACGACCCGGCCCAAAAGGAGAAAGGGGGACTGGCGCCGTACTCCGAGCGAGCCAAGGTATCGATGACCGTCACGGGAAGCGACCGTCAGCCCTCGTGGAACGTCGCCGCGCAGCCCGCCGGCTTCTTCACGCTGCGAGCCATGGCGGAAAAGGCGATGCTGCGCTTCGGACTGGACCTGAATGCGGCCGAGACCGAACCGCTCGAAAGCGACCTCTACTCGGAAGCGATCGCCTGTCGCTGGAACGGAAAGAAACTTCTCGAAATGGGCGTCGTGTCGAAAAAGATTCGCAGTCTGTTCGACATCAAAGCCGACGTGTACTATGCGGAACTCGACTTCGACGCGCTGGTCAGAATCACGCGGAACCATTCGGTCACGGTTTTGGAACTGTCGAAATATCCCGAGGTCCGTCGCGATCTGGCCCTGCTCGTGGACAAGGAGGTAACCTTCTCCCGGCTGTACTCCATCGCCCGGAGTACGGAGAAGAAGCTGCTCCGCAGCGTCTCGCTGTTCGACGTGTACGAAGGCGACAAGCTGCCCGAAGGAAAGAAATCCTACGCGCTCCTCGAAGACACGACCAAGACGCTGACCGACTCGGCGATCGACCGCGCGATGAGCAACCTGATCCGCGCTTTCGAGCAGCATGCCGGAGCCGAAATCCGCTCGTAAGCTCCCGGCGGAAAGAGCGCAAACGAACCGAAAAAACTTAAACGAGAGAATATGCAGGAAAAAATACTGATTCTGGATTTCGGATCGCAGTACACGCAGTTGATCGCCCGCCGCGTGCGCGAGTTGAACGTATATTGCGAGATTCATCCTTTCAACCGCATTCCGGCACTGGACGCTTCGGTACGAGGCGTCATCCTGTCCGGGAGCCCCTACTCGGTCCGCGACAAGGAGGCCCCGCGCGTCGATCTGTCAGCGATCAAGGGCAAGCTGCCGCTGTTGGGCGTCTGCTACGGAGCCCAGTACCTCTCGCAATGCTACGGAGGCGAGGTCGCTCCCTCGGCGACGAGGGAGTACGGACGGGCCATGCTGTCGAAAACGGAAGGCGACAATCCGCTGATCCGGGACCTTTCCGAGCGGACGCAGGTATGGATGTCGCACGGGGATACGATCGTCCGGATTCCGGGAAGCTACCGGATCATCGCCAGCACGGAGGACGTGCCGGTCGCCGCGTTCCAGATCGACGGAGAGCAGACATGGGGCATACAGTTCCATCCGGAAGTATACCACTCGACCGAGGGCAAGCAGTTGCTGAAGCATTTTGTCGTCGACATCTGCGGCTGCCGTCAGGACTGGACTCCCGCCTCGTTCGTCGAATCGACCGTCGCCGAGCTGCGCGAAAAGATCGGGCCGGACAAAGTGCTGCTCGGGTTGTCCGGGGGAGTCGACTCGTCGGTAGCGGCCATGCTGCTGCATCGGGCCGTCGGCCAGCAACTGATCTGCATATTCGTCGATATGGGACTGCTCCGCAAGGACGAGTTCGAGAGCGTGCTCAAGTCGTACGAGTCGATGGGACTGAACGTAATCGGCGTTCGCGCCGGCGAAAAATTCCTCTCCGACCTGAAAGGAGTGACCGACCCCGAGCGCAAACGCAAGATCATCGGGCGGGACTTCATCGAGGTATTCGACGCCGAGGCGCAGAAGCTGACCGACGTGCGCTGGCTCGCTCAGGGGACGATCTATCCCGACGTGATCGAGTCGATGTCCGTCAACGGTCCGTCGGCCACGATCAAGTCGCACCATAATGTGGGAGGGCTGCCCGAAAAAATGAACCTGAAGATCGTCGAACCGCTCCGACTGCTTTTCAAGGACGAGGTGCGCCGCGTAGGCCGTCAGCTCGAGATACCCTCCGACATTCTGAACCGCCACCCGTTCCCGGGCCCGGGACTCGGCATCCGCATTCTGGGCGAGGTGACGGCCGAAAAGGTACGCATTCTGCAGGAAGCCGACAAGATATTCATCGACGGACTGAAAGAATACGGTCTGTACGATCAGGTATGGCAGGCAGGCGTGATGCTGCTGCCGGTCCAGTCCGTAGGCGTGATGGGCGACGAGCGGACCTACGAGAGCTGCGTCGCGCTGCGCGCCGTCACTTCGACGGACGGCATGACGGCTGACTGGGTCCATCTGCCCTACGATTTCCTCGCTAAGATGTCCAACGACATCATCAACCGCGTGAAAGGAATCAACCGCGTCGTCTACGACATCTCCTCGAAACCGCCCGCAACGATCGAGTGGGAGTAAAGCTCCTCCGATCGACGATACGATCGTCACGGATTTCCCCTGTTCGTCGAGAGCAGGGGAAATCTTTTATACGGTCATCGGCTGTACCGCACTCGTCCCATAGGACTTCGGCGATGGACGACGCAAGAAAACCTGCAGAGACCTCTACATCTCCGGAGGTGCCTCATGAGTGTAATCCAAAAAACGGATACCTTCGGGCAGGTCGCGTTCGATCAGAGTTTTCATTTTCTTGGCAAAGGGACACGGATAACCCAGCGGCGTACCTTTCTGAATGCATGAAGCGAAAACGATCGTGTCGGCGCCTCTCCGGACAAGCTCCCTTGCCCGTAACACCGATTTCTTCGCAGGGCATCCCCCGCAATTGCAAAAACCGACAATATCTATATCCTCGGTTATTCCCTCGAAAACACCCTTTCTTTCTCTAATCATTTTGAAATCGGTCGTTCCCGGGCAAAAATCTTCCGTCTGCATACACCGGATAATCCCAACTTTCATATCGATTCACTTTATAAATTTTGAAATATGACGACAAACGAACATCCTTCCCTGCCAATGCACACCCGTCCGCCCAGTCAACTCGACAGAACGATTCGCCCAATCGCTGCACACAGATAAACCGTCGGGTCTCTCTCGTCCGCTTCCGTTCGCAGACCGGACCGCCTCTACGATCGTTCTGTCCGTCACCAATCGATTTCAGCTATTCCGTGATCGCGCAGATAGGCATTCGCCTTGCTGAAATGCCGGCAGCCGAAAAATCCCCGGTCGGCCGACAGAGGCGAAGGGTGGGGTGCCGTCAGCACGCAATGACGGGAACGGTCGATAAACGCGCCTTTTTTCTGGGCGTAGGCGCCCCACAGCATAAAGACGATATGCTCCTTGCGCTCGTTCAGTTCCCGGATCACCGCATCGGTGAACCTTTCCCAACCGCGGCCTCGGTGCGATCCGGCCTGATGAGCCCGCACGGTCAGAATCGCGTTGATCAGCAGAACACCCTGATCGGCCCAGCGCTCCAATCGGCCCGAAGAGGGAAACGGCTTGCCCAGATCGCTCTCGATCTCTCGGAATATGTTGACCAGCGAAGGTGGGAACGGCACGCCGTCGAGCACCGAGAAGCACAGTCCGTAATACTGCCCGGGCTCGTGATAGGGGTCCTGCCCGATGATAACCGCCCTGACGCGGTCGAAAGGGCAACTGTCGAACGCATGGAATATTCGCCGCGCCGGAGGATAAACCGTGCAGCTCGCATACTCGTGCCGCACGAACTCGGCCAGCTCGGCGAAATAGGGACTGTCGAACTCGGGCTGCAGGCAGCGGCGCCAGCTTTCTTCTATCCTGACATTCATATCCGTATCTATGTTTTTCGACTGTGCGGAACCTGAGCCTTCGGCCTATCCGGGCGCCGCAATGCGCGTGAAACGAATATATAAAAGTATAAAAACTTGCCGCAATTTCTCCCATATTTTTCTAAAATCGCTCGTTTCCCTGCTCTATGACATGGCAACCGGCGAATAATCGCTATTTTTGTAAAAACAGCGAGGCTCGCCATGCAAAACGTTATAGAATTTCTCAGACAGCTGCGGCTCCACAACGACCGGACCTGGTTCGAGGCCAACAAGTCGTGGTACCGGGACGCGCAGTCGCAATTCGCCGCTTTCGTCGAGGAACTGATCGCCGGCATCGCCCGGTTCGACTCCTCCGTGCAAGGACTCTCCGCAAAAGATTGCACCTATCGGATTTATCGAGACACGCGCTTCAGCGCCGACAAAACCCCTTACAAGACCCACATGGGGGCATACGTTTGCCGGGGTGGCAAGAAGTCGGGTTTCGCGGGCTACTATTTCCATGTCGAGCCGCAGGGCGACCGACCCGACAGCCATCTGCTGTCGGCCGGAATCTACATGCCGGACCGGGACGTGCTCGAAAGCATACGGGAGGAAATACTCGACAACGGAGCGGCGTTCGAGGCCTCGGTCAAACGAGCCAGAGGATTCCGCCTGTATCAGGGCAACAAGCTCAAGAAATTCCCCGCAGGATTCGCTGCGGGAGGCGCATATTCGGACTATTTGAAGCTGAAGGATTTCTATCTCGAGAAATTCGTCGGCGAAGACTACATGCTGCAGCCCGACCTAGCGCGGAAGGCAGCGGCCGACTTCAGGAAAACTTTCGACTTCAACGAGCGACTGAACCGGGCCGTGGCCTATGCCTTTGAAAACCGGTAGGGGAATCCCTGTTTCGGAAAGCCCGCCGAGTTTGTCCGCGCCGAGCGATCCGCATACCCCGATAAAGCGCCGGACGAAGGCAGAGCCTTCTCCGGGAAACGGAAACGCCCGTTCATTCACCCGATCGGCCGTTTCCGATGCTTGAACGCCGTACGGCAAGGCAACGTTTTTTGCGTGGCGATCGGCGCCGGATCGTTCGTGACAAAAAACCGCCGACATCCGAAAAAGAACGGCTTATGTATGAGAGCGGTCCTCGCAGACATACGGGTGAGTAAATAAAAGCGTTCCGGAACCGTCGGCTCCGGAACGCTTTGTACGACAGATCGAAAAACTACTTCTTTTCAGGCTTGACTATGCCTTCCCGCATCCGGGTGTCGGCCTGAATGTTCTGAAACTTGTAATAGTCCATAACGCCCAGATTGCCGTTGCGGAAAGCCTCGGCGATCGCCATCGGAATCTCCGCCTCCGCTTCGATCACCCTGGCACGCGCCTCCTGAGCCTTGGCGATCATCTCCTGTTCCAAAGCGACGGCCATCGCGCGCTTTTCCTCGGCTTTGGCCTGCGCGATGTTCTTGTCGGCATTGGCCTGATCCATCTGCAGGAACGCGCCGATATTCTTGCCCACGTCGATGTCGGCGATGTCGATCGACAGAATCTCGAAAGCCGTACCGGCATCCAAGCCCTTCTCGAGCACCACGCGCGAGATAAAGTCGGGATTCTCGAGCACGCTCTTATGCGAATCCGACGAGCCAATCGACGAAACGATTCCCTCGCCGACACGCGCCAGCACGGTATCCTCGCCCGCGCCTCCGACCAATTGCTTGATATTGGCGCGGACCGTTACGCGGGCCTTGGCGATCAGCTGGATACCGTCCTTGGCCACGGCAGCCACGGGAGGCGTGTTGATCACTTTCGGATTGACCGACATCTGGACCGCTTCGGCCACGTTACGGCCGGCCAGATCGATCGCGGCCGCCATGCGGAAGTCGAGCGCGATGTTCGCCTTTTGGGCCGAAATGAGCGCCGTCACCACATTGGGCACGTTGCCGCCCGCCAGATAGTGCGCTTCCAGATCGTTCGCGGTCAGGTGCAGCCCCGCTTTCGTTCCCGCGATCAGCTGGTTGACGATCACCGAGGGGGGGACCTTGCGGAAACGCATCAGCACCAATTGAATCAGGCTGATCCGCACGCCCGACACCAACGCGGAAAACCACAGGCCGATCGGGATAAAGTAAAGAATGAACCATAGCAACACGAGCGCCACGCAGGCCACGACAATCCAAATTCCCAGTTCCATACAATCTATCTTTATTAAATTCAGTACAACTCACACAACCAGCCAACGCCTTCTCAGGAATTTTTCCCGGTCAAGGCTTCGGGCCGTTCCTCCGCTCTTTCCTGCGCCGCAATACGGCGGACGACCACCGCCGTATTGTCGTACCCGATCACCTCGACGACCTGCCGGGGATCGATATAGGCGTCCACCGACTTGGCCTCGACGGTAACGTCCCCGACCTGCACCTTACCCATCGGGGCCAGGCGCGTCAAAGTCTCCCCGCGCTGACCGATCCGAATGTCGTTCTGCTCGGGAGTAGGAGTGGACGTCGCGTCGATCGTCGACTTAAGCGACAGCCGCTGCCACGTATTGGCCCGCAGCGAGACCACTACGGCGGCTACCGCCACGATGATGATCGCGGCCAAAACAACCGAGCCTCCCAAAATCCCGTACAGGAAAAAGCCGTACGCGGCGGCTACGGCCAACGACAGAAAGGCCCCGATGCCTGCCACGCTAATGCCCGGCAACAGGACCAACTCGGCCACCAGCAACAATACGCCGACGATAATTAGCGTTATAATCAGCCACATAGATCGAAATACGTTTTGCGCTCCGACAGCGAAGACCGGAATTTTTAACAAGATAGTCTATTTTTCCGGAAAAACAATCGGCAGCCCTGAAGATCAGGTCCCGGCTACTCTGCTACCTCGAGTACGGCGGCACACCCCGGAGCCGCGGCATTGATCGCCTCGCAAACCGACTCGGCGGACAAGCGGTCGCCGAAACTGCCGACCGAGTAGAGAAAGGTTCCTTGACCGGTCGCCACACGGGTCAGCTCCTTACCCGGAGCCTGACGGCTCACGATCTCCCGTATTTCATCGCTGATATTCTCCTGCTGTCCCGATATTTCGATCCGATACAGGGGGCCTCCGTCTTTCGAAGGCGTTCCGGAGCCGCTTCCGATCATCTCGAACACCCCGTCGCGCCAAACGACGATCTCGGGTTTGCGGAATCCCATTTCTTTCAGCTTGGTCCAGGCAGCCTCGGCTTCCGACAGCTCGCGGAAGGCGCCCGCGCAATAACGATAGCGCCCCTCCTCGGTCCTGTCGTAGCATAAGGGGGAAACACCCTTGAAAATGGAGACGGGCTGCTTCTGCTGAAATGCTCCGAGCTGTATCCGATAAACGGTGCCGTACTGGTCCGTCTCGTTCTCGGGAATCGGATTGCGGGCGTTATAGACCGAAGGCGTCGTCCGCTCGATATCGGAGTAAACGATGAACACCCTGCGCGCCGGGTCGATCTCCGGCATCCCGTACGAAAGGCGAGACGTCTCGGCTATGCATTTTCCCAATGAATCGGAAGCTGCCGTAAAGCCGAGCAGATCGGCCAGCGTTTTCTCATAAGACAGTACCAGCTGCTTCTGCAACGGATATCCGTACAGCGCCATCGACGCGACGCTGTCCTGCACGGCCATGATCTGCTGCCGGTTTTTCCGGAAACGAGCCTCGAAATCGGCCAGCAGCTCGGTCTTGCCCATCTTGTCGAGCAAATAGCCGTAGGCGTACACTTTATTGTCGTATATGAATCCCCATACGCCGGCGAGCGAATCGCCGATCGCCTCGTTCAGCGAACGCACGACCGACAGACGCGAGTAGATCTCGTCGGCCTGCTGCCGGTCGGACGCAGCGGCGTATTGCGCGGCCAAAGAGTCCAGCCGGGCATAGTTCGATATGTAGCGGGCGATCAGCCGGCCGGGCAACGCCTCCTTCTGCTGCGCCTCGAGCAGCGAGCGGTAGTCGGCCGCCGACAGATGATCCCTGAAATAGGCATTGTAAACCAAATTGCGTATCTGCTCGCCCGTCGCTTTCGGCTCGACAGCTCCGGACGATCCGGAACCGTTCATGTTGCTTACGATGAATTCCTGCTCGATCGCTCCGATTTCGTTGGCGGTCATTCCGATACGATTGCGGATTTCGTACAGTTCCTTTTCCAGACGCAGGATTTCGGCCCCGTACTTCTCCCGTTCGTCGGGCGACGAGTGCGAGGAGAACAGCTCGCGGGTGTCGCCGATGATGCGCACCACGGAATCTTCCATACGGTGCAACTGCTGTTCTCTGGTCAGCAGCTCCATGTATTTTTGATCGTTCTCCAATCCGGCCACCCGCGCCGAGACATTTTGCCCGAAAAGCATGCACGGAAACGCCGAAAGACACAGAAAAAAAACGAATCTACTCATTATAAGCACATTAAAATATCATCCCTTTCAAAAATTCACACGCCTATTTCCACCAATTGGTAACGAACAACTGCAACAGACCGAAAATTTCGAGCCGGCCGAGCAGCATGAACACCGTACAAATATACTTAATCGCTCCGGGAAAATCATGGTAGTTGCTCATGCTTCCGACTTTCCCGAAACCGACGCCCGCATTGGCCATGCACGAAGCCGTCATGCTGAAGCTCGTCTCGAGATCCATGCCGAACGCAGCTATAACGATTGTACCCAAGGCCAGCAGCATCAGATAGAACACGATGAACAGCATGGCCATGTCGACGACGCTCTGCTCCTGTATCACGCCGTTGAGCTTGACGCGGATCACGGCATTGGGATGCTGCCGGCGAATCATCATCGCCCGGATCGTCTTGAATGCCAACAGCACGCGGTCGCACTTGATTCCGCCGGCAGTCGATCCGGCGCAAGCGCATTGCATCGTAAACAGAGTCAGCACCATAATTGCCAATGGCGTCCATACCGACGAATCGGCCGTAGCGAAACCGGTCGTCGAAGACACCGATACGACTTGAAAAAAGCCGTAGCGCATCGACGAGGCAAAAGTCGGATACATGTCGCTCGCCCAAAGACTGACCGAAACGACCAAGCCTCCGAGCAACAGCGACAGAATATAGTAGCGACTGATCTCAGAGCGGAAAATATTGTTGCTCTTCCCGGTCAGCGTGGCGAAAATCAGACCGAAATGAAGCCCCGATACGGCCATGAAAAACACGACGATCATTTCGATCCACAGACTGCCGTATGCCGCGATGCTGGCATTCCTCGTACAGAATCCTCCCGTGGCGATCGTCGAAAACGAGTTGCACACGGCCTCGAACCAGCTCATTCCCGCCAGCCGGAGCAATACCGTTTCGGCCAGCGTCAGACCGACATAGACGACCAGCAGGATCTGCAGGATTTTCTGCGTCCGGTAGCGGAAATTATCCTTGGCCATGGACGAAAGCTCGACGCTCGACAGGCGCATCTTGGTCGATCCCATCGACGGAAGGACGACCAGAACGAACATCACAACGCCCACGCCGCCCAGCCAATGGGTCGAGGCTCGCCAGAAAAGAAGCCCTCGCGGCAGCGCCTCCACATTGCTCAGGCTGGTCGATCCGGTCGTCGTAAAGCCCGAAACGGCCTCGAACCAGGCGTCCGAAACCGAAAACTCGCCTCCCCAAAGCACGTAGGGGAGCATACCGGCCAGACACGACATCAGCCACGCCCCGACAACGATCGCGTAGCCTTCCTTGCTGGTAATCTGACCTCCGCGCGGAACGAATATCAGCGGGAAAGCGCCCAGAATAGCCGTCAGCACGAAACTCTGCAGCAACGGATAGAAACCGGTATCCATGCCTCCGAGCAGCGACACCACGACCGACAGCAGCATGAAAGCCGCGTCCAGCAGCAGGATCAGACCCACATATCTCAGTACGACGTTCATCCGCATGGTGCCACCGTCTTTATTTGCTTTGGTCGATCAGCGACTCGATCCGTTCCTTCAGCCTGTACACCTCGTCCTTTCCCTCGATAGTTACCTTGAAAGGTATCTTCGAGTCGAGATAGGCTTTCAGAGCGCTGTCGATCTTCAGCACGGGAGTGATATAGTACAGATTGACGAAATAGTAGAATATCAGCACGATCACGATGGCGATCACCAGCGCGATGAATCCGGGCATCGTCGCCCGGTAGGCATTGTCCTCCAGCCGTCTCGCCTTGGCGTCCATCATGTTCTGGGACGAGACCATGAAATTCTTGATCGAGGAGGTCAGGTCCGAATAGGATGTCTTGTAGATATCGACGAACCAGTCTACGTTCTCCTTGCGCAGGCTGTCGCGCAGGTAGGCGCCGACCGTCTCGTTGTAGCTGATGTTGGCCGCATAGACCGAATCGAATCCCTGCAGGTCGCGGATCGAGATTTTCGCGTCGCTGATAGCCGCCTCGAACTTCTCGCGTCCGGCACGCAGCAGCGAGTCGCTCTCGCGGTCACTCTGGCCCGAGACGATGATCTGAAGCAGAGCCGTATTCTGATCCTGAACGGCGTCGAGCATCGTCTTGGACAGCTCCATGTTTTTCAGGCTGGCGCCCAGCATGCTCTGAGTCGAGCGGCTCAGCTTGCTGAGCTCGAAAAAGGAGATCAGCCCGGAAAAGAAAAGCAAAAGGCCCAGCGCCAAAAAGCCCAGCCGGATTTTTTCCCGAATACCCATGTTTTTCATACGCCCGAGTTTTACGGAAATACAAATGTAGGCATTTTACAGCGTTTTCGCCATCCCTCACGCGAGAAACGTCGCATCCATCGCCGCTCCCTCGTCCGAAGCGCGCAATATTACCGGAGCGATCGTATTCACCCGGTCGCGGTCGAACGGAGCGCGCACCTTGATATAGTTCTCGGTATAACCGAACATCCGGCCGTCCCGCCGGGTGCTTTCCCACAACACCGACGCCGTCCGGCCGTCATGGCTGCGGCAGAACGCCCGGTGCAGGCGGTCGCACAACTCGCCGAGCGCGGCCGCCCGGCGCTCGATTACCGGAGCCGGAACACGTCCGGGCAGATCGGCCGCCGGAGTACCGGGACGGACGGAGTAGGGGAAAACATGCAGAAACGCCGGCGCGATCCGTTCCAGAAAGTCGTAGGTTCGGGCGAAGTCGTCGTCCGTCTCCCCGGGAAAGCCGACGATCACGTCGATCCCCAGAAAGGCATCGGGCATGGCGCGCCGCACGGCTTCGATCCGCTCGGCGAACTTCGCCGTATTGTAACGGCGGCGCATCAGTCCCAGAATCCGGTCGCAGCCGCTTTGTATCGGAATGTGGAAATGAGGTTGAAATTTCTCCGAGGCGGTCGTGAACGCAATGACCTCGTCGGAAAGCAGATTCGGCTCGATCGACGAGATCCGGTAGCGATCGATCCCCCGCACGCCGTCGAGCGCCCGCAGCAAATCGACGAACCGCTCGCCGGTCGTTTTGCCGAAATCGCCCGTATTGATCCCCGTCAGCACGATCTCGCGCCGGCCGCCGGCCGCGATACGCTCCGCCTCGGCGACCAGGTCGGCGATCGGCAGGTTGCGGCTCGCGCCCCGCGCCAGCGGGATCGTGCAATAGCTGCAACGATAGTCGCAGCCGTCCTGTACTTTCAGGAACGAACGGGTCCTGTCCCCGGTCGAGAACGCGGCGAAAAACGAAGTCAGCTCGTCGGCCTCGCAGCCGTGAACGACGGCCCCGCCCTTGCATCGCATCGAAGCGATCCGCTCGAAAAGCGATCCCTTGTCGCCGTTGCCGACGACCAGATCGACACCCTCGATCGAGGCCAGCTCCCGAGGCCGGAGCTGGGCGTAGCATCCGGTCACGGCGACCAGCGCGCGCGGATTCTCCCGAATCAGCCGCCGCACCAGATTGCGGCATTTCTTATCGGCATGCTCGGTTACCGAGCAACTGTTCACGACATAGATGTCGGCGGGCTCCCCCCGTCGCGCGCGGCA
>CABUJP010000040.1:0-18195 GCA_902491835.1 uncultured Alistipes sp. | reverse complement strand
CCTCTTTCGGGGACGGTATCGAACAGCCCGCCGCCGCATCGTATCGGACGATCGAGACCATCGACTATCAGGGAAAATACTGCCGTACCGACATAGGCCGGGACCTTTTATAGCGGGCGGCCATGGGCTACGACGTGACTCGGCAGGGATTGGGGTGGACCCTGTTCTTCTTCGCTTTGCTGCTGTTGCTGTTCCGGGAGCATTCTCTCGCGGGGCCCGTGACTTTCGATCCGCTTTCGGCCGGCGATATGCCTCTCGGTGCGGCGCTGGCCGGCGTAGCCCGGCGTCTGCCGGTCCTTTCGGGAATTCTGTCGGCCGTATTGGCGCTCGTGGGAGGGATCGTGCTCACGCGCATCGTCTCGCGGAACATGATCCTGCTCGAGCGGACCTACATGCCGATTCTGCTGTATCCCGCCGTCGGATGTAGCGTCTATTTCGGACCCGAGTCGCTGCCTGCGCTCGCGGCCTCTCTTCTGACGATCGCTTCGTTCGATACGATGCTCGTATCGTTCCGTCGGACAGCCCGTTTCGGCAGTCTGTTCAACTCGACGATTCTGGCGGGATCGGCACTGTTGGTCTGGTCTCATACGGCCGTGTACGTGCTGTTGCTGCCCTTTGCGCTGGCCGTATTCAAGAGAAGCGGCCGCGAGTGGATCGTGGCCTGGGCCGGGATGCTGTTGCCTCTGGCGATCTGCTCGTATGTCGAGTGGGGGGCGGGGCGGCCGTTTCTCGGGCCCGTTTCGAGGCTGTGGGACGGCGTGAGAGGAGCCCTCG
Source organism: uncultured Alistipes sp. (assembly GCA_902491835.1). Taxonomy (GTDB): domain Bacteria; phylum Bacteroidota; class Bacteroidia; order Bacteroidales; family Rikenellaceae; genus Alistipes_A. The sequence goes on along the minus strand of CABUJP010000040.1, from coordinate 17,421 downwards.
TCGGTCCGGGGTTCGATCTTTTGACGGTCCGTCCGGCCCTTTGGGTGTTCTGGGGCATGTGCCTGACGGTGACCGTGCTGTCGCTCGTGACACTCTGGCGTCGCAGCGGCACGATGCGAACGCGCGCCTATAAGTCCTCCGTCTATTTCCTGTGGATTCTGTTCTTCTCTCTTTTGCCGTTGGCCGCACCCGGACGCGCGATGACGGATCTCGTGCTGCCGGCCGCTCCGCTCGCCGTCGTGCTGCCCGCCTATTTCAACCGCCGCAGCGGCTGGATACCCGATGCGGTCTATCTGCTGCTGTTCGGCAGCGTCGTTTGTTACGGCCTGCTCTCTTGGGCGGGATATTGAGACCCCGTTCGCTATGGTATTCCGTCCGAGCCCCGTTTGACGGTGTTCGTTCCTTACCGATGGCCGGGCGACTCTTTCGGCCTGCCGTGCGGCCGTTGAACACGAAGAAAATCAGCGACGGTTCCTCGTAGGTGCCTCTCTTCTTTCGGAAGGGAGCGGATGTTGCCGCTGCACTGCGCGCGGTGTGTCGGCGTTGGGAGAATCTGTGGCTTGGCCTGTCGATCGAGCGCCCGTCGATTTTCGAGGCAAAGGTAATCGTAAAGTGTGCGGGGTCTGGCCGGAACCTCTATTTCTTCGGCTTCTTTTGCGGGCAGATCACGCGTAGGGCTCCCGGCTCGCACGCGATGCGCACCGGAAACCGGGGACCCGGCTGCCCGTCGATGTCGGTCGTTTCCTCATTGTAGGAGTGTAGCAGGATGTCGCGGCTCTTGAAGTGAACGATTCCTGCCGGATAATCCCTCGTGTTGCGCTTGATGAAATGAAAGATCGTCCGGACCGTCTCGATCGGCCGGTCGCCCTTGATGACGATCACGTCGAGCAGACCGTCGTCGATTTCGGACAGGTAGGCGAAGCGCATCTGGCCTGCCGTACGGCCGTTGAACACGAAGAAAATCAGCGACGGTCCCTCGTAGTTGCCTCCGTCGGACTCGATCGAAATGTGCATTTTCCGGAAGTTGGGCAGCTCGCCGAGTCCTCCGAAATAGTAGGCCAGCTTGCCGAAGGTATTCTTCAGGATCGTCGGCGTCTTTTGCGAGACGTCGGTAAAAAGCCCGCAGCTGAATACGTTGACGAAATACTCGTCGTTGGCCCGGCCCAGATCGACGCGCTTGATCTCTCCGCTGAGAATTCTCCGGCAGGCCTTCTCGATGTCCGACGGAACGCCCAGCGTGTTCGCGAAGTCGTTGGCCGTTCCGGTTGGCAGCACGGCTACGGGCAGGTCGAGGTCCCGCCGCTTGAGCATGTTGACCACGTAGTTGACCGTGCCGTCTCCGCCGGCGATGAGGATATGGTGGTAACTGTCGTCGATGTCGTCCAGCAGGTCGGCCTCCTCGCTCTCGGTGAATGCCAAGCGGTAGGGCATGATCGAGTACCCTCCTCGCTGGTAGATGTCGATGATGTTGTCGAGCCAGTCGGTGATTACCGTCTCGCCCGCTTTCGGATTGTATGCGAAACGGACTTTTTGCATCTGTTCTTGCTTTTTGCGTGCGGGATTGCGAATTTCTTGCCGGATTACCGGGCGATCGTTCGGCCGAGCTCCGGGGTGACGTATGTCTGGAAGCGGCCCTGCTCGTCCGAGTAGATCAGGTAGGCCTGTATCTCGGGATGGGCGGCGAGAAATTCCTTGCTGCGCTCGAGCCCCATGACCATCAGCGCCGTGCCGTAGGCGTCGGCCTCCGCTGAGGTTTCCGCGACGACCGTGGCCGAAAGCAGGTCGCTGATTACGGGCTGTCCGGTTCTCGGGTCGACCGTATGGACGATCTTGCGTCCGCTCGAGTCGGTGCGGAACTTGCGGTAGTTGCCCGATGTGGCGAGTCCTTTCCCGCTCAGCGAGATTTTGACTTGCAGGTCGGCTCCCGGCGTGAGGTTGCCTTCCTTCGGCCGGTCGATCCCGACGACCCACGGCTTGCCTTTGGCGTTGAGGCCCCGGCAGAAAATCTCTCCTCCGACCTCGATCATGTATTCCTCGATTCCCAGTTTGTCGAAATAGGCTGCGATATAGTCCGATGTAGCCCCCTGCGCGATCGAGTTCAGGTCGATCTGCATGCGGGGGTCGGCTTTCCGCAGGCGGCCGTTCTCGACGGCGATCTTGTCGTATCCGACCAGCTCGAGCAGCGAATCGACGTCGGGATTCTGTACCGGCATATCGCCCGTGAAGCCGTAGGCTGCGGTGAGCGGCTTCACGGTGATGTCGTAGGCCCCGCCCGACTGCTCGCTGATGCGCCGGGCGGTCAGGATGCATTCGGTGATGAAGCCGTCTGCCGAGTCCGTCTCGTTGCGGTTCAGCCGGCTGAGCAGCGATTGCGGGTTGTAGAGCGACATCGAGTTGTCCACCTCGGTCAGCAGGCTGTCGATCTCTTTTTCCAGATGGAGGGGACCGTCGCTTTTTACCAATATATGATAGGTCGTTCCCTGCGTGAAGCCGTCGAAGCGGCTGACGGTCGGGCCGTCCCCTGTCTTTCGCCCGCACGATACGGCGAGCAGGGCGGTCATGGCATATAGTGTCGTTCTGATATTCATTCGCGGCTTCGGGGTATGAGGATTCTCTATTCGCGGCTTCGGGCGCGCGTTGCGCTCACGGCGCGCTGCGAATTTTTACAAATTTATGGTTTTTATGCGATATGCCAATTATTTTTCGTTACTTTGCTCCAGACAAACTTGCAAGGAAGGAAGACGGGGGTGCCGTGCGGCGCCGCGACCCGGGAGGGACACGCCGTTCGAGACGGATGTCCGGCCGAGGGACGGCGGGCGAGAAGAAGCGGCTGAGATCAAACCCCAAGACCTGATACGGTTAATACCGTCGGAGGGAGTTTTTCCGGTACGTTCCGCGCGTCATAGCCGCCGCTTCCCTTTCTCACAGACGATCTTTTCTGATGGAAGTGTTTTTGAACGGGGTGAAGATCCCGACCGAGGCGGCCACCCTTTCCCAACTGATCGAGCAGCAACGGATTCCCGTGGCCGGCATTGCCGTGGCCGTGGGCAGCCGCGTCGTCCGCCGCGAACAGTGGGAAGCTACGCCGCTCGAGGAGGACTGCGAGATTACGGTGATCCGCGCCACGCAAGGAGGATAGGCATGACGACAACGGACCGATTGACGGACGCGCCGCTGCTCGTTACGCTGCCGCGCGTGCTGAAAAGCGAGGCGGAAACGCTCGCGGCGCTGTGCCGCGCGGGCGCGGGGCCGATTCATATCCGCAAGCCCGACTCTTCGGCCGCCGAGGTGGAAAGGCTGTTGCGCGATTTGTGCGCGGCGGGAGCGGACATGGACTGTTTCACGCTGCATTACGACGAGCCTTTGGCCCGGCGCTACGGGTTGGGCGGAGTGCATTTGCGCGGCGAGCGGATCGCGGCGGGAGCCGGCGAAGGGCTCCGGCGTAGTTGCTCGACGCACGGCTGGGACGAGGCCGAGCGCTACGGCCCGGTAGCTGATTACGTTTTTCTCAGCCCGCTGTTCGACTCCATATCCAAGGCAGGATATCGCAGCGCCGTTTCGCTGGAAGAGGCCCGCTCGCGGTTGCCGCTGAGCGAGGGGCGCGTCGTCGCGCTGGGCGGAGTCTGCGCGGAAAATATCGCATGGGCCCGCTTGGTCGGTTTCGACGGAGCCGCGTCGCTCGGCGCCGTCTGGGTCACGGAGGGCGACCGGCTCGATGTGCAGGCTACCGTGCTCCGGTTTCTGAAGCTGCGCCGCAAGTGGCGGGCTGCCGGGGGATGCCTTCAGCTCATATCGGACGGGAACCTGTCCGTCGCCGAGGCGTTTCTGCGCGGCGGCGGGCGCTGGGTGCAGCTTCGCATGAAGGATGTGCCTGCCGGGCAGATCGTCGGCCGGGGCCGCGAATTGCTCGCGCTGTGCCGCGCGTGGGGCGCACTGCTGATCGTCAACGACGCGCCGGAACTCTCTGCCGAGATCGGGGCCGACGGCGTGCATCTCGGACAGGGCGATATGGCCCCCGCCGTATCGTCGGCGAGGGGGCGATCGTCGGTTCGACGGCCAATACGTTCGAGCGGATCGCCGCGCGCTGCGACGGGCAGACTGACTATATCGGCCTCGGTCCGTTTCGCTATACGACGACCAAAAAAAATCTGGCTCCCGTGCTGGGGGCCGAGGGATACCGGTCGATTCTGGAGCGGATGCGGCAGGAGGGGATCGCGCTGCCGGTCGTCGCGATCGGGGGCATTTTACCCGAGGACGTGCCCGGGCTGATGCCTTCGGGAGTAATGGGCGTAGCCGTGAGCGGAGCCCTCTCGCGGGCCGCCGACGCCGAGCGGCAGACCGTCCGTTTCGTCGAGTCGCTGCGGGCCGGCGTCCGCGGTCGGAAGATCGGTCCGCAGAGGAAAAGCGGACAATGAATCGAGCTTTAACTTAAAAGAATAGATGGAAAAATTGCAAATTGCCGACAAAAGCTTCTCGTCGAGGCTGTTCGTCGGAACCGGCAAATTCTCGTCGAGCGCTCTGATGAGCGAGGCCGTCCGGGCCAGCGGGAGCGAGCTGGTGACCGTCGCGCTGAAGCGCGTCGAGCTGGAGAATCCTCAGGACGACATCTTGAGCCATTTGGATACCGGGCGCGTGAGTCTGCTGCCCAATACCTCGGGCGTGCGCAACGCCCGCGAGGCGGTTTTCGCTGCCCAGCTGGCCCGCGAGGCGCTCGGAACGAACTGGATGAAACTGGAGATACATCCCGATCCGCGCTATCTGTTTCCCGATCCGGTCGAAACGCTGAAGGCTGCCGAGGAGCTCGTCAAGGACGGCTTCGTCGTGATGCCCTACGTTCATGCCGACCCGGTGCTGTGCCGGCGGCTGGAAGACGTCGGCGTCGCGTGCGTGATGCCGCTCGGCGCGCCGATCGGGTCGAATCGCGGGCTGCGGACCCGCGACCTGCTGCGAATCATCATCGAGCAGAGCACGGTTCCCGTCGTCGTGGACGCCGGCATCGGGGCCCCGTCGCACGCCGCCGAGGCGATGGAGATGGGAGCCGACGCGGTGCTCGTCAACACGGCGATCGCCGTGGCGGCCGATCCCGTCGCGATGGCCGGGGCGTTCCGCATGGCCGTCGAGGCCGGACGCACGGCTTTCGAGGCGCAGCTCGCGCCGGAACGCGCGGGCGCGTCGGCCACGAGCCCGCTGAACCCGTTTCTGGACAGTATCAAAGACTTGCAGCAATGACGTACTACGATCTGATTCTCAAATACGACTGGGAGACGACGCGGCGCAAGATCTACGCCTCGACCGATGCCGACGTGGAGCAGGCGCTCGCCCACGACCGGCCTTCGATGGATGATTTCGCCGCGCTCGTCTCGCCGGCGGCCGACAAGTATCTCGACGCGATGGCGGCCAAAAGTTACCGCATTACCCGCCGCCGGTTCGGCAACGTGATGCAGCTCTATATTCCGCTCTATCTGGCCAATATATGCCAGAATCATTGCGTCTACTGCGGTTTCAACTGCACGAACAAGATCCACCGGGCCATCCTGACGCCCGACGAGATTCACGAGGAGTGCCGCGCGATCAAGAAAGACCCGTTCCAGCATATCCTGCTCGTGACGGGCGAGGCTCCCCGCTCGTCGAGCGTGCGGTACATGGCCGACTCGATGGAGATCGTCAAGCAGTACTTCCAGCAGATTTCGCTTGAGGTGCAGCCGCTCGAGACCGACGAGTACCGTCTGCTGATGGATCACGGGCTGCACTCGGTCTACGTCTATCAGGAGACGTACAACCGCGAGCGCTATCCGGTCTATCACCTGCGCGGCCGCAAGGCCGACTACCGCTACCGGCTCGAGACGCCCGACCGCCTGTGCGAGGCCGGCGTCTACAAGGTTGGCGTGGGTAACCTGATCGGGCTGGAAGACTGGCGTACCGAGGCGTTCTTCACGGCGCTGCACGTCCGCTATCTGGAGAACCGGTACTGGCGCACGAAGTACTCGATCGCCTTCCCGCGCCTGCGGCCTTATTACGGCGAGGACGGGTTCAATCCCGAGCATCCGACCACCGAGCGCAACCTGCTGCAGCTGATCTGCGCCTACCGCTTGCTGAGCGAGGATGTCGAGCTCTCCATATCGACCCGCGAGAGCGCCGCTTGCCGCGATACGGTGATGCCGTTCGGGGTGACGGTCATCAGCGCCGGGTCGAAGACGACGCCGGGAGGATACGCGCATCCGATCGACGAGCTGGAGCAGTGGGCCGTCAACGACTCCCGGACGCCCGCCGAGGTGTTCGACGCCGTCCGGGCCAAAGGGTTCGAGCCCGTGTGGAAGGATTGGTCGCTTTTCATGCAGGAAGCGAACATTCCCGCGTAAATTTAGTATATTTGTAACAGTCAAGCCAAGCTGCGGACAGTATTCCGGCGGGGATGGTCCTTATCTCACCCATCGATTCCCCGAAGCGGGCTGTCCGCAGTTTTTCGAGGCGGCGAACCAATGGACGGAACATGCGAATATTGATTCAGCGCGTACGGCGCGCGCAGGTCGGAATCGGGGGACGTGTCCGGTCCTCGATCGGGCCGGGATTGCTGGTGCTGGTCGGAATCGGACCGGACGACGGCGAGGACGACGTCCGCTATCTGTGCGAGAAGCTCGCGAAGCTTCGCATTTTCGACGATGAGGCCGGCGTGATGAACCGCTCGGTCGTGGACGCGGGGGGCGATGTGTTGGTTGTCAGTCAGTTCACACTGTATGCCTCGACGCGCAAGGGCAACCGTCCCTCTTACGTCCGGGCGGCCGGGCCCGAGGTGGCCGTGCCGCTTTACGAGCGTTTCGTCGCCGTGGCGGGGGAGCTGCTCGGACGGCCCGTGCAGACGGGCGTGTTCGGAGCCGATATGCAGGTCGAGCTGGTGAATGATGGGCCGGTAACGATCTGGATCGATTCGAAGCAGAAAGAATATTGACAACGATACAAAGGCGGTAGGATATGACGATCAAGGAGGCGCAGGAACTGGTGGACGCATGGGGCGACAAGCATGCGATCCGTCACAACGAACTGGCAAACATGGCCTTGCTGACCGAGGAGATAGGCAAGCTGGCGCGCGTGATGGTCCGCCGCTACGGCGAGCACGTGGCCGATCCCCGTTTCCGGGGCGAGGCGACTGACGAGATCGGGGATATTCTGTGGGCTCTGATCGGCGTGGCCAACCAGACGGGCGTCGATCTGACCGCCGCGCTGATCCGCGCGCTGGAGCGCAAGAGCGAGGAGTCGGAGGCTCCCTCGGGCCGGAAGGCGTGATTTCGGGCGGACGTTGCGGAGTGGAATGCGGCTCTTTGACTCGGACCGGGAGAGATCGCTGCTTATTTGGGTGCCCTTTCATATCGAATCGGTTCGATGTACCGAGCATGTTCGCACCGGGGATTTCCATATCCGTCAGCCGCGGCTTGCAGTCGCAGGTTGCGTATCCGAAGGCTATTACCATGAAGTCACCTCCGTCGGGAGTGATTCCAAACGGAGAAGCCGGAAACATCGGGAACTCGAAAGACGGCACGGACTTTCTCGTACGGTTCCGAAGCGGCGGGATGACCGCTGTCGGTCGGGGACGGTCCGTCCCTTGCGGCGACGGTTTCCGGGCGCTTCGCCGGGCGGTCGCGCATGGCGGGAATGCTCCGGATTCCGATAGCGCGGCCGAGCGGCGGTATGCTTCGTGCCGGACGGGGAATATGCTGCAGGGTGGACGGCGGTTCGCTCCGATTCGCTATCTTTGCAGCCGAAGAAAACGAACCGTGTTATGACGACCAATCTCAGACAGCTTTTTCTGGAACATGTGGGCCAGACGTCCGACAACCCGATGATGCTCGAAGTGGAGCGCGCCGAGGGCGTGTACCTGTACGGCCCGGACGGACGGCGGTGGATCGATCTGATCTCCGGCGTGTCGGTCAGCGCCGTCGGACACGGTAACCGCCGGGTGATCGACGCGATCTGCGCTCAGGCGCGCGACTACCTTCACCTGATGGTCTACGGCGAGGCGGTAGAGTCGCCGCAGGTGCGCTATGCCGAGCGGATCGCCTCGCTGCTGCCCGATCCGCTCGACACGGTCTACTTCGTCAATTCGGGCAGCGAGGCCGTCGAAGGGGCGCTCAAACTGGCCAAGCGCTATACCGGCCGTACCGAGTCGGTTTATTACAGGAACGCCTATCACGGCAGTACGGCCGGCTCGCTGAGCGTCATGGGGGGAGAGGAATACCGCAACTCCTATCGTCCGCTGTTGCCCGACACGCGCTGCATCCGCTTCAACGAGCCCGACGACCTGAAATACATTACCCCGCGGACGGCCTGCGTAATCATCGAGCCCGTTCAGGGCGAGGGGGGGATCGTCCTTTCGGAAAAGGGCTATCTGGAAGCGCTGCGCCGCCGCTGCGACGAGACAGGAGCGCTGCTTATCTTCGACGAGATACAGACCGGACTGGGCCGGACCGGCACGCTCTATTTTTTTCAGCAGTACGGCGTCGTGCCCGATATACTCTGTACGGCCAAGGCGTTCGGAGGCGGTATGCCGCTCGGAGCCTTCATCGCCCCGAACCGGATCATGTCGTCGCTGAAGACCAATCCGGTGCTCGGGCACATCACGACTTTCGGCGGTCATCCGGTCTGCTGCGCCGCCGGCTTGGCGGCCCTCGAATTCATCCTGTCGGAGGGGCTCATGGAGCAGGCCGACGCGAAGGGGGCGCAATACGAGCGCCGTCTGGCCGGGCATCCGGCCGTGCGTGAGATTCGGCGCACGGGTCTGCTGATGGGCGTCGAGTTCGGCGATTCGGCCCTGACGCAGCGCATCGTGCTGCGCGCGGTCGAGCGCGGGCTGATGACCGAGTGGTTTCTGTTCCGCGATACGGCCATGCGGATCGCTCCGCCGCTGACGATCACCCCTGCCGAGATCGACGAGTCGTGCGACATCCTGCTCGACGTGTTGCGCGAGGTGACGGGTTCCTGACGGTGCCGACTCGTATACGTGCGCTACGGCATAACGGCCTCTCCGAGAGAGTCGAGAAATAAAGTTTTCGTAAACTCATGTATGGCGAGCGAGTCGGTACGGATAGTTCGGATTCCGTTCCGTGGCGGGGGGCGGTCGTGTCGGGATTTTCCGATGGTCGGTTTGCGCTCGGAACGTTCGTACCGGCAGCGATTTTCGTATATTTGATTTTCCGAAAATTGAAAATTCGTCGTTATATGGGCCGATATGTGAATAAGAAGCTCAAGATATCTTGGAATGAGGAGCTGGCCGAGCATTATGGGATCGTATTGAGTAAAGCCGGTTATCAAGTGGAAAAGTACGGAGACGATGGGTCGGACGAGGGTTCGTTGGACTTCGGTTGCGAAATTACCCCGGCGGAGGGTAAGACCATAAAACAGGATATCGTTTTGTATGGTGTGGTTTTGGATTCGAAGGGGAGAATAATATGCAGGAGCGATTCTTGCCGTTTATATGCGAAGGATTTCTATATTGAAAAGCTCTGGTCCACGGGTATGTGTGTGAATCTGAAGAAACTGAGCGAAATAAAAATCTACATCGAAGCTCTTTAGGACCGCATGGTTTTTGGAATATGACGATATGAGATGATGAAATCGGTGGGATTCGCATGGTGTCCGTGGCTTGCAGTGGGTTTTGCCGCGAATTGAAAATAGAAGAAATTTTCCTGACGACATATCGTATGGTCCGCTACCGTCTTACGGATTGAAGAACGATTTCACGTCTTCGGAATCCGACCATCGGCAGGCCTTAACATGAATTTCGGCAGAGACGATGCGCCGTTTTTGTCGGAGTTTGCCGGGTGCCGAGCAGGCGATCGGGGGTGAGTCCGTATTCCGGAGCCCGTTGTCGTTCGTTTGCCTTGTCGTATTTGCTGTCGGATGCGTGTGGCCGGCGTCCCGTCAAGCGTCGCCGGCTCGTGCTACCGGAAATAGCTGCCATTATTGAGAAAAAGACAAACCGAACACTGCGGCGAGGAGCACTCCTCGCCGTAGCGTTCGGTTTTACCGGTTCGCCCGAACGGAAGTCAGGCCCCTATATATTACTTGTTCGGGATAAAGGGTAGCTTGACGATCCGGGCGGCTACCGGCTTTTCGCGGATGACGACCGCTATCGGCGTGCCCGGCTCGGCATAGGCCGTTTCGACGTAACCCATGCCGATGCCTTTTTTGAGCGTGGGCGACATCGTGCCCGACGTGACGGCGCCGATCGCGCGCCCCTCGGCGTCGGAGAGCCGGTAACCGTGACGCGGCACGCCGCGCTCGGTCAACTCGAAGCCGACCAGCCGGCGGCTCACGCCCTCGCGCTTCTGCCGCTCGAGCAGCGGGCGGTCGATGAAGTCGCGGTCGTCGCCGGTCTTGGTGATCCAGCCCAGACCGGCCTCGATGGGCGACGTCGTGTCGTCGATGTCGTTGCCGTAGAGGCAGTAGCCCATTTCGAGCCGCAGCGTGTCGCGCGCGCCGAGCCCGATGTTCTGCAGCCCGTCTCTCTCGCCGGCTTTCCACAGCGCTTCCCACAGGCGCGGAGCGTCCTCGTTCGCTACGTAGATTTCGCATCCGCCCGCTCCGGTGTAGCCCGTCGCCGATACGATAGCGTCGGCGATACCGGCGACCTCGGTCTTGACGAACGTATAGTAGGCGAGCTTTCCGAGGTCGGCGGCAGGACACAGGCGCTGGACGATCCGCATCGCCAGCGGTCCCTGAACGGCCAGCTGGGCGATCTCGTCCGACGCGTTGTAGAGCTCGCGTCCGGGCCGGAGGCCGAAACGTTCGCCGGCGGCGACCAGATGGTTCCAGTCTTTCTCGACGTTGGCCGCGTTGACGACGAGCAGGTAGGTCTCGGCGTCGATCCGGTAGACCAGAATGTCATCGACGATGCCGCCCCGACCGTTCGGCAGGCAGGAATACTGTATCTTGCCGTCGTACAGCGATGCCGCGTCGTTGCTGCCCACGTAGCGTAGCAGGTCGAGCGCCCGGGGCCCTTTGACCCAGATCTCGCCCATGTGGCTCACGTCGAACACGCCGGCGCGGGTGCGCACGGCTGCGTGCTCGTCGTTGATCCCGGTGAATTCGATCGGCATGTCGTAGCCGGCGAACTCGGCCATTCGCGCGCCGTTTCGGATATGATACGGAGTAAAGGGAGTCGTTTTCATAGAGAAAAGGTTTTGATTTTTCGCGAAATTACGTGTTTTTATTCTAATTTTATACCCGATTCGATGAAAAACCGATGTTGTTGAAAATTCTGTTCATAGCGCTGATCGTCTACGTGATCGTCGTCACGCGGGCCCGTGTACGGCTGCCTCATCCGGGGCTTCAGGCGACCGTCGACGTGCTGCAGGCCGCCACGCTGCGCGACGAGCACGTCGTGGCGACGGCCCGCCGGTTCGTCGAGTACGCCGACGCGCAGCAGCCGGCTCTTCCCGCGGGCGATCCGTATGCCGAACGGCTCGAGCGGCTGACTTCGCGCTATGCGGCCGTGAACGGCGTGCCGCTGAATTTCCGCGTCTACCGGACGCCGCAGGTCAACGCGTTCGCGACGGCCGACGGCAGCATACGCATCTACTCGGGCCTGATGGACCGCATGAGCGACGACGAGCTGATGGCAGTCGTCGGCCACGAAATGGGACATATCCGCAACAGCGACTCGCTCGGCGCGATGCGCAAAGCCTGTCTGACCTCGGCGATCCGCAACACGCTGGGGGCCGCCGGCGGCGTGATCGGCGCGCTCAGCTCGTCGCAATGGGGCGCGCTGGCCGAGCGGCTGACCTCGGCCGGCTTTTCCCGGAAGCAGGAGTATGCGGCCGACGACTTCGCCTTCGGTTTTTTGCTGCGTAACGGCTACGATCCGTATGCGATGGCTACGGCCCTCGACAAGCTGGCGCGGCTCGCCTCTGCGGAACAAGGCGCCGGCAAGGAGCTTCTGCAGCTTTTCTCGACTCACCCCGACAGCGCGGAGCGGGCCCGGCGAATGCGGGAGAAGGCCGATGCCGCGCGGGCCGGTACGGAAGGCTGAGGCGCTTGCGGCGCCGATCCGTCGGATTCGCCGGAGCTTTCCGGCGAAGAAGGCCGCGCACGGGGCACGCTTCAGGAACAGAGGCTTTCAGGAACGTGTTATGAAGAAGTTTATGATCGCCATCGCTTTGGGTTGTAACGACGTCCGTCTCGTTTGTCCGAAGCGAATCTGAAACAGCCAAAGCCTTTGACGGATTGTGGAAATTGTCCGTAAGGTGGCGTCCCTTTCCCTTGTCGCATAATGAGCGTCTCCTGCCTCGAGCGAGCGGGACATGGCCTGCCTCTTGCCGAAAACAGTCCGTCGTTGCCCGGCCGAATTTGCCGGCGTGCGGTCCGGATGCGACCGGCGTCTTGACGGGATCTGCGCCGGCTGGCCCGTTTCTTGCACGCGCTCCGATGCAACCTTTTTATTTCGCGAGCAGTATGAGCAACGTTGTCAAAGCCCATTTGGGCCTGATCCTGTCGTATGTGATCTGGGCCGTCAACTATCCGCTGTATAAGGTTATCATGCCGCATTACATATCGCCTTACGCGATGACGATGCTGGTCGTAGGCGTCGCGGCGCTGCTGGCTTTCGGTTCGATGCTTTTCGTGCCGATCGAGCCGGTCCGCAGGCAGGACATCCTGAAGCTGGTTGCGGCGGCCGTGCTGATGGGGATCGCCAAGAAGCTGTTCCTGATGGTCGGCATCCAGCATACCAGCCCGATCGACGCGTCGATCATCGCTACGCTGGGGCCGATTCTGGTGCTCGTCATTTCGGTGATGTTCCTCGTCGACCGCTTTACGCCGATGAAAGTGCTGGGCATGGCGCTCGGTCTCGCGGGAGCGCTCGTGGTGATTCTCAGCGGAAACGGGATGCAGGCGCCGTCGGACAAGCTGGAGGGCAATGCGGTCGTGCTGCTGGCTATCGTCGCCTCCTCGTTCTCGATGGTGTGGCTCAAGGAGCTGATCATGCGCTATAAGCCGATCACGCTGCTGCGCTGGATCTATCCGGTGGCGGCCGTGATGATGCTTCCCGTCGGGCTTGGCCCGTTGCTGAGTACCGATTTCTCGGCCATGCCGGCTCATGTCGCGTGGATCGTGGCCTATGTGGCCGTCGTACCTACGTTCGGACCGAATTACCTTCTTATTTACAGCCTGCACTACGTGAAGCCCACGATCAGCAGCGTCTATTTCTATCTGGAGCCCGTCATCGCGACGGCGATTTCCGTCGCGATGCATATGGACACGCTGTCGTGGGACCGCGCGCTGGCCTCTCTGGCGGTATTCGCCGGCGTATTGCTCGTCGTGCTTTCCTATAAGAACCATCCCTCGACGCCGCGCCATGCCGGGGAGTAGCCCGGTACTTCGAGCTATGGCTTTCCTGCGGGTCGGCGAGCGGTCGGCCGTCCGGGAGCCGGGATACGTCGCCGGTGCGATCGATCGGGGTCCGAATTGATAATCTGCCGAAAAATATCTAATTTTGCGTTTTCATGAGCAAACGAGGATATTTCAGTTATGGGCAGTTCTAAATTCAAGGAATACAAAGGGCTCGACCTCCCGGCCGTCAACAGCGAGGTGCTGGAGCGGTGGGACGCCGTCGACGCGTTCGGCAAAAGCATCTCGACCCGTGAGGGGCATCCGACGTTCGTGTTTTACGAGGGACCTCCCTCGGCCAACGGCATGCCGGGCATCCACCATGTGATGGCCCGCACGATCAAGGATGTCGTCTGCCGCTACAAGACCCAGCGGGGCTTTCTGGTCCATCGCAAGGCCGGATGGGATACGCACGGACTGCCCGTCGAGCTGGGCGTCGAGAAGAAGCTCGGCATCACGAAGGAGGATATCGGGACGAAAATATCGATCGAGGAGTACAACCGGACCTGCCGCAAGGAGGTGATGACCTATACCGACGCATGGGAGCGGCTGACGCGCCGGATGGGCTACTGGATCGACATGAAGGACCCGTACGTCACCTATGACAACAAGTATATCGAGACGCTGTGGCATCTGCTTGCCGAACTGTACAAGAAAGGACTTCTCTACAAAGGCTATACGATTCAGCCGTACTCGCCGGCGGCCGGTACGGGCCTCAGCAACCACGAGCTGAACCAGCCCGGCTGCTACCGCGACGTGAAGGACACGACCTGCACGGCCCTGTTCCGCGTCGTGCGCGACCGGCGGAGCGAACGGTTGTTCGACGGGGTCGACGGCGACGTGTACTTCATGGCATGGACGACGACGCCGTGGACGCTGCCCTCGAACACGGCGCTGGCCGTGGGGCCCGCTATCCGCTACGTGCGCGTGCGGTCGTTCAATCCCTATACGGGCGCTCCGCTTACCGTCTTTCTGGCCAAGGACCTGTGCCCGGCTTATTTCCCGAAGAAGAACGAAGACCTTCCGATGGACGGCTACGAGGCCGGCGGCAAAAACGTGCCGTTCCGCGTCGAGGGCGAATACGTGGGCAAGGACCTGGCAGGCATCCGCTACGAGCCGCTGCTCCCTTGGATCGCGCCCGACGGCGACGCGTTCCGCGTCATCACCGGCGACTACGTGACGACCGAGGACGGTACCGGTATCGTGCATATCGCGCCGACGTTCGGCGCCGACGACGACCGGGTGGCCAAGCAGAGCGGCATCCCGCCACTGGTGGTCGTCGATCGCGCGGGCAAGCGCCAGCCGATGGTCGACCGCACGGGCAAGTTCTTCCGTCTGGAGGACCTCGATCCCGAGTTCGTCCGCACGCACGTCGATGCGGCGGCCTACGGCGAGTTCGCGGGGCGGTTCGTCAAGAATGCCTACGACCCGGCGCTGAGCGAGGCCGATCCGACGCTCGACGTCGATCTCTGCATGAAGCTCAAGTTCGAGGGCAAGGCGTTCCGCATCGAGAAGCATACGCACAACTATCCCCATTGCTGGCGTACCGACAAGCCTGTGCTGTACTATCCGCTCGACTCGTGGTTCATCCGCACGACGGCCGTCAAGGACCGCCTGATCGAACTGAACCGGACGATCGACTGGAAACCCGAAAGCACCGGCTCGGGCCGCTTCGGCAAATGGCTCGAAAACCTCGTCGACTGGAACCTTTCGCGCTCGCGCTACTGGGGAACCCCGCTGCCGATCTGGGCTACGGAGGATCACGGCGAGCTGAAGTGCATCGGGTCGGTCGCCGAGCTGAAGGCCGAGATCGACCGCTCGGTCGAGGCCGGCTTCATGGCCGAGAATCCGCTGAAGGATTTCGCCGAGGGCGATTTCAGCAAGGAAAATTACGCTAAATTCGACCTGCACCGTCCGTATGTCGATCAGATCGTGCTCGTGTCGAGCCGGGGCGAACGCATGATGCGCGAGCCGGACCTGATCGACGTGTGGTTCGATTCGGGAGCCATGCCCTACGCGCAGGCGCACTATCCGTTCGAAATCGACGGAGAGGAGTTCCGTCGGGTCTACCCGGCCGATTTCGTGGCCGAGGGCGTCGATCAGACGCGGGGCTGGTTCTTCACGCTGCATGCGCTGGCCACGATGCTGTTCGACAGCGTCGCTTTCCGGCACATCATCTCGAACGGGCTGGTGCTCGACAAGAACGGCAACAAGATGAGCAAGCGGTTGGGCAACGCCGTCGACCCGTTCGAGGTAATCGAGAAGTACGGCTCGGACGCCGTGCGCTGGTACATGATCTCGAACTCCCAGCCGTGGGACAATCTCAAGTTCGACGTCGAGGGCGTGGACGAGGTGCGCCGCAAGTTCTTCGGCACGCTTTACAATACGTACAGCTTTTTCGCGCTTTATGCCAACATCGACTCCTTCACCGGAGCGGAGCCCGAAGTGCCCGTGGCGGAGCGTCCCGAGATCGACCGGTGGATCATTTCGCTGCTTCATACGCTCGTGCGCACGGTGACCGATTCGCTCGAGTCCTACGATCCGACTCCCGCCGCCCGCGCGATTCAGGAGTTCGTCTGCGAGAACCTGTCGAACTGGTACGTGCGGCTGAACCGCAAGCGGTTCTGGGGCGGCGGACTGACGCGCGACAAGCTGGCGGCCTATCAGACGCTGTACGCCTGCCTCGAGACCGTAGCGCAATTGGCCGCTCCGTTCGCGCCGTTCATTACGGACCGGATATTTACGGACCTGAATGCCGTCAGCGGTCGTCACGGCGACGCGTCGGTTCACCTGAGCGACTTTCCGTCGAGCGATCCCTCGCTGGTCGATGCCGATCTGGAGGAGAAGATGTCGCTGGCCCAGAAAGTTTCGTCGATGGTGCTCGCCCTGAGGCGCAAGGTGGGTATCAAGGTGCGTCAGCCGCTGTCGAGGATCGTCGTTCCGGTGCTCGACCCGGCGCTCAAGGAGCATATCGCGGCGGTCGAGAACCTGATCCTGAGCGAGGTGAACGTCAAGCGACTCGAGTTCATCGAGGATACGACGGGTGTTATCACCAAGCGTATCAAGCCGAACTTCAAGACGCTGGGGCCCCGCTACGGGAAGCAGATGAAGCAAATTTCGGCTTTGGTCGCCGCTTTCTCGCAGGCCGACATCGCTCGACTAGAGCGTACGAACCGCTGGACGGCCGACATCGACGGCGTACGGGTTGAGGCTACCGCGGCCGATTTCGACATTACGTCGGAGGATATGCCGGGATGGCTGGTGGCTACGGAAGGCAAACTGACCGTCGCTATGGATATCACTGTGACAGAGGAACTGCGGCGCGAGGGTGTGGCACGGGAATTGGTGAACCGCATCCAGAACATTCGCAAGGAGAGCGGCTTCGACGTAACGGACAAGATCCGCGTGACGATCGGGCGCCACGAGGCGCTTGCCGGGGCGGTCGAGTCGTTCGGCGACTACATCGCTGCGCAGACGCTGGCCGTTTCGGTCGCCATGTCCGATGCGCCGGCAATGCCCGGGGCGCAGGAGGTCGAGATCGACGATCTGAAAGTCGGCTTGTCGGTCGAAAAGGCATAGCCTGTCCGGCATTATTCGCGGAGCCGTGCGAAATAGTTTGTTTATTCATAAAATAGCGCTATTTTTATCACCGAACACTAAAATGCAAGGCCATGTCTGAGAATGAAAAAACGCGGTATTCTGACGAGGAGCTCCAAGAGTTCAAGCAGATCATACTGGAGAAGCTGGCGAAGGCAAAGGCTGACTACGATTTGCTCCGTTCCACGATTACGCACACTTCCAGCAACGACATAGAGGACACTTCTCCTACGTTCAAGGTATTGGAGGAAGGGGCCGCTACGCTGTCCAAGGAGGAGTCGGGAAGGCTGGCGCAAAGGCAATTGAAATTTATCCAGCATCTGGAGGCGGCGCTCGTTCGAGTCGAGAACAAGACCTACGGGATCTGCCGCGAAACGGGCAAGCTGATCCCCAAGGAGCGTCTGCGGATCGTGCCGCACGCCACGCTCTGTATCGAGGCGAAGGGCG
>CABUJP010000039.1:0-18236 GCA_902491835.1 uncultured Alistipes sp. | reverse complement strand
CCGTCGATCGTATTGAAGTTCGATACGACCGTCCGGCCGGGACGCGCGACGGTGCTGTAGGCCGAAAGCCCTCCCAAGTTGCGTTGCACCTTGCGGATGAACAGCTTGAAAGGATCGACGTCGAACTTGCTGATTTTCGAGGGTGCTATCCGGTAGCGCTTGAACTCGCCGTTGCGCGTGTAGGAGGATTCGCGGATCACTTCCGACAGAGCCAGACGGAAAAAGTTTACGAACGAGCGGTCGGCGTGCGCGTCGATCAGGTCGGTCAGGAACCGTAGCTTGGCGAGGTTTTCCGCGCTGTACCAATAGTCGGCCTTGGTAATGTGGTCGTAACGGTATTCGCCCTGCGACCGCGGATCGTACGTTTCGAGACGCTCGGTCAGAAACTGCAGGAACTCTTTCAGCCGGCTTGCGTCGTATCTTGTGGTTTTCACCTCGGCGATCAGGCAGGCCAGCGGGTTGATGTCGGTTCCGACCGAGTCGATCCCTTGGACGGATGCCTCCACCAGCGACGTGCCCGAGCCCATGTAGGGATCGAACAGCAGCCCGAAGTGTCCTTCCGGGCGGTACTCGTTGAGCAGCTTTCTGGCGATCTGCGGAATCATCATAGCCGGGTAGTTATGATAGCCGTGCGTGTACTCCTTGGTATTCACGTTCTTGAAGTCCCATTCGGAGGAGTATGTTCTTGGATACATTATGGAATTAATTTAATGCAAATATAGCAAATACTCTCACATTGAGGGCGGCAAATACGGGATAAATTCATATATTGCCTTCAGAATGTGTGCAATGTCATTATGAAAACCGATTTTCAGCTGCGGGTTATCAATATCATTCGCGAACTGAGGCAGGGACAAAATGCAAGCCAGGCTTATGTGGCCGAGCTGCTCGATCTGCGGAGCTCCGGACTGGTCGGCAATATCGAGAGTCCGCGTTTCCCCCACAAATATACGCTCAAGCAGCTCTCCGTCCTATGCGATGCTTTTCAGTACCCGTTCGAGAACCTGTTTCTCGACGAAAAGGAGGCGCTACTGCCCTACAAGGAACGTATCAAACTGTTAATCAATAAAATTATCGACTATGATGGATGAGAATTTGATTGTCGAGAAATTCCGTGAGATCAAGGAACTGGGGTTCGTCAAGAGCAAACGGCCCTACAGCACGGGGATAGGCAAGACCTTCGAGGATTACCTGGGAGTTACCGAAAACAACGAGATCGGTCCCGATTTCGCCGGGTTCGAAGTGGTCAGCAAGCGCACGCAGACCTCGACGTTCCTTTCGCTGTTTACCAAAAGCCCGTCGCATCCCCGTAGCGTCAATACGATTCTGCTCGAGCGGTACGGCGAGGAATACGAGGGATATCCCGGAATGCGAAAGCTCCATACGTCGGTTTTCGCCGGCAAGTTCAATACCTACCGCAATGCCTACGGCTTCCGGATCGTCAATGACACGAAAGGTAAGAAGATCGTCCTCGAGGTCAGCTCGCTTCCGGAGATGGAGGTGATCGATTCGAGCGTCTATTGGACCTACCACGATCTGGAGCAGTGTCTGCTGACGAAGCTCAAGGCGCTGTTCTTCGTGTATGCCGACTCGGATATGCGCGACGGCGCCGAGTATTTTCATTATACCCAGGCCGATATCTACCTCGATCCCTCGCTCGAGAACCTGCTGAAGCTGATCGACCGGGGCCGGCTGATGATCGATATCCGGATCGGGTCGTACAAGACCGGCAAGATGAAGGGCAAGCCGCACGATCACGGTACCGGTTTCCGCATCCGGCCGGAGGATTTGTCGCTGTTGTACGAGCATCACCTGCATATCGACTGACCGATCGGGACGCCGGGCAGGTCGGATTCGCCTTGCCGTTCGGGCGGGGTTTCCGTTTTTGAGGAGCGGAAGCTTATTTGCAGCGTCGGCTCCTGTTCGCTATCTTTGCGGGCGCATTCGCAGCGGGAGCGGACGCATGTGCAAGCCTTTCATGGAAAATGTAACTTAATTAAAGCATAATGACAATGAAAATCGGAAAAATCGTTTTGGCTGCGGTCGTCCTGTGCTCGGCAGCCTCTCTGTCGGCGAAGCCCCGGACGCAGGTCGTGGCTCATCGCGGATACTGGAAGACCGAGGGCTCGGCGCAGAATTCCATCGCATCGCTCGAGAAGGCAATCGGGATCGGGTGCCGGGGATCGGAGACCGACCTGATTCTGACGACCGACGGCGTGCTCGTGCTGCATCATGACGATGCGATCGCCGGTAAGCGGGTGGATGCGAGCGCCTATGCCGAACTCAAGGACGTCAAGCTGTCCAACGGCGAATCCCTGCCGACGTTCGACGCCTTTCTAACCGTCGCGCGGAAGCAGAAAGGCACCAAGCCGATCATCGAGATCAAGCCCCATCAGACCAAGCAGAAAGAGGATGCGGCCGTTCGCGCCGCGCTGGACGCCGTTCGCCGCGCGGGGATGAACAAGCGGGTCGAGTACATCTCGTTTTCGAAGAATATTTGCGAGCAGTTGATAGCGAACGGCCCCAAGGGAATCAAAGTGGCTTATCTGGGCGGCGACTTGTCGCCTCGGGAGCTTGCCGAGCGGGGATATACCGGGCTCGACTATCATATCGGCACGATGCGAGCCCATGAGGAGTGGTTCGACGAGGCGAGGGAACTGGGCCTCGAAATCAATGTCTGGACCGTCGACGACGCGGAGACGATGAAATACCTGATCGGGAAAGGAGTCGATTACATTACGACCGACGAGCCCGAGCTGTTGCAGAGCCTTCTTGGCGAGTAGCGGCGAAGGCTGTCCGCGGCCTGCTTGGCTTTGATGGGCAGCCTTTGTACGAAGAATCTTTCTCATATGGCATGGCCGGGGATGTCCGCTCGGATCCGAGAAAGGGTTGGCGGTGTTTCGGCCTTTGCTTTTTCGGGTCGTCGGTCATGGCTTGCATGCTGTTATTTATGTGACTGATAATTAGTGATATGTGAACTTCGTATGTGGCTCGGCGAAAAAAAATGAAAGTTTTTGCCGGAAATTCGGGAAATTTTTCCCAAATTTGCACTCGCAATTCCGCGAGGATGCGCACGTTGCCAAAATAGCTCAGTCGGTAGAGCATTTCATTCGTAACGAAAAGGTCGTGGGTTCGAGTCCCACTTTTGGCTCCGGAACAGGAAAGCGGGACAGGTGAAAGCCTGTCCCGCCTTTTTGTTCGCATAGCTTTATTTTTCTCCGAATGGATCTCCCGGTTGCTTCTGCCGTGTTTCTTTGGTGTTTCTGCCATAACAATATATCGGACTTTGCGGGTTTGCGTCCGGCCGATCCGGAAAAAAGCGGACAAAGTCGGGCCCTGCGGTCAAAAGCCGACGGAAGAAGCGTCCAGCGATGTTCGATGCGAATGGGCCGAATGAGGCGAGCGCAACGGATTTCGTTAGCCGTTGCGCTCGCATACCGTTGACCGGCGGATTCTATCGGATCAGCCGGTTCGTGTCCGTGTCGGGAAAAACCACCCATGGCGTGAAGCTTTTGGCTTCCTCGAAATCCATGCGCGCATAGGAAATGATGATCACCACGTCGCCCACGACGCACTTGCGGGCCGCCGGTCCATTCAGACAGACGGCGCCGCTGCCGCGCTCTCCCTTGATTATATAAGTCTCCAGTCGCTCGCCGTTGTTGACGTTGACGATCTGCACCTTTTCGCCGGCGATCAGGTGGGCCGCGTCGAGCAGGTCCTCGTCGACCGTGATGCTGCCCACGTAGCTCAGGTTGGCCTGCGTGATGGTCACCCGGTGTATCTTGGACTTGAGTACCTCTACTTGCATGTTCATGACTTTGTCGTCGATTGATTTACCGTTCGCTGCGAGTATGCTACGGACGGAACGCCGTTTACGGGAGGCAAATTTATATAAATATATCCGAATACTCAAAAACGGCGCTTTCGTCCGGTCCGGCGTTCCGTAGAGCAAGGGGCTAAGCGATGGCGATGTTGTCGATCAGGCGGACGTCGCCCGCCTGCACGGCAATGCAGCAGCGCATCGGGAACGAGTCGCTCCACGCGTCGATCTCCTCGAGCGTCTCTGCGTGGACGACCGAAAGATATTCCGTCTTCAGCAGCTTCGTCGCGTCGATGCGCTCGACGACCCGGCGGCGGAACTCCTCCACGCTCATCGTGCGCGCGGCGGCCGCGTTTTCGCTCAGCGCGCCGTAGATCGTCGGCGCGGCCGCGCGGTGGGCGGGGGTGAGCAGCGCATTGCGCGAGCTGAGAGCCAGTCCGTCCGCACCGCGAACGATCGGGCACGCGACGATCTGCACAGGGTAGCCATAGCGACGGACCATCTCGCGGATCACGGCGATTTGCTGGAAGTCCTTCTCTCCGAAATAGGCTCGTTCGGGCCGGACGATGTCGAACAGCCGACTGACGATCTGGGCCACTCCGTTGAAATGGCCCGGGCGGTGGGCTCCCTCCATCGTCTTGTCCGTCGTGCCCAGATCGAACACGCGGGTGTCTTTCTGAGGGTAAATGTCTTCGACCGAAGGCATCAGGACGTAATCGACCCCGGCTTTCTCGAGCAGCGCCAGATCGGCTTCCTCGGTGCGGGGATAGTTTTTCAGGTCGTTCGGGTCGTTGAACTGCGTCGGATTGACGAAGACGCTGACGACCGCGCGGTCGCACTCCGCGCGGCATTTTTCCACCAGCGAGAGATGCCCCTCGTGCAGGGCCCCCATCGTCGGGACGAGGCCTGTCCGCCCGGCTCCGCGAGCCATTTCGCGCGACAGTTCCGCGTTTTTCGTAAAAACTTTCATCGGGGCTTATGTACGCCTTTGGCGTTTTTTTTGACACGGCAAAGGTAGAAATTAGATTATAATATACGAAGCTTTTTTCCGGAAAAGGTCGTAACTTTGTACAGAACATAATCATGTAACTGTATGAAGAAAATTTTTACGATTGCGCTTATGGCAACACTCGCTACGGGTATGTACTCCTGCCGTCAGAAACAGGCCGGCGAGGAGAAGTTCGACTGGATAGCCGACCGCTTCGACGATATCAAGGTGCTCAAATACCGCGTTCCGGGCTTCGACACGCTTTCTTTGGACGAGAAGAAGCTGGTATACTACCTGAGCCAGGCCGCCCTGTCGGGCCGCGACATCCTGTTCGACCAGAACGGTCGGTACAATCTGCGCATACGCCGCACGCTCGAGGCGATTTACCGGGGATACACGGGCGACCGGACGAGCGAGTCGTTCAGGCAATTCGAGAAGTACCTCAAGAAAGTGTGGTTCGCCAACGGCATTCACCATCACTATTCGACCGACAAGTTTCATCCCGAGTTTTCGGAGGCTTATTTCGACGAGCTGATCGCCGCGACTCCCGCCGAGAATTTCCCCGCTGACTTCGGCTCGGTCGAGGAGGTCGTGGCCGAGATCAAGCCGGTGATTTTCGATCCTGCCGTAATGCCCAAGCGGGTTAACCAGACCGAGGGCGAGGACCTGATCGTCACGTCGGCCAACAACTACTACGAAGGAGTTACGCAGAAAGAGGTCGAGCGGTTCTATGCCGAGCGGATGAACCCGCACGACACGACGCCTGTTTCGTGGGGCCTGAACAGCAAGCTGGTCAAGGAGCCCGACGGACGGATCGTCGAGCGGGTATGGAAGGTGGGCGGCATGTACTCGCCCGCGATCGAGAAAATCGTCTATTGGCTCGGCAAGGCCGCCGAGGTGGCCCGAGAGCCGCAGAAGCAGACGATTCTTGCGCTGATCGACTATTACCGCAGCGGCGATCTGAGGCAGTTCGACGCCTTCAACATCCGCTGGGTCGAGGATACCGTGTCGAAGGTCGACTTCGTCAACGGCTTCACCGAGAACTACGGCGACCCGCTCGGCTATCGGGGAGCGTGGGAAGGCATGGTCAATTTCCGCGACGAGGAGGCCACGCGCCGGACGCAGACGATCAGCGAGGAGGCGCAGTGGTTCGAGGACCATTCTCCGATCGATCCTCAGTACCGCAAGGAGCGAGTGAAGGGCGTTTCGGCCAAGGTAATCACGGCGGCCGTTCTGGGAGGCGACTGCTATCCCTCGACGCCGATCGGTATCAACCTGCCCAATGCCGACTGGATCCGCCGCGATCACGGTTCGAAGTCGGTGACGATTCAGAATATCACGGATGCCTATGACGAGGCGGCCAAGGGGAACGGGTTCGCCGAAGAGTTCATCCTCGATCCGTCGATCATCGAATTGCGGAAAAAATACGGGTCGCTGGGCGACAATCTGCACACCGATCTGCACGAGTGCCTCGGCCACGCGTCGGGCAAGCTGGCTCCGGGCGTCAAGGGCGACGAACTGAAGAACTACTCGTCCACGCTCGAGGAGGCTCGCGCCGACCTGTTCGCGCTCTATTATCTGGGCGATCCGAAGCTGGTCGAGCTGGGGCTCGTGCCGTCGTTCGACGTGGCCAAGGCCGAGTATGCCCAGTACATTATGAACGGCATGATGACGCAGCTCACGCGCATCCAGCCCGGCAAGACGGTCGAGGAGGCGCACATGCGCAACCGCAAGCTGATCGCCGAGTGGTGCTACGAGAAGGGCCGCGCCGACAACGTGATCGAGAAAGTGGTCAAGGACGGCAAGACGTATATCGTCGTCAACGACTACGAGAAGCTGCGGACGCTGTTCGGCGACCTGCTCCGCGAGATTCAGCGCATCAAGAGTACGGGCGATTTCGCGGCGGGTCAGGCGCTCGTCGAGACTTACGGCGTGCAGGTCGATCCCGCGCTCCATAAGGAGGTGCTCGACCGCTATGCGAAGCTGAAGCTGGAACCTTATGCCGGCTTCCTCAATCCGGTCTACAAGCCCGTCATGGAGAACGGCGAGATCGTCGACGTGCTGATCGAGTACGCGGACGACTATCCGGGCCAGATGATGGAGTACTCCGAGAACTATTCGTTCCTGCCGTCGGTCAACTGATAGGACGGTCCGATTCCGAATTAATCAGGAATCTTCTCGCTTGCGGGCGGACGGGCAACGGGAGCCCGTCCGCCTTGTAATTTATTAAATATTTTAGTACTTTTAAGAGTATTTTTAATCATTTGATCTGAATAAAATGACTAACCATGCTAATGTCCCGTCCGTCAGAGCCTTTTATAATCCGACTATTCGGGCAATAATTAATTTAGGAGGGTCGGGCCACATTGAAGAGATAAATGAAGAGGTATATCGGATCATGAATCTTTCTGACGATATTCTTAATATACCGCACGAAAACGATAGTAGGAGTAAAGTCGATTATCGTTTGGCGTGGGCCAGAACGAGATTGAAGCTTGCCGGTTATATCGAGAATTCGTCCAGAGGTGTATGGACATTAATTACTCCTAACGCCGATGCGGAAAGAATTACCTCTGCATTGGTCGATCGAAAAAGCGAAGCCGTTCTTAGAGCAAGACATGAGAACGAAATTCGGGAAATAGAGGAGAATCATGAAAATGAAGAAATATCTTCTTGGAAAGATAAATTACGTGAAAAGTTATTGACGATTCCGAGCGAAGCTTTCGAACGTTTGGCTCAAAGAATTCTACGCGAAAGCGGATTCATTCAAGTGAAAGTTACGGGGAGAACGGGAGATGGAGGAATTGACGGTACAGGTATTTTTCGCCTCAATAGGTTTCTCAGCTTCCGTATAGTGTTTCAATGTAAAAAATATGCGAATTCTGTCGCGCCAAATCAGATTCGGGATTTTCGGGGGGCCATGCAGGGAAGAGCCGATAAAGGATTATTTATTACTACCGGAACTTTTACGAGGGATGCGGTGAAGGAGGCGACAAGAGACGGGGCTCCCGCTATCGATTTGGTCGATGGAGAACAGCTGTGCTTTCACTTGAAAGAACTAGGTCTTGGTATTAAAACGGAAGTGCGTGAGAATATAGTGATAGATAGGGATTGGTTCAATAATCTCTAATTCGTGATTTGGCCCAAACCGATAACTCCACTGACCCGGACACTTGGGCAGATTTGAAAGAAAGTGAAAGGGGCCCCGATGGTCTCAGTGGTTTTGAGGTAGCCAAAGTATACCTGGCTACATACCGGAAAAAACAAACGATCACTGATTTTTGCCAATTCGTGGATCGTATGAGGAACGTTTCTGTTTGTCCGCTAAGGTTTTGCCGCTATTTGAAAAATTTCCGCTGGAAGAGCAGCATGTAGAGCACGCCGATGGTGATGTAGCTGTCGGCCAAGTTGAAAATCGGGCTGAAGAACAGAAACGAATCGCCGCCGATTCCCGGTATCCAAGACGGATAGGTGCCCCGGAACAGCGGGAAAAACAGCATGTCGACCACTCTCCCGTGCAGAAATCCGGCATAGCCTCCTCCTTCGGGCAGGAACGTCGCCGGGGCGGTGAACGTCGATTCCGAGAAAAGCAGGCCGTAGAACGCGCTGTCGATCACATTGCCGAGCGCGCCGGCGAAAATCAGCGAGAAACCGACCAGCACGCCTGTCGGAGCTTTTTTGCGAAGCAAGTAGTGGATGTAGTAGCCGAGCGCGCCGATGGCTACGAGCCGGAATACGCTGAGAATCAGTTTGCCGTAGCTGCCGCCGAGCTCGAACCCGAACGCGGCCCCCGGATTTTCTATGAACCGGATGAAGAACCAGTTCGGGAAAACGGTCACGCTCTCGTCGAGCGCGAAATGGGTCTTGATCCATATTTTGACGATCTGGTCGACGGCCAGCAGCCCGACGATCAGCAGTACGATTTTTTTCTTGGCCATGGCTTCGCGAGGTTTCCGGTTGCAAAGATGTCCCATTTTTCCGAAACGGGCAAATTTAAAGCGCGGCCCGGGCCGAGGTCGCGTTTCGGCTCGACCGGATTGAGCCGGCTTGGGGGGCGACACGCTTCCGGCCCGGGGCGGCTGCCGGGTTGCGGTCGGGTATTCGCATGGTATGGCGCAGCGCTCCGGGCGCGGTGTTCCGGTTTCGGCGTGTCGGAATCTCTTCGGCTTCCGTCCGGTCGGTTTCGCTTCTTCGGCTTGTCAAAAGAAAGCAGCCGTAAAAGGGATATCCTTTCACGGCCGCCTTTATCGAACCGTTAGCCGGTTCCGCACTCTTTCGCAATGGGTTTTCGTCCCGGTCAGGGAGCTATTTTACCAATGCGTTCAGTTCGGCTCCGGCCTTGAACTTCACGACATTCTTCGCTGCGATCTTGATCGAGGCGCCCGTGCGCGGATTACGTCCGGTGCGGCCCGGCTTCTTGGCCACGGCAAACGATCCGAATCCGATCAGCGCGATTTTGTCGCCGGCTTTCAACGCTTCTCCGGTTACGTTGATGAAAGCGTCCAGTGCCTTCTTGGCATCCACCTTGGTGATCGAGGCTTTCTTCGCGATTGCGTCAATGAGTTGAGTTTTGTTCATGATAGTATAGTTTTAAAGGATAGTAATTCCTGCGACTCTTTACAAATATATGAAAAATGTTTTATATCAAAAAAATAAACTTTCAGAGGATAAGGCGGCCCGATTCGTTTCGTCCGCTGCCTCTTCGCGGCCTCGCTGTGCGGAAGGGGAATCGGGACGAAAATTGGAAAAGTGAAAATTCCGTTATACTTTTACGCCCGGAAAGATGGCAGAGTGGTCGATTGCGGCGGTCTTGAAAACCGTTGAGCTGAGAGGCTCCGGGGGTTCGAATCCCTCTCTTTCCGCTGAAGTACTGAGAAAGAACGACAATCCCTGCAAGTAGCAACTTGCAGGGATTTTTTCGTTTCGGGCGGGAATATGCTTCCCTAACAGGGCTTTCCTGTGTAGGAAGCCGAATCCCGACCGAATGAGATAACGCTGGCCGACGGCCGAAAAGCCGCCGGACAGCGCGTTTTGCACGTTGTGTTTCGGGAAGAATCAGGGCTCCGTACCGGCGAATACGTCCCGGACCGCCTCCAGATACTTCATGCCGTGTACCGAGTCGGGCTCCAGATAGCTTCCCTCGGTCCATTCGTTCCAGCAGTTGATGTTCAAAATACGCGGACCGTCGGGGTCGGCCAGCAGGCGGTCCTTGGTCATTTGCAGCGCGGCCCGGAAATTCTCCGGCGTGTTGTCGCACAGAATGCCCGAGTAGGGGTAGCCGTAGGCCGGGTTCCAGTCTTTCTGCTGGTTCGTGCGCGGCGAGGGGTCCCAGCCCATCGTTACGTTCGGGTAGTAGGGTACGCCGTACTCGGCTTTCGCCTTGTCCCAGTAGGCCATATAGGCGTCGCGCACCGAGTTGTAGGCCGTACAGGTGTCGGCGGGCCAGCTGTGGTGTATCCACACGTAGGACGTGGCCGAGTCGAAGCCCAGCGCGCGCAGCAGCTCGAGCGTATTGGCCGGCACCTTTTCGACCGGCAGGATCGGATTGCCCCAGACGACCAGATTCCAGTGAACGCCTTTCAGCCCGGCGGCGACGGCTTTCTCGCGGAGCCGGTCCATGGCCGCCTTCGTGGCCTCGAGCGAGCCGAAGCTCTCGACGAATTTCTGCACGTCGTAGACCGAGAAATAGGCCTTGCCGTCGATCAGCCAGTAGTTCGGCCGCGTGAAGTAGTCGCGCACCAGCTCGTCGCCGATCGTCTCGAACGCCTCGGGCGACACTTTGCCCGGATAGAGCAGCTTTTGGGGCTCGCCGTGCGTGGCCGGGTGAATCTCGACCCAGTCATGGTTGGCCCACATCAGCCCGAAGCGGATGTCGTTCACGTTCGGGGCTTTCAGAAATCCTTCGTCGAGGCAGCGGTTCAGAAACGGCACGCTGTCGTAGCGATACCAGTCGAAAAGCATCACGTCGATGCCGTGCGACGCGGCGGCCTCGATCTTACGGGCCATCACGGCCGGGTCCTTCTCGTCGGTATAGCCCCACAGCGGAACCTTGGGCTGGTCGTGCCCCTCGAAGCGCGGCTGCGCCTCGCGCACGAGCTTCCACTCGCTCCAGCCTTCGCCCTTGTTGAGCTCGTTGAGCGGATCTCCGGTGTGGTAGTTCGGGAAATAGTAGCAGGCGACCGTGATGTCGTCTCCGGCTACCGGCTGCTCCGAGCGGCAGCCTGTCAGGACGGCCGCGGCGGCGGCCAGCGTCAGCAAAATTCTATTCATGGCGGTTCGGTTTGGTTAGTCTTTGGCGGTTCTATTCTCGTCTGCGTCCGCTCGGTCCGCTTGCCGGGCTCCGAATACGTCGCGCACGGCCTCCAGATAGCCCATGCCATTTTCCGTGTCGGGCTCCAGGTAGCTTCCCTCGCCCCATTCGTTCCACGAGTTGATGACGACGATGCGCTCCGATTCGGGCTTGGCGAGGGTCCACGCCTTCGCCTCGGCCAGATATTTCTTGAACAGATAGGGCGTATTGTCGACGATCACGGCGCCGAACGGATAGTCGCGCCGACGGAGCCACTCGCCGGGCGTCACGTCGCCGCATCGGGGGGACGAGTCCCATCCCATGCTGATGTTGAGATGATAAGGCACCGGAATGCCGGCCGCTCCGTTCTCGAGTCCGTTCGCTCCGCCTCCGCTGCGGACGGAGCTCATGTACTGGCTCGCGGCCTTTTCGTAGCGGGTGGCCGGAAAGTCGGGCAGGATGTTGTGATGAATCCAGACGTACGAGGTCGTCGAGTTGAGCCCGAGGGCGGCGACGGCCTGACTGAGAATGCCGCCCAGACCGAACAGCACGCCGTTGAGGTGCAGGTCGGGGAAGCCGGCTGCCTTGACTTTCTCGCGGAAGCGGGCGATCGCCTCGCCGGCCCGGGCGTAGTCGCCTCCGAACGTGGCGAGGAACGTGTTCACCTCATAGATCGAAAAGTAGGGGCATCCGTCGACGAGCCAGTACGACGGGTGCTTGAAGTAGTGCTCGATCACGTAGTCGGTCAGCCGCTCGAACGTCTCGGGAGTCACGGCGCCCCGGGCGATGTCGCCCAGGTCGTGGTTGCACCACAGCAGCGAGAACTTCATCCGGTCGTTGTTCGGAGCCTTCAGGAAGCCTTCCTCCAGCGCCGAGCTGAGGTATTTGTTGCCCGGCATCTGGTCCTCGTCGTAGAAGTACCAGTCGAAGATGAAGACGTCGAGACCGTGGTCGGCCGCCGCGTCGATTTTCTGTTGCATCACCTCGGGGCGATTCTCGTTCCGGTAGCCCCATGCCGGGACTTTCGGCTGCTTGTGTCCGTCGAACATCGGTTTGGCCCGTTGCAGGCTTCCCCATTCCGACGTGGCGACGGGACCCCAGTTCGGGAAATAGTATGCGGCGACCGTCACCTCGCCCGGCAGGACGTCGATCGGCGGCCCTTCGGGAGCGGGTTCGTCCTTCGGATCGGAACTGCAGCCCGACAGCAGAGCCGGAACCAGGCAGAGCGCCGCGGCGCAACAGATCGGGAGTATGATATTTTTCATGGCGTTTTGCGAATGTAAGTTAGTAAAAAAACTGTTGCGGGCTGCATTGGCAGCCCGCAACAGACTGCAAAAAAGAGAGAGAGTGAATGTTACCTCCAGCCCGGATTGTTGGGCAGCAGGTTCGGATTCTGTTGGGTTCGGCTTTGTGCGATAGGCCAGTAGTAGTGCATTTCGTTGAAATAGGGATCGGGCGTTCCGCAGATGTTGTCCACGATCTCGACGTAGTACTTCTGCGTGGTCCAGTCGAGCTTGTAGCGCATGCCGTGCCAAGCGTGCGAGAGGTCCTGCACGGCTGTCCGCCAGCGGCGTACGTCCCAGTAGCGGTTGCCCTCGAACGCCAGTTCGATCTTGCGTTCGTGGCGGATCTGCTCGCGCGTGATCGATTGCAGCTCGGGCATGCCGGCACGGGCGCGGATCTTGTTCACGGCCCACAGCGCCGAGTCGGGCTTGTTCAGTTCGAATGCCGCTTCGGCGAAGTTCAGGTAGATTTCGCCGAGCCGGAAGACGATCCAGTCGGTTTTCGAGTAGTAGCGCTCGGGGATCATGGCCGACGACTCGTCGAGGTATTTCAGAATGCCGAACGGCGTGGGACGCCAGTTGTTCGCGCAGAAGCCCAGCGCCGGCACGCCCTCGTAGAAACCGTCGTTGATCCACTGTCCGTCGACGAAAATGCCTACGTGGTAGTCGAGCGTCACGGAGGCTCCCTCATGCGTCCATGGCGTGCCTTGCGTATAGATCGAGGCTTTGAAGCGCGGGTCTTTCTTGCCCCACAGCTCGTCGAGCGTCCACGTGTAGTACTGGGCTACTTTCTCGCGGTCGATCGTGGGGTCCGAGCCGTCGACGTTCTCATACGACTCGACGAACTCCAGATAGACGCAGTTCTGCTGTCCGCCGGCCCATGCGTTGTATCCGCTCGGATTCTGCCACATGTCCCACGAGTGGCCCTTGCCCGACTTGCCGTCGTAGATTTCGGAGAAGATCACCTCGCAGTTGTTCTCGTCGAGGAAGATGTTCCGGTAGTTTTTCGAGCGGTCGTCGGGGTATTTCTCGTAAAGCGCGAACGGGCTGCCGTGCAGCAGGCGGTTGCTCGCATTGAGCGACTCCTGCCAGAAGTGCTCCTTCTTGTCGGCCGGGATACCTACTAGACCGTCGATCTGAACCGTCCCCCAGCTCGCTATGCTGCCTGCGTACATCGCGGCGCGGCTTTTCAATGCGGCGGCGGCATAGAGCGACGGGCGTCCCAGGTCGGCCACCCCGTATGTGTCGGGGAGCAGCCGGTTGTCGATGATATCGTTCATCTCGTCGAGAATGAACTGGTAGACGGCTTCCTCGGTCGCGCGCTTGGGATAGAGCTCCTCGTACGGGTCGGAGAGTTGCTGCACCTTGAGGATCAGCGGCACGCCTCCGTATCGCTTGACCATGTTGAAGTAGGCGAACGCCCTCAGAAAGCGGGCCTCGGCCTTGCGCGCCGAGCGGACCGACTCGTCGATCGGCGCCGTTTCCATTTTCTCGATGAACAGGTTCAGCTTGCGGACGACCGGATATCCCCACCAGTCCCAGTCGCCGCCGTTGATGTTGATCCAGTGGCTTTTGGGCGTTTGGGTCCAGGCGCTGGTCGACTCGTCGGCGAAACCGGTCGCATACATGCAGTTGAACCAGTCCTGCGTCGCGCCGTACGGCATCTCGTTGAAGAAGCACATGTCGGCGTAGCATTGCAGCAGGTAGTTGTCGATCAGTACCGGGTCTTTCCACAGCACTTCGTCCGAGATGATATCCAGCGGCTCTTTGTCCAGAACGCTCGTGCAGGAGCCCAGACCGCAGAGCATCGAAATCAGGATGATATGGATTTTTTTCATGGCTGTTCGGGTATTAAAGGGAAATGTTCAGGCCGATCGTAAACGTGCGCATCAGCGGGTAATAGCAGGTCGCCATGCTGCTCGGCGCCTCGGGATCGAGCTTGTACTTGTTCAGCTTGCTGATCGTGAACAGGTTGGTTCCGGCGACGTAGATTCTCAGGTTGCCGATCTTGGCGCGGCTCATCCACCGCTTGGGAAAGGTATACCCGATCGACATCGTCTTGAGCCTCAGGTAGGAGGCGTTGACCAGACGGTAGTCCGACGCCCAGTCGTTCGAGGCGGCTCCGCCCTGACGGGGAACGATCGCGTTGCGGTCGTTGTTGTCGTAGGTCCAGCGCTCCCGGTACATGATCTCGGGGTAGACCAGCGCGCGGCGCAGCACGACGTCCTGACTGAACCCGAATGCGCCTTGGAACAGGGCCGACAGATCGAAGCCCTTGAACGCGAGATCGAGGTTCAGCCCGGCCATCCAGTGCGGCATCGTTCCCTTGCCGATCTCGACCTGGTCGCGCCAGTTCAGCACGTCGTCGCCGTTGGTGTTCAGCAGCCGGACGTCGCCCGGTTTCAGGAACGAGTTGTCCGATCCGTCCAGATAGCGATAGTCCAGCGCGTCGATCTCGTCCTGCGAGGTGAACAGTCCGTCGGAGCGGTAGCCGAAATTGCGGTCGGTCCAGTTGCCCGTTTTCTTGTAAAGCCGGATTTCGTCCGGATCGGTATACTCCGGCTCGTCGTAATAGCCCCATTTCGAGCGGGCCCACGAGACGTTGGCCGACACGTTGTAGCGGAAGTCGCCGACCGAGCTCTTGTAGCCGATCGTCAGCTCGAATCCGCGCGTATTGATGCTGTTCAGGTTCTCGACCGGAAGCGTCGCGCCGAACGTGTCGGGCAGCGAGACGGCGCGGTTGCCCGGGATGCCGTCCCTCACGCGGTAGAACACGTCGGCCTCTCCGTAGAGCTTGCTGCGGAACAGCCCGAAGTCGAGTCCGACGTTCCATATCTTCATTTGCTCCCACGACAGCGCCGGATTGGCGAGCCCCGTCGCGTTGAGTCCCTGCGTAGCCTGCGAGCCGATGATATACGAGCTTCCGTAGACGTAACCGGCCAGGTAGTTGAAGTTGGCCACGCCGTCGTAGCCGGTCATGCTGAATCCGGCCCGCAGCTTCAGGTTGTCGATCACGCTCGTGTTGTCCTTGACGAAAGGCTCCTCGGAGATTCTCCAGCCGGCCGATACGCTCGGAAATACGCCCCAGCGCGAGTGCTTGTCGAACTTGGCCGATCCGTCGTAGCGGATCGTCGCCTCGAGCAGGTATTTCGACCGGAAGGCGTAGTTGACCCTGCCGATAAGGCTCGAGCGACCCATTTCCGACGCGCGGCCGTCGGCGAACTGGTTCTGGAGTCCTCCGGCGAACAGATACGGAATGGAGGTCGTCGCAAAGCCGGTCCGCTGTGCCGTGATCCAGCTGTCGTCGTAGTTGATCAGCTCGTACAGCAGCAGTGCCTTCAGGTCGTGGTCCTCGGCGAAGGTATGCTCGTAGTTCAGCGAGAACTGGGCCGTCAGCCGCTGCCCCTTGCTGGCCTGCTGCGTCAGCTTCTTCTCGAGGGCGAGAGACTGGAGCGTGTAAGTGTCCGATGCGTAGTTGTACAGATAAGTGTCGGGCAGGTATTGGAAAAACTTGTAGTCCTGGGACCATTTGTCGAGCGCTACGAACGCCTTGGCCGACAGGCCCGGCACGGCCGTCACGTCGTACTTGAGCGAGCCGGACGCCCGGATCGACTGGTTATCCGTGTCGCGCGTGCCGCTCAGGTTGCGGTTGCTCGATATGTGCGCCCCACCCGTGCCGTTCGGACTGGCATACGGAATCTTTGTCGGGTCCGGAAGCGAGCTCGGATAGATCGGCTCGGTGTTCCAGATATCGTTCCAGACCGAGTTCTCGCCCTGATCGTCGCGCCAGGGGAAGCGGCGGTTCTCGATGATCGTCGAGAAGTCGACCGACATGCTCAGGTTCTTGAGTATTTTCGCGTCGATGTTCGAGCGGATGTTGTAGCGCTGGTAGTTGCCGCCTCCGCGTCGGATCATCGACTCCTGATCCAGATAGCCGAAGAATCCGTAGTACTTGATCTGCTCGGTTCCGCCCTGCAACGACAGGTTGTGCTGGTGCTGGGGCGTCATTTTACGCATCAGGTAGTCTACCCAGTCCGTGCTCGGGTAGTCGGGATCGGTGCCGGCGTAATACTTCTGTATCTGCTCTTCGGAGAACCGGGCCGTTTCGGCCGGCTGGCCCGACTGGATGTGCGCCTCGCGCACGAGCTCGGTATACTGCCCGGCCGAGGTCATTCGCATCAGGTTCGTCGGGTTCTGGAACGTGACCGTGCTGTTCAGCGTGATCGTCGGCTTGCCTTCCTTGCCTCGCTTGGTCGTGACCAGAATCACGCCGTTGCCGGCCCGGGCTCCGTATACCGCTGCCGAGGCGTCTTTGAGCACCGAGATCGACTCGATCTCGTTCGCGTCGATGTTGTTGAAGTCGCCTTCCACGCCGTCGACGATCACCAGCGGGGGATCGAAGCCCCGGATGCTGAGCGTCGCGGCGTCCGCTCCGGGCAGGCCGCTCTGCTGTTTGGTAATCAGGCCCGGCAGTCGTCCGGCCAGCGCGTTGGTCGTACTGGCGACCGGTGCGACGGTCAGATCCTCCGAGCGGACCGTCGCGACGGCTCCCGTCAGGCTTTCCCGCTTGGCCGTGCCGTAGCCGATGACGACCATTTCCTGCAACTCGGTGGATTCCTCTTCCAGCGTGATGTCGATCCGGGTCCGGCTGCCGATTTCCACCTGTTGCGGAATATAGCCCAGGTAGGTGACTTGCAGCATATCCTCCGGCGATGCCGTGATCTGGAAGCTGCCGTCCGTTCCCGTGGCGGTGCCGTTGGTCGTGCCTTGCACGAATACGTTGGCGCCGATAATCGGATTGCCTGATGCGTCGGTGATCTTTCCTGTCACGGTGACCGGCTTGGACGAACGTGCGGGAGCATGTCCGATCGTGATGTGCCGGTCGGAGATTTGGTATCTCAGGCCGGTTCCCCGGAGCAGCAGGTCGAGCGCTTCCGAGAGCGGCCGGTTACGGACGTTCAGGCTGATTTTGCGATTCCGGTCGATGTCGTCGCTCTTGTAGAGAAACATCAGCCCGGTCTGCCGCTCGATTTGCCCGGCGGCTTCCGAGAAAGTTCCGTCCTGCACGGTTACCGTGACCGGCCGGTTCAGCGCGGCCTGCTGGGCCGATGCCTGTAAAATGCTAAATGCCAACAGTAGAAAACAGGACAATATGGCATGCAGTGAAAAAATTTTCATAAATTTGTACGTTTTTAAAGGGTCGCCGATACCCGCTCCGTCTACTTAGGGGGTAATGGACGGGGATCGGATGAATGGATTAAAAACAAACGGAGTCGGATCAGGTCTTACCTGTTCCGGCTTTTTTTAGGCGGGTCAGCTGGTTTTCATGGCTCGAAGTGGTTTTAGGTTTTCGGTTTCGGGATTATGGCGGTTCACTTTCTTTCCAGCGCGAAGTCGCTTCCATGCTGTACGACCGTGAACCTTTTTTCGAAGTTGAGGGTTTCGAGCACTTCCGTGATCTTCTGTTCCAGAGGGAAGGCGCCCGTATAGCGGACGGAGCCCAGCGAGTCGTCGACCGAGATTCCGATTCCATAGTATTTTTCCAGTCGCGAGACGATCATCGACAGCGGCTCGTCCCGGAAGCGGAACACGCCGTCGGTCCATGTGCGGTTCCTGTCCTCGTCCGAGAGCAGGGCTACGGTCAGCTCTCCGGTGCGCGTGTCGAAGCGGCATTGCTCGAAAGGCTTCATCCGCACCGACTCCAGCAGCGAGCCGTCGGCCCCGAGCACGTCGAGCCGCACTGCCCCGCTCAGCAGCGTGACGGTATTGAACGTATCCCCGTCGTAGGCCATCACGTTGAACGAGGTTCCCAGCACGCGGACGCTCTGGCGCTCGGTATGCACGACGAACGGCTTG
>CABUJP010000038.1:0-18934 GCA_902491835.1 uncultured Alistipes sp. | reverse complement strand
ATGGCCCTGCTGTCCGAGAACGGCGACGTAAAGGACAAGGAATACGGCGAACTGACGGCCGAGATGTACGCGGCGGGCCACTCGTTCTTCACCTACATGAGCGACAATGCCGACTCGCTGAGCAGCTGCTGCCGGCTGCGCAACGAGATTCAGGACAACGGCTTCAGCTACACGCTCGGGGCGGGCGGCGTATCGACCGGGTCGAAAAGCGTACTGACGGTCAATCTGAATCGCTGCATCCAGTACGCCGTACGCAACGGACAGTCCTACACCGAATTTCTGGAAGACGTCGTCGACCGCATGCACAAGTTCCAGCTCGCCTATAACGAGAACCTGAAGCACCTGCAGTCGAAAGGCATGCTGCCGCTGTTCGACGCGGGATACATCACCATGGGCCGCCAGTACCTGACCATCGGCGTCAACGGGCTCGTCGAAGCGGCCGAGTTCCTCGGCATCGAGATCAGCGACAACCCTCAGTACGCCGCCTTCGTGCAGGACGTGCTCGGAATCGTCGAGAAGTACAACAAACAGTACCGGACGGCCGACGTGCTGTTCAACTGCGAGATGATCCCGGCC
This sequence comes from uncultured Alistipes sp., assembly GCA_902491835.1. Classification (GTDB taxonomy): domain Bacteria; phylum Bacteroidota; class Bacteroidia; order Bacteroidales; family Rikenellaceae; genus Alistipes_A. Next base: position 18,358 of record CABUJP010000038.1, on the reverse strand, counting down.
GAGAACGTGGGCGTCAAGCACGCCAAGTGGGACCGCGAGGACGGCTACGTCGTCCCGCGCGACTGCTATAACAGCTACTTCTACGCGGTCGAGGACCCGTCCCTGAACGTGCTCGACAAGTTCCGGCTGCACGGACGGCGCTACGTCGAGCACCTGACCGGCGGCTCGGCCCTGCACATGAATCTCGACGAGCACTTGTCAAAAGCGCAGTACCGCCAGCTGCTGCGCGTCGCTGCCCACGAGGGGACGAACTATTTCACGTTCAACATCCCGAACACCGTCTGCAACGACTGCGGCCACATCGACAAGCGCTACCTGAAGGAATGCCCCGTCTGCCACAGCCGCAACGCGGACTATCTGACGCGCGTGATCGGCTACCTGAAGCGCGTGAGCAACTTCTCAAAGCCGCGTCAGAAGGAGGCCGCCGCGCGCCATTACAACCATGCTGCCGCAGAGGCGGAAGCCGCCGCAGCCGAAACCTCCCCGACGTCATGCTGAGATTCGCCGGATACGACATCGTTTTTCAGGAAATTCCCGATGAGGTGACGCTCGCGCTGAACCTGTCGGGCTGCCCGAACGGATGCCCCGGGTGTCACAGTCCCCATCTGCAACGGGACGAGGGAGAGGCACTGACCCCGGGCGCGCTGGAGCGGCTGCTGGAGCGGTACGGCCGCGAGATCACCTGCGTCTGCTTCATGGGCGGCGACGCGGCGCCCGGCGAAGTCGCCGCATTGGCGCGGCACATCGCGCACACGACCGGGGGCACGATCCGCACAGGCTGGTACTCGGGCCGGCCGGCGCTGCCGCCGGAGTTCGATCCACTCGCGTTCGACTACGTCAAGCTCGGTCCCTACCGGGAGAAGCTCGGCGGCCTGAACTGCCGGACGACGAACCAGCGGCTGTACCGGATCGTCCGGACCGGCAGCCGTTCCGACGGGCACGGCTCCCCGGACGACCGTTCTCCGAACGCCGGAACGGCCGCCCGCCCCGCCGGGTCCCTCTTCCGAATGACGGACATCACCTCCCGCTTCTGGCGTCACTGAGCGCCGGAACGAACGGCTCCGGAACGAGAGGGTGTGTCAAAACTCAATTTTAGCCAAGATGGGTTTTCGATTTGAAATTTGAACATTCCTAAAGGGGAAAAGAAGAGTCGTATCATTACTCAAAACAGAACTTGATACGACTCTTTCATATCTTGTAGTTACAATCTGTAACTTTGGAGAGAGCGGTCATTTTAGTTCTGACACGCCCTCTTTTCATTCGCCGGACGGGCTCCGCCCGGGCGCTACTCGACCAGCGTCGCCTCTTTCGTATCGAAGTCGTACGAAGCGACCAGATCGAAATCGAGCTGCTTGCGCTGCAAGTCGGCCCGCACGACACGGATGCGCACCTCGTCGCCGAGCGTGAACGTGCGCCCGTGCTCGCGCCCCTTGACCGAGTAGTTCTCCTCGTCGAACAGATAGAAATCGTCGGTCATGTCGCGGAGCGCCACCATGCCCTCGATCTTGGTATCCTCCAGCTCGACATAGATGCCCCACTCGGTGATGCCCGAAATATGGCCGTCGAACTCCTCGTTGAGCTTGTCGAGCATGAACTCGACCATCTTGTACTTGATCGACGCGCGCTCGGCGTCCGCCGCGCGGACCTCCATCGCCGAACAGTGCTCGCACAGCCGCTCGTAGTACTCCTTGTCCTCCGACTTGCCGCCTGCCAGATAGTGAGCCAGCAGCCGGTGCACCATCATGTCGGGATAACGGCGGATCGGCGACGTGAAATGGGTGTAGTAGTCGAACGCCAGCCCGTAATGGCCGATGTTGTCGGTCGTATAGGTCGCCTTGGCCATCGAGCGGATCGCCAGCGTCGATATGATGTTCTCCTCCTTCTTACCGTGAATTTTCTTCATCAGCCGGTTGATCTCTTTCGCCACGGCCTTGTTCCCCTCGGCCTTCATCTGGTAGCCGAAACGGAGCACGAAGCTGCGGAACTGGGCCATTTTGTCGGAATTGGGCTTGTCGTGCACGCGGTAGACGAACGTCCGCTCGGCGTTTTGCGCGCCCTTGCGCTTACGGCCGACGAATTCGGCTACCCTGCGGTTGGCCAGCAGCATGAACTCCTCGATCAGCTGGTTCGACTCCTTCATCTCCTTGAAATAGACTCGCAGCGGCTTGCCGTTCTCGTCCAGGTCGAACTTGGCCTCCTCGCGCTCGAAGCTGATCGATCCGTTGCGGAAACGCTCCTTGCGCAGCGTCTGGGCCAGCCCGTTCAGCTTCAGTATCTCGTCGGCGAAGTCGCCCCGGCCGGTCTCGATCACCTCCTGAGCCTCCTGATACGTGAAGCGGCGATCGGAATAGATCACCGTGCGGCCGAACCACTCCCCGAGCACCTGCGCCTGCTCGTCGAGCTCGAACACGGCCGAGAAGCACAGCTTCTCCTCGTGAGGCCGCAGCGAGCAGAGCCCGTTCGACAGCCGCTCCGGCAGCATCGGAATCGTCCGGTCGACCAAATAGACCGACGTGGCCCGGTTCTGCCCCTCGGTATCGACCAGATCGCCCGGATGCACGTAGTGCGTTACGTCGGCGATATGCACGCCGACCTCGTAGTTCCCGTTCTCCAGCCGGCGGATCGACAGCGCGTCGTCGAAATCCTTCGCATCGGCCGGATCGATCGTGAACGTCGCCACGCCGCGCATGTCGCGTCGTGCGGCGATCTCCTTGTCGGTGATCGTTTCGGGAATTTTCTCCGCCTCTTTCTCGACCTCCTCGGGATAGCCGTACGGCAGATCGAATTCGGCGAGAATCGCATGCATCTCGGCGTTGTTGTCGCCCGGCGCGCCGAACACGTCGACGACCTCCCCTTCGGGGCTGCGCATCGTATCGGGCCAGCCCGTAATCTTCACGAGCACCTTTTCGCCGCCTTTCGCGCCATGCAGGGCGCGCGCCGGTACGAAAATATCCGTCGCCATCTTGCGGCTGTCGACGCGAACGAACGCGAAGGCGTCGCCCTCGGACATCTCGACGACGCCGACGTAGTTCTTCTTCGACCGCTCGACGATCTCGACGACCTCGCCCTCGGGATTGCCGGTACGGCCCTTGCGAGTGATAGCCACGCGCACCCGGTCGCCGTGCAACGCATGGCTCGTCCGCGAGGCATTCACGTAAATATCCTTGTCCATGCCCTCCACGATCACGTACAGCGCGCCCGAAGAGGTCATGTCGACCGTTCCCTCGACCGTCTCCCGCTCGGAGTGGCTCAGCCGATACTTTCCTTCCGAAACCTGCTCGATCACGCCCTCCGTCGCCAGATCGCGGACGATTCCGCGCACCCGTTCCTTCTCGTCCCGGGTTGTCGCGCCGACCGCCGCCATCAGGCTCTTTACCGAATAACGCTTATCCGGCAGCGAGCGGAACAGCTCCGCGATCAGAGCCGGGGCGTCTTTCCGCCGCTTGTCCCCCCTCGGGGACTTTTTCTCTTTCTTAACCATAAATCTCTCTCTTAATCGCGGCAAAGTTACGCAAATAGTTCGGATTACGTCCCGCGGGGCGTTAAGTAATCGGAAATCCGGAACGGTCCGCCCGCAATTCCGAAACACGCCCGACCGTACCGACGGCCGTCTGCCGGGGCATCGGCATCCGGCCCGGCGCGGGGCGATTCTCCGTGCCGACGCCTGCACGGGAATCCCGGCAGGGGCGGATCCCGCTCCTTATTCGCGGCGCTCGCCCACGACGAAAACGCCCGACACGGGAGGCAGATCGAGCTCGAAACGCGTATAGGTCCCGCCGCTGCGGCGCTCTTTGCGCGAGGCGAACCCGGCCGTCTCGCCCGTGAACGGGTCCCACCGCTGCAGCTTCAGCCTGCCGCGCAGCGAAACCGGCGTCGAGATCGAATCGTTCGACGAGTTCGTAAAGAAGTAAATATCCCGTCCGTCTTTCTGCTTGTGGATATAGCAGAAAGAGGCTCCGTTTCCGCCGGTCGGATCGGTGGCGGGAGCCTCCTGCTCCGAGGCGACCATTTTCGTCAGGTAGCCGAACGAGGTTCCCGAGTTGGTGTGCCGCACCGTATCGGCGATCACGACATCCGGATCGGCCTCCAGAGCGGTAAAGGCTCGTTCCAGCGATCGGGCGTCGGGCTCAGGCACGAAGACGGCCGCTCCCCCGGCCCCGTTGCGGCGAACCGTTCCCGCCCGCCGCTCGGACGGAGAACCGAAAAGAGCCTCGACCTCACTGCGAAGCGCGTCGTCCATGCCGAACTCGGCCGAACGCTCGGGCAGACAGCTCGTGGCGATCACCCTGCCGCCCCGCTCGTAGAATTCGCGGACACGGCCGAGCGCCTCGGCGGAGAAAACCTTCCCGCCGGGCAGGATCAGCACGTCGTACCGCTGGCGGTTCACCCGGTTGTCGAGCAGCATCGTCCGGCCGTCGGGCCGCACGCGACCGTCGGTCAGCATTTCGGGATGCACCAGCGTATAGTCCCGGTGCAACACGGTGGTCAGCAAAGCGCCTATCCTTTGGTAGTCCAGCTCCGGAGGCGCGCTCTCGCCCCACTCGTCCCCGCTGCCGAAGCGGAACCCGGCCTGAGCCGCCGCAATCGGGTAAAGTACCGCGACATCGGCCACGCGCCGTCCGCCCTGCAACATCGCGCACGAGCGCGCGGCGAAATCGCTGTATCGCTTCAGCGCCGGAGCCAGCGTCGGATTGTAGGGCGAAATCAGAGGCGGTATCCGCACATGCTCCGGCGCGGGGTCGTACCACATCCCGTGCGGCACCAGATAGTTGACGCCACGCGCGAGTAGGTCGAGCGTCACGCGGTAGAGCATCAGCGAGTCCATCGCAGCGTCGAAAGCTCCGCACAGCTCCGCCCCGACCAGCGGCCGGTCGTACAGGTCGGCCGCCGAGCCGACCTGCTTGAAGCCGTCGCGGCCGTGCCCGTAATAGAAGATATAGTCCGTCAGCGGAATCTGCGTATGCCGGTAGAATTTCAGGATATCGCCGTGCATATCGGTCGGATTCGTGCAATAGTTGCCCGGCGGATGCCCGATGCTGCTCAGGCCGTGCGAGGCGCACCACTGCGCGACCTGCCGGGGATAGCCCTCGGCCATCAGTTCCGCCCTCAGATCGTAGAACGCCACGCGGGCAGCGGCCGTTTCCGGCCCGATGTCGTAGAACAGCGCCGGATAGTAGAGCGCGGCCGGGCGGCCATACCGGCTCTCGAACAGCCCGGTAATCGCGGGCGTCCACGTCCTCTCCATCGACACGTAGCCCACATCGTCGAAAAACACTTTGTTGACCACGCCGCCGAAATAGCGTCCGAAACGCTTCGCATACTCGTCGTAAGTCATCGAAATGCAGCGCTCGACGGCCTCCGGCTCCATGTAGTCGACCAGCGGATGGACCGCGTACCGGCAATTGAAAAACATGATTTTCCACACTCCGTCCGGAACGTCCCACGCCAGCGTATCCCGACGGACGGCGGCGCCCAGATCGACGATCCGACGCGAGGCGGTCTCCATGGCCGAAACGGCCATGCAACGCAACGTGTCGGAGACGGCCAGCGGATGCTCGAAACGGGCCGGGCCGCATACTTCGAACTCCTGCATTTCGAGCAATTTGCGCGTATACCGGGGATATTCCCGCAACAGCCGGCCGCCGGCCGTACCGCTCGGGAAATCGATGTCGTCGTACACGATCAGCTTCTGTCCGAGCCTCTCCGAGGTCCGGAGCATCTCCTCGTACCGGTCGAAGTACTCCCGGCTCAGATAAGCCGGCTCCATGCCCGGGCAGGGCTTACCGGTCGGATGCTGCGCTCCGGGCGAAACGGGCAGCACGGTCACGCCGCCGAAACCGGCCAGATTTTTCGCATCCTCGAGCTGCCGGACGATCTCGTCAGAGCTCAACCGTCCGTTCAGATGCCAGAAAGGCGCCGGACGGTATTCGGCGCCGGGATCGGCGAAAGTCGCCCGCAGCGAGTCGGCGGGTTTGGCCCCGGTCAGCAACAGCGCCGCCGGGATAAAAATCAATGCATGTCGGAAAGTCGTCATATTCGGTTCGGGTCAGTTCGGTCGCCGGTTCGTGCGAAAAACGCCATAACGTCGCATCCGAGCGGAACGGACCGCCTCGCGGCAATCGGAGTCCCTCGTTCTGCTTCGGGAACCGCCACGTTTTTTCGCACTGCCATAAAAATAGCGAAAATATCGTCGAGAACCAACCGGTCCGTCGTTTTTCACCTCGGAACCGGACCATATATTCTTCACCCTGTTTCCCTCGCCTTCAGGGAGTCCTCGGAAAAAGTCCGCTGTCCGGCGCAGCGCTTCCATCCGAAAAGGCTTCGGGATCCCGGCTGCGGATAGCGGCGCAAACGGGATCGAACGACAGGAAAAATCTCCAAATCTCCAGGACACCCCGCGCGATACGGCCGGCTGTCGCATGTCGAAAAGTCCAAACATAGTATGCCGGCCGGAAGGAATCCGCACGAAAAATGCCGTTCTCCCGACGAGGAGAACGGCATTCCCTTATTCGCACGCCGCTTTACCGGCGCTTTTCCTTATACTTGTCGATCTGCTTCTTGATCGCGTCCAGGCACAGGTCGATCGCCTCCTCGAACGTCTTGCAGCGGCGCTCGGCCAGCAACTCGTCCCCCGCCACGTCGATCTTGACAATCGCCACCTTGTTGCCCTGCTCGTCGTCCTTGTCGATGCGCAGCGTAACCTGAGCCCCGATCGCATGCTCGACGAAACGGTCCATCTTGTCCATCTTGGCCTGAATGAAATCGACCAGCCGCTTGTCGGCGTCGAACTTTACGGATTGAATCTTCACGTTCATAGCTTTTCCTCCTTATCTCTTTTTGGCCCTCGGGTGGGCCTGTTTGTACGCCTGTTTGAGCACCTCGATGCTGTTGTGCGTATAAATCTGCGTCGCCTCGAGACTCGCATGGCCCAACAGTTCCTGAATCATGCGGATATCGGCCCCCCGGTTCAGCAGATGCGTCGCGAACGTATGTCTCAGCACGTGCGGACTGCTCTTGCCCTGCACTCCGGCCTCGTGCAGCACGCCGTGCACGACGCGGTAGACCTCGGTGCGGCTCATAGGCTTGCCGTCACGAGTTAAAAATAGGCAATTATTCCCGGATTCGCAAATATTCTCCGCACGAATCAGCTCTAAATGCCGCCGCACGAGCGCTGCCACCGGCTCAATCACCGGAACGACCCGCTCCTTACCCCCTTTCCCAATGACTTTCAGCATATTGAAATCGTCCGAGAAATTATCGGTCCGCAAAGACAGCAATTCCGCAAGACGTATGCCAGTGGCATAGAGCAGCAAAATCACGAGCGCGTCGCGCTGCGCCAGAAAGTCGTCCGACGGATCCAGCAGCTCGTCGACCAGACTATTCATCCGACTTTCCTCGACGAAGGAAGGTAGCCTGCTCGGCGTTTTCAGCGCCGTAATGCGGGCGAACAAGTCTCTGTCGACGATCTTGCGCTTGCGAAGAAAGCGATAGAACGACTTGACGGACGAGATCTTACGATTCACGCTGCGGGCCGACAGCTTTTTCTCTCCGGTCAGATACATGATCCAAGCCCTCAGATCGTCGCCCCTCGCCCGAGCCGGATCGAACCCTTCGGGCAACGGACCGACGAGCTGGGCTCCGGACGAGGAAGTCTCCGCCGCGCCCTCACTGCCGGAATCCCCGGCAGAACCGGCTTCCGGATCGCCTGCGCGTAGGCAGAAAAGCGCGAACTGCCGAATGTCGTCGCCATAGGCGCGGACCGTCAGCGGCGAGTAGCGCTTCTCGGCGAGCAGATATGTCAGGTAGTCTTCGAACACAGGGCTGAAACAATGTCGAAAGATAGGAATTTCAAATCGAAAAGCCGTCCGGAAATTGCTTCCGGACGGCTTCCTAATGCTCGGAGCCCCCTTTCCGGGGCCGGCCGAAGGCTACTCGTCGTCGCGATCCATGTGTTCCACGTAGATCGCGTGCAGCTTGTTCTCGCGCGCCACGACGGACGGCTTGGTGAAATACTGGCGACGGCGGAGTTCCTTCAGAACGCCGGTTCTTTCGTATTTTCTCTTGAACTTCTTCAGAGCGCGCTCGATGTTCTCGCCCTCTTTGATCGGCATGATAATCATTTTGTTTTTCGGTTTAAACTGGTAATTGAAATTCGTTTGATCGTATGTATGCGCGTACCGCGCGTAGTCATTTCGTTCTGAAACAGAGATACGGCAACAGCCTCTCGGCCTGCTCCGCGGTCAGAATATGTTGCTCTGTCAAATCCTCTATACTACGCCAACCTCCTTTCAATTGCCGGTATTTCAGTATCCGGTCCAACAACTTGTCCCCGATGTAGGGATGACCTTTCATCCGATTCGGGAGCGCAAAGTTAATATCAATTTTTTTAATTTTGCTACTGTCGACGAAAATTTGTTGCAGAATCAGCCGATAATTCCTGTCGGTCATGCCCTCGACCTCCTGCAACTGCTCGACGCAGGCATAGCCTCCGAGCCGTTCCCGATAACGCGCGATCCGACCGGCCGTCAGCGGCCCGATCCCGCGCAACGCGACCAGCGCGGCCGAGTCCGCCGAGTTCAGTTCGAGCGGGGCCGCCGTCTCCGGACGAAGAGACGATCCGACCACCCCGGCATTCCGGGAACGGGCATCCGCCTCGATCCGGATATAGGGTTCCAGTCGCCGATACATCTCGTCGGAAACGGTATAGCAGCGCGCGAAGTCCTCGGCCCGGCGGAAAACGGCGCCCGCCTCTCGGTAATGCAGTATGCCCGCCGCCTGACGGGGCGTGAAGCCCAGACGGATCAACTCGTCCTCGCAGACCGTATTGGGATCGAACGCGAACAGGGAGTCGGAAGCAAGGGAACTCCTTTCTGACCGTTCTGAAACATCCGCCACCGAGCCCGCTTCCGGCGAAAGCTCCGCCGAATCGGACTGCACGGCGAACGGGACGGGAGCCCTACGGGCAGGCAGACCCGTCTTTCGTTCTCCGGGCCGAGAGCGGAACTCCGTCCGCTGATCTCGGTACGGCGCGCCGATTTCGATATAGGGTTCCAGCCGCCGGTACATCTCGTCGGAAACGGTATAGCAGCGCGCGAAGTCCTCGGCCCGGCGGAAAACGGCGCCCGCCTCTCGGTAATGCAGTATGCCCGCCGCCTGACGGGGCGTGAAGCCCAGACGGATCAACTCGTCCTCACGGACCGTATTGGGATCGAACGCAAACAGGGAGTCGGAGGCAAAAGACGAACGCGGTCTTCCTCCGGAGGTATCCGCCCTCCGGAAGTCCTCGCACCGTGCCCTGTGGGCCGAATCGGCCGCAGCGTCGGCCCACAGGGCGAAGCTACGCTCGAATCTCGGCTTGCCCAGCCACAAAAACAGCAGCGACAGGGCGACGAGCAACGGTACGAGCAGCAGAATCCGCCGCCCCTCCCGGTCGGAAAAGGCCGCGAGCGACCGTAACAAATCCCGTACACGCTCTTTCATCCGCTCCGCGTCATTCATTACAAAAGAAAAGACAATCCTAAAATAAAATAGTATCCAATTATTATACTTCAGCTGTACCGGCGAGTTCCCTGTGTTTTCGAATCCCCCGTGTTTCCGGTTTCTCCGTATGAAATTGCTTCCGACGGAGGAGACTTCATTGGCAGCAGCCTAATCGGATACGCAACTTGCGGGCGCAAGCCGCGGCCAACAGATATGGAAATTCCGGATGCGAACATGCTCGGTATATGAAAAAAGTATATAATTGTCAGACAGTATTCTCTCCTTTCGACTCTCGCCGGCATCCATCGGTCCCTCGCCCGACGCTCCGGAAGCCCGAGACGAACCGCTCCGCGATACCCGGAAAATCTTCCGCCGCGTTCCGACCGACCCCGCCGAGCGTTTACGGACCGCCCTTTGCCGGAACGCTCAGAATTCAGCGCCAGGGCGTTCCTGCAATTTCAGGTATCGCAGCGAGGGCGACTCGACGAATTCTCCCAGGCCATACTCGGCCCACCGGTCGTCGACCCGGGCGATCGTCTCGGGAGAGGATGCCGCCACATTCGGCCAGCGACGGGCGAATCCCCCGACCCCGCCGGCCTTGGTCCTCGCGTCGAAAAAAGCCATACCGCCGCTCAGCCGCACGTCGCGCGACGGATCGCAGGCCGCCGCGGCCAGCCACAGCCGGTCGGAAAACGGAAACTCCTCGGCGGCGGCGTCCATAACGACGACCCAGCTCACCCCCTGCACTTCGTTCCGCAGGACGAACCCTTCGGCATCGACTTCGGCCGAACGGCCGGCGAAAAGCACCAGAGCTCCCCAAATTTCGGCCAGCGAGCAATCGACCGACGTCACGCCGCAGCAAAACTCCCAACGGTCGGGCAGCCGAATCTCGGCAGGGACATCCTCCGGCGAGACTCCGGTCAGGTCGACGGCCATCTTTCCGCCCAGTCCGGCCTGCGGCGAGGCATGGTCGAGCACGTCGAGGGGACCGCGCGACAGCAGCGCCTGCTCCGGCAGGCGGACGCGCCGCAGAAGCGAAGCCAGTACGCCGGCTTGCCGGACGTCGTCCGGCGTCGAAACCACGAGCAGAAACTTGTTGAACATCATCTGTCCCGCCCCCCACAGTGACGAAGCCGTCTTCAATCCCTGCCCCGGATAGGCCGTCCGGATATTCGCGACGGCTATGTTATGGGCCACGCCTTGCCAGGGCATCCACAGATCGTCCGCCTCGGGCAACATCGCCCGGCGGATCGGCGCCAGAAAAATCCGCTCGGTCGCCTTCGCTATGTAGGCGTCCTCCTGAGGGGGAACCCCCACGATCGTGGCAGGATAGACGGCATCGCGGCGGCGGGTAATCGCCGTAACGTGGAAAACAGGATAAAGGTCTTCGAGCGAGTAAAAGCCCGTATGGTCGCCGAACGGACCCTCGACCGCCTTCTCCTCGGACGGATCGACGTATCCCTCGATCACGAAGTCGCAGTCGGCCGGAACCCTCAGATCGCAGGTCAGGCATCGCACCAGCTCGACCGGACGGCCGCGCAGAAACCCGGCCAGCAAATACTCGTCCAGATCGTCCGGCATCGGAGCCGTCGCGGCGTAAGCGTAGGCGGGATCGCCGCCCAGACAGACCGCCACGGGCATCCGACGGCCGAGCCGACGGTAAGCCCGGTAATGTCTCTCGCCGGTTTTGTGCACATGCCAGTGCATTCCGGTCGACCGCTCCGAAAAGACCTGCATCCGGTACATGCCCACGTTGCGGACGCCGCTTTCCGGATCGACCGTGTGGACCAGCGGGAAAGTGACGAAGCGTCCGCCGTCGAACGGCCAACACTTCAGAACCGGAAGCTCCGAAAGCCGGACCTCGTCGCCCGTGCGGACCACCTGCTGGCACGCCCCGCGTCCCCGGCGATTCCGGGGCAGCCAGCGCGACATCCGCTCCAGCAGCGGCAGCATGCGGAGCTTGTCGGACAACGACGTTTTCGGAGCGGTCAGCTCCGAGAACAGGCTCTCGATCCGCCGGGTCAGGTCGTCGAGACTTTCCACGCCCAGCGCCAGGGCGATCCGGCGGTCGGAGCCCATCATGTTCGTCAGGACGGGGAAAGACGTGCCCGTCCGCTCGAACAGCAGCGCCCGACCGCCTCTCGGACGTTTCGACTCGCGGTCGGTCAACTCGGCGATCTCCAGCACCGGATCGACTTCGGCGGCAACTCTCACCAGCTCGCCGGCGCGCTCCAGCGCGGCGACATATTCCCAAAGATTCCTATACACGACTCGATATGTTCATTTCTCACGCATTGCCATACAGGGCCGGAATACCCCTCCGCACACAACCCTATTTCCCGCTCGTGCCCGCCCGAGTTGCGCTCCGCCGGAATGCGCATCCCGGCAAACCGTTCCCGACAGCCTCACGCACGACAGGCGACGACCGGACGACCGGCCTCAGAACGCAATGCTCGGGCATTTTTTCCGGATCGGCTCCGTTCCGTCCGGCACCGGCGTTCCGGCAAAACCGACACGCAGCGACGTTCCTACGATCCCAGCGATGCCCTCAGGCTATCGGCTTCCGACCGGAAATCCCGATACTCGTATCCCTGCGCGTCGTACAGCCGCGAGAACGACTCCAAACGCCTCAGGAAATCGGGATAGTTCCCTTCGCCTCCCGTCCAAGCCCGTTCGGCGAAAGCCGCCAGTCGGGGCAGCAACATATACTCGGCATGGTCGAGCGTCGCAACGAACTCGGTCCACAGGTTGCACTGCACGCCCAGAATCCGGCGCGACTGCTCTGCGTTCAAGCCCTCGAACGGGTCCAGATCGTAAGCCGTCCGCAACGGCAGAAAGCCGCCGAAAGCCAGCGGCTCGGTCTCGCGACTGCCCTGATAATAATCGAAATAGCAATTCAGATAGGGCGTCATAATCACGTCGTTGCCGTTTTCGAGCGCCGAACGAAGCCCCTGCTCGCGCTTGCGCGACAGCACGATGGCCGTCTCCGACAGTCCGCCCTGACGAATCTCGTCCCAGCCGACCATCCGCCGATTCCTCGAGGCCAAAAAGCGCTCGATCCGGCGCACGAAATAACTCTGCAACTCCTCCTCGCTGCCCAAGCCCTCGTCCCGCATGCGTCTCTGGCAACGGGGACACTCTTTCCAACGGGCCTTCGGACACTCGTCGCCGCCTATGTGAACAAGCTCGTAAGGGAACAGATCGGTCACCTCCGTCAGCACATCCTCCAGAAAGACGAAGGTCGAGTCCTTGCCCGCGCAGTACACGTCCTCCTTTACGCCCCACAGCGAGGGGACCTCGTAGCCTTCGCCGAGACAGCCGAGCCAAGGATAGGACGCCAGCGCGGCCATCGCATGTCCGGGCATTTCGATTTCGGGCACGATCTCGATAAACCGGTCGGCCGCGTAACGAACGATTTCGCGCACCTGTTGCCGGGTGTAATACCCTCCGTAAGGCTGCGGGTCCTTCTCGGGACGCCCGTCCTCGGCCGGCCGCAGGTCGGAGCGGTCGCGCCAGGCACCCCGGCGGGTCAGTTCCGGATACTTCCGGATTTCGATCCGCCACCCCTGATCCTCGGTCAGATGCCATTGCAGGCGATTCAGTTTGTGCATCGCCATCAGGTCGATAACCGACTTGACCTCCTCGGGACCGAAAAAGTGCCGTCCCGCGTCGAGCAACAACGCCCGGTAACCGATGCGGGGCTCATCGCGGATTTCGACCACGGGCAGATCGATCGCCCGGGCCTTTTCTCCCCTCAGGGCGGACTCCGGCAACATCTGTCGGAGCGTCTGAAAACCGTAGAATACGCCCGCCGGCGAGCCCCCCGTCAGATCGATCCGGTCGGAGCGCACGCTCAGCACATAAGCCTCGGCCGGCAGATCGCCCAATGCGACGCAGATCGCTCCCGATTCCTGTCCGCCGCCCCGGACGACCGCAAGCGGCCTGCCCAGCGACTTTCCGGCCAGCTCGCCGAAAAACCCGGCCGCACGGGCCAGCGAGGAATCTCCGTCCGACAGACGGATCTCGGTCCGGCGGGTCAGCGAAAAGACGCCTTCGCCGACACGGACATCCGAAGGCTCGGGAACGATATCGACCGACCCGACCCTCTCGAGATGCCGGCCGCAGCCCACCAGCGCGGCGGCAGCCCATATCCAAATCCATTTTTTCATAATCGAGCAACGTTCGGCCGACCGTCGGCCGGCCCGGCGGCGTACCGGCCGTTTTCCGACGCCTTTCCGGTATTGCCTGCGAAGTTCCGCGCGTATCGGTCCGACGCCGGCACAAATCCTGAAAACCTGTGCGAGCCTGAACCCGAGAACATCCCGCCCCCGGGCCGAACGAACCGGAAAGCCCTGCGGACGGTCCGCAAGGCTTTCCGGAACACAAAGGCCAGCTTCCCGTGTACGTTATCGACCGGCAGGAGCCGTCGCCGCGCTGTCGGCGGCGAACATGTGCTTGCCGTAGTTGTACCCGTTGGCATCGTACTGCTTGCGCAGCGAGGTCATACGCCGGTAAAAATCGGGATAGTCCTTGCGGTCGTACGACCAGCCTACCTCGGCAACCGCGGCCAGGCGGGGCAGCAGCATGTACTCGGCATGATCGAGCTCGGCGATGAATTCGGTCCACAGATTGCCCTGAACGCCGAGGATATACTCCCGCTCATGCGCGTTGAGACCCTCGTACGGATCGAGCGCATAAACCATTTCGATGGGCAGGAATCCGCCGATTCCCCGGGGCTCGTTCTCGATGTCGCGCGTCGGATAGTAGTCCAAATAGCAGTGCGTGTTGGGAGCCATGATCACATGGTTGCCGCTTTTGGCCGCTTCGATGCCGCCGGCCGCGCCGCGCCACGACATGACGGTAGCCGTCTTGGACAGCCCTCCTTCCATGATCTCGTCCCAACCGACGATCTTCCGACCTTTGCCGTTCAGGAATTTCTCCATACGCTTCACGAAATAGCTCTGCAGCTCGAACTCGTCCTTGAGCTTTTCGTCCCGAATCCGTTTCTGGCATTTCGGGCAGGCTTTCCAGCGGACCTTCGGACACTCGTCCCCGCCGATATGGATGTACTCGGAGGGGAACAGATCGATCACTTCCGTCAGAACGTCCTCCAGCAGGCGGAACGTCGAGTCGTTGCCCGCGCAGAAAACGTCTTCCTTGACCCCCCAAACCGACGGAACTTCGTATCCTTCGCCCAAACAGCCCAGCGAAGGATAGGCGGCCAAGGCGGCCATCGCATGGCCCGGCATCTCGATCTCGGGAATGACCGTGATGAAACGGTCGGCCGCATAGCGCACGATTTCCCTCGCCTCGTCCTGCGTATAGAATCCGCCGTAAGGAACCGAGTCGTTCGGCGCGGCCGGGTCCAAATCGCAACGGTCGCGGAACGCGCCTACGCGCGTCAGCTCCGGATATTTCTTGATCTCGATCCGCCAGCCCTGATCCTGCGTCAGGTGCCAGTGGAAGCGATTGATCTTGTGCATGGCCAAAATGTCGATGAACTCCTTGACATCGTCCACCGAGAAAAAGTGCCGACCTACGTCGAGCATGCCTCCGCGGTAGGCGAAATAGGGCTGATCAGCGATTTCGACGACGGGCAGCTCGACGACGCCGGCCTTCTCGCCCCGGAGCACGGGCTCGGGCAACAGCTGGCGCATCGTTTGGAACGCATAGTAGACGCCGGCGGGACTGCCCCCGACGATCCGGACGCCCTCGGGACGGATGCTGATCTCATAGGCTTCGGGCGCCAAATCGCCCAACTCGACGCAGATCGCGCCGGGCCCGGCGCAAGAGCCTTTCTCGACTTTCAGCTCGCGGCCGAGCGAAGGTTGCAGCAGGCCGTTGAAAAACTCGGCGCCGCGCAACAGCAGCGTGTCGTCGGACAACAGGCATATCTTCGTCGACCGGGTCAGGTCGAACGCTCCCTCGGAGGCTTCGACCGTCACGGGACGGGGCACGACATCGACCGACTCGACACGCGCGACACGCGGGCCGCAGGAGCAGAGCGACAGCAGACCGGCACAGCAGACCGGCCAAAACAAGGCTTTCATAGGTTCCGATTTTAGTTTCATAAAAACAGTGAATAGTACAAAAGTAACTTTTTTTGCCAAAATTCCGAATACCCCGCTCTCATTCGACGGCACCGTGCGGCAAGTTTCTGGCCAGCCGAATGTTCCTGCCGCCGCAACGAGCCGTCCGACACGGCGCGTACCGATTCTCTCCGGCTTCCGACGACGGCGTCCGATAGCTCCCCGCCTTTGCCTCGGAGCCTGCCCCACGATCCGGACCGTCATAAGTGCCGGACGGTCGGCCCCCGTTCGTCGTACGAGACGGCCATACCACCCGGACAGACAGGCCGGGTCGCATTGCCCCGGACATCCGCGATTTTCCGGACCGCCGTCGTCCCGAAATGAAAAAGCCGCCGCAACGAGCGCTACGATCTCAACCGGCCGAGTTCTCGCCGCAGTCCGCGCTATCCCCGTCCGAGCACGGCCCGGATCAAAAGGGCGACGAACCGGACGATGGCAGGATTCTCGTCCGGCCGGATTCCACGACACGGGCGGCGAGAAAGCCCTCGCCGCCCAAGCGCCTTTCTTCCGCAGACCCGTGTGCCGGAACATCCGCTCATATCTTCGTCCGATTTGTCTCGAGTCGATAAAATTTTATAACTTTGTAAGCATTTGTACTTTTCGGTACACAGGGAAAACCAAAAACTATCTAATCAAAAACACTATGGCAAATAAAGAGCAAAAGCTTTTCGCCGAATTTCCCCCGGTCACGACCGAACGGTGGGAGGAGGCGATCAAAGCGGACCTCAAGGGAGCCGACTACGAGAAAAAGCTGGTATGGAAAACGGCGGAAGGATTCAACGTCCGTCCGTATTACCGAGCCGAGAATCTCGAGGGGCTCCGGTTCCTCGGCTCGCAGTGCGGCGAGTTCCCTTACGTCCGGGGAACCAAGAAAAACAACGACTGGCTGATCCTGCAAACGATCGAAGTCGAGTGCCCGCGCGAGGCCAACGCCCGCATTCACGCGCTACTGACCAAGGGAGTCGAATCCATAGGACTCGTGATCGGCAACAAGGAATTCTCGGCGGACGATCTGGACACGCTGCTCGGCGGCGTCTCGCTGCGTAACACCGAGCTGACTTTCAGCGGCTGCGCGACGAAAAAGGTCGCCAGACTTTTCATAGAGAAACTCGACCGCGAAAACGCGGGGTCCGACGACGCGCGGGCGAATTTCGTTCTCGATCCGATCGTCAAGAAGCTGACCCTCAAAGGCACGATGGCATGCAAAAGCGGGCAGTGCAAAGGTTTCGAGAACCTCGCCTCGCTGATCGGAGCGGGAGCCAAATACAAGAAGCTGCGGATGGTCGCCGTTTCCGGCGAGACATTCCACAACAGCGGCTCGACGATCGTACAGGAGCTGGCTTTCACGCTGGCGGCCGGACACGAATACCTCGTGCGGCTCACGGAGCTCGGCGTGCCGGTCGAAAAGGCGGCTCGCTCGATCCGCTTCTCGATGGCCGTCAGCTCGAACTATTTCATGGAGATCGCCAAGTTCCGCGCCGCGCGGATGCTGTGGGCCAACATCGTGGCGCAGTACGAGCCCTCATGCGAATGCGCCGCCAAAATGTTCGCGCATGCCGTGACCTCGCGGTGGAACATGACCGTCTACGACCCCTACGTCAACATGTTGCGCGGCACGACCGAAGCGATGAGCGCGGCGATCGCCGGCGTCCACTCGATCGAGGTGCTGCCGTTCGACGCAGCCTACGAGAAGCCGACCGACTTCTCGGCCCGCATCGCGCGTAACGTGCAGTTGCTGCTCAAGGAAGAGTCGCATTTCAATCAGGTATGTGATGCGGCCGGCGGCTCGTACTACATCGAGAACCTGACCGCCTCAATCGCCGAGCAGGCATGGAGCCTGTTCAAGCAAGTCGAAGAAAAGGGCGGCTACATCGCCGCGTTCGAGGCCGGATTCATTCAGGATCAGGTCGAAGCCTCGGCCGCCAAGAAGAACCTGAACATCGCCAAGCGGCGCGAGACGCTGCTCGGAACGAATCAGTTCCCGAACTTCAGCGAAGTGGCCGGCGACGAAATCACCGAGGAGATCGTTACGGGCAAGAGCCCGTGCCGTTGCGGCTGCTCGTCTCAGGCGCCCGAGGGCGTTCGCACGCTGAAGCCCTATCGCGGCGCGATGGCTTTCGAGCAGATGCGTCTGAAGGTCGACCGAAGCGGAAAGAGCCCCAAGGCTTTCATGGTGACTGTCGGAGCGCTCGCGTTCGCCCGGGCCCGGGCCCAGTTCTCGTGCAACTTCTTCGCCTGCGCCGGCATCCGCGTGCAGGACAACACCTATTTCCACAGCGTCGAGGAAGGGATACGCGCCGCTGTCGAGGCAAAAGCCGACATCGTCGTGATCTGCGCGTCGGACGACGACTACGCGACGCTGGCCCCCGAAGCCTACAAGCTGCTCGACAGCCGGGCCATCTTCGTCGTGGCCGGAGCGCCCGCCTGCAAGGAAGAGCTCGAGGCGCAGGGCATCAAGAATTTCATCAGCATCCGCGACAACGTACTCGAAACCCTTCACTACTACCTGAAGGAATTGGGCATCTAAACAGGGATTAATCATGAGAGCCAAATTTTCAGACCTGACATATACGAACAGCGCCGCCGGAAAGTCCTGCGACGCGAAGGAGGGCGCCGAAGCGCAGCCTTGGATGACCCCCGAGCACATCGCCGTGAAGGGGACCTACACCGCCTCGGACCTCGAGGGCATGGAACACCTGAACTACGCCGCCGGCATCGCTCCGTTCCTGCGCGGACCGTACAGCACGATGTACGTGATGCGCCCGTGGACGATCCGCCAGTACGCCGGC
>CABUJP010000037.1:0-19705 GCA_902491835.1 uncultured Alistipes sp. | reverse complement strand
ATTCGCCCCAGTCAGGATAGGCATGGACTATCTCCGGCATATTTCGCGAAAATCGCAGTAAGCGCATACCGAACGGTCCTCGCACTGCTCGAACGGTCTGGAAAAGTCGAACAGTTCCGAGAGCGTTCTCCGCAGATGCCCGTTCAGCGACTCACGATAGTCCGAAAAGCGAAGGACCGGACGGTCGCCCTCGACAAGCAGAGGCGAAAAGCGCTCGTCCTGCATCGAACGGACGTAATAAAGCGCCGGCTGCACGTCGCAGCCTTCGGACTGCGACAGCATCATCGCATAGAGCAAAGTCTGCAAAACGGCCGGACTCCGCTCGGCGGCAACAGAAGAAAACAGCGCGGCGACGTCGCGGAAACGGTTGTGAGGCTTGCCCGTCTTGTAGTCCACCACGCGCAGCGCGCCGCCCGAAAGCCGGTCGATCCGGTCGGCCTTGCCGGCGAAACCCACCGACCGAACGCGGCCGTCCCGCTCGAGCGGGACGCGATACTCGACCGGCGCCTCGAGACGCTCGACGACATACCCCTGCTGCGAAGCGTCGTAAGGCAGAATGCCGGAATCGACATACTTGCGGACGACGTCTCGCACCAGCAGCACGTTTCCGCCGTACTCCTCCTCGGTAGCTTTCGGGTCCTGCAAGTACTCCTCGTTCACGGCCCGCACGACCGCCTCCTTTACGGCCGGCGTACCCGGCAGGGAAGCGATGGTCCGCTGCGGGCTCGGATCGCCGAGCAACGGCACGTAGAGCAACTCCATGGCCCGATGCAGTATCGTGCCGAACATCGGCAGGTCGATCTCCTCGGCGATCTCCTCGACCGGCTTCAATCCCGCCACATGACGGAAATAGAATCTCAAAGGACATTCGACATACTGATAAAAGGCCGTCGGAGACAGGAAGCGCCCTCCCCCGTCGAGATACTCCTCCAGAATACGCGCGGTACGTCCGGTTTTCGAAGCCGAGACGGGTTCCGTCTTCGTCAAATTCACGCCGAGCCGGATCGCGCGCCTCAGCGGCCGGTGCGGCGACTCGTACTCCAACTGATAGATATAGCGGCTGGGCTCGCCCGTACGCTTGTCGTCGCTGCGCGAGCAGTAGGCCAGATGGACGGTCTCCGCCCGCTGAAGCAACCGATAGAAATAGTAGGCGTAGACACCCTCGTGGTGCTGCGGAGTCGGCAAGCCGTAGGCATACCGCAGATTGTAGGGAATGAACGAAGACGAAACCGCCCGGTTGCCGGGAAAGGTATCGTCGTTGACCGACAGCACGAGCACATGCTCGAAATCGAGGTTGCGCGTCTCGAGTATCCCCATGATCTGCACGCCGGAAAGCGGTTCGCCCTCGTAAGGGATGCGCACATCCTGCAGCATTTTGCGCAGCAGCGAGGCGAAGACAGGCGTCGTGACCTCCAGACCGCTCCCGGCGAGCGAGTTCTCGAGCCGGCAGATCCGGTCGACGATCACCGAGAAAAACTCCCTCCGCTGCCGGACATCGTCTGCCGACGCGGCATGCAGGATCACCAGCGACAGCGAGTCGCGGACATATGCGGAAAGCTCCTGCCACGAGCCTGCCGGCGCGAACAGCGGATCGATCACCGAGCCCGGGGCGAGCGTGCTCCGGCGCACGTAGATCGACTGCCGGCGCAGGATCTCGGCCGCAAGCCCGGCCGCCGCCGGATCGCAGGCTCGGACATAGGGGTGCAGAAGCAGCCCGGTCACATCGCTGTGATAGTACATCGGCTCGCCGTCGCGGCCCGGCTTTCTGCGACTCTGAAGCTCGAGCCGCTCGACGAACGAGTAGGCCATCGTCTGACGCAACGGATAGCCCATAGTCACATTGACTTGCTCGACCTGCTCGGGAATCGAATAGAGCACGGGCAGCAGCAGCGACTCGTCGGTTAGCACAATGGCAGTCTGCTTGCCGGGCCGTATGCCGCGCTCGATCAGTCCGCTCAGAAACTCGTGCACGTACTTGCACTGCATGCTGTCGGACGGAGCCGACACGATTTCGATCCGCTTCGGCCGGCGGAAGCGGTCGCAGGAGAGACGCTCGTCGGAAGGAGAAGGGAAATTTCGGATATTCTCGCGCAGAAACAGGCCCGCCTCGTAATCGGGATTACCGACGTAATAATCGTCGTAGTCCCAGTAAAACTCGACCCTGCCGCTGCCGTACATCCGGCGGAAAAGCCGTTTCTCGCACTCCGACAGCGCGTTGAATCCCGCCACGACATAGTGCGCGTGCGGATCGTCGGACCATTCGACGGCCTCCTCTCCCGAAAGGCGCTCGGCGGCCTCGCGGTGAATCATGCCCTCGTAAGCGAGCCCCTGCTCGCGCAGGCGGCCCCGGAAGCCGTGATAGACGTCGGCCATGCTTCTCCAAATCGTCATAAAACGCTCCTTCTCCTCGGAAAACTCGCTTTCGAGTCCGAAGCTCCGCCAGAAACGGGCGATCACCTCGATCTGCTCGGAAGTCAGATAGGAGCGGTCGCTCTCGAGCGCCTTCAGGTCGCCCATATTGGAGAAAAGCATGTCGGCATCGATCAGGTACTTGTCGATCTGATCGAAATCGGCCAGCAGCATGCCGCCCCAGAAATAAAACGCGTCGAAACTCTCGTCGTGATAGCGGGAGTAGACTTTGTAAAGCTCGGTAACGAGCTTGATCTCGTCGCTCAAGCGCATTCCGGCCACCCGCTCCATGATTTCCCCCAGACTCTCGAAACGGGGCTGCCACAACGGACGCCGAGCCACCAAGGCGAGCGCGTCGCTGAAAAAGAGCCGGGCCCGGCGGCTCGGAAACACCATGCGCAGCGACGAAACCTCGTCGCCGTAGCGGTCGTACAGTCTTTCTGCCAGTTCGGATATAAAGCCTTTCATCGGGTGCGGTCGCATAAACCGAATGTGCCGTTCCGGCTCAGGAAACGGCACATACGGGTACGGTCCAAGTCAAATCGCATGGGAGCCTATTGGCCGATGCTGTTGATCGTGCCCATCATTTTCGCGGAAGAACGGACGATCGAAGGCTCCCCCCGGTAGAAAATCGCGGCTCCCGTGTCGCTGGTCATTTGCAGGCGCTCGGTCGCGCAGACGTAAGCTTCGGCCCCCGAGGCCGCCTCGACGCGGACATCCATCGCCTCGAGCGTCCGGCTGTCGACCTTGGCCTTACTCGTCGCGAAAAGCGTATAGTACTTCGTCGTGCCGGTTATGTTGGCGGCCGAATTCCCGGCCACCTTCATGTACAGGTCGGTCGTAGCCACATCCATGCCGAGCGTAGCGCCTGCCGCCAGATCGACGCTCAGCACCTCGCCGCAGACCGTACCTTCGACGGCCACGTTCGCGGCGGACGCTTTCAACGCCTGCAGGCTGTCGTAATAAAGCACGACCTCGGCGCTGCTGGCCTTACCGTTCATGCCGGGCTTCAGCTTGACGAACAGGTTGCCTTCCTTGACACCCCAGTCCAGCCGGTTGATCTCGGACTG
This sequence comes from uncultured Alistipes sp., assembly GCA_902491835.1. GTDB lineage: Bacteria > Bacteroidota > Bacteroidia > Bacteroidales > Rikenellaceae > Alistipes_A. The sequence goes on along the minus strand of CABUJP010000037.1, from coordinate 16,226 downwards.
GCTCTGCGTGATCTCGATCCGCGCCGTATCGGAGCGGATCATCCGAACGGTCAGATTGCCGACAAACTCGGCTTTGCTGAATACCAGAGGCTTGCCCTCGTCGCTTTTGACGCTTTGCTGAGCGAAAGCCGCGAGCGACAGCAAGGCGCAGGCGACCGTTACGAACATCTTTTTCATGGCTGTCGATTTTTCCGTTTTGAGCGAAAGGCGGCATGTCAGCCGTTTACGCCCGTTCCGCGCCGTTCCGGCCGAGAACGGGTCCGGATGAACCGGCCGCATTCCTGATGACAAATATACTATTTTATGCGGGCTTGGCAATCTTTTCTCTATCTTTAACGTCGATTAGTTTCCTTTTGTTACATGGGAAAAGTGAAAATACTGAAAGCCTCGGCCGGATCGGGAAAAACCTACCGCCTGGCTTACGAATACATACGCAGCGTGATCGACTCGCCGCAGCTGTATCGCCACATTCTGGCCGTCACGTTTACGAACAAGGCCACCGAGGAAATGAAGCAGCGCATCGTCGGAGAGCTCAACGCGCTGGCCAACGGCAACCCGAGCGGCTACATGGGCGATCTGGAACGCGACCTGGGGCTCGACGGGCAGACGATCCGCCGGCGCGCGGCGGACGCGCGCACGAAGATACTGCACGACTACAGCCGCTTCACGGTCCTGACGATCGACAAGTTTTTCCAGCGGATCATCCGCTCGTTTATCAAAGAGCTCGGGATCGACCTGAACTTCAATCTGGAGCTCCAGACGGACTCGATCCTCGACAGCGCGACGGACCGGCTGATCGACCGTATCGCCGTCGACCGCGCGCTGCGCGACTGGGTGTTGCACTTCGTGGAGGAAAAGATCGACACGGACGGCCGCTGGGACATCCGCGGCGAGATCTCGCAACTGGGCCGCGAGCTGTTCGGAGAACGATACCGCACGGTATCCGGCGACAAGGCATCGCGCGAGGAGCTGTCGCGCATCGTTTCGGCGGCTGTCGCCCGGAGCCGGCGGATCGAAAACGAAATGAAAAAAACGGCGGCCGAAGCTCTGGCCGTTATCGATTCGGCCGGACTGGCCGCCGAAGACTTCGCCTACGGCCGCGGAGGATGCGTCGGCTATTTCGCCAAAATGGCCGGCGGAACGATCGCCCCTTACGGCAAGCGAGTACTCGACGCCCTCGAATCGGAGGAGAAATGGGTCACGGCCCGAAGCTCCCGGAAAGAAGCGGCACGGAGTGTCGTTCCGGCCCTCAAACGACTGCTGGCCAAGCTCTGCTCGATCTACGACAACAACATCCGCTTCCTGAATACGACCCGGCTGCTCTCGGCCAACTATCGCAGCTTCGCGCTGCTCGACGACCTGTCGGAGAAGGTAACCGAAATCTGCACGGAACAGAACCTGGTACCGATCTCGGAAACCAACGCGATCCTCGGCAAGCTGATGGGAGACAACGACGCGCCGTTTATCTACGAGAAGGTCGGCAATACGTTCTCCCGCTTCATGATCGACGAGTTTCAGGACACTTCGCAGGGTCAGTGGAGCAATTTCGTTCCGCTGCTCGAAAACGCGGTCGCACAATCCGAGGACGAACCGGTGCTGCTGGTAGGCGACGTCAAGCAGTCGATCTATCGCTGGCGGGGCGGAGACTGGCGGATTCTGGGCCGTCAGGTCGCCTCGCGGTTCGAGGACACGCGGACCGCGTCGCTCGACACGAACTACCGAAGCGAAAAGACAGTCGTCGAGTTCAATAACAGCCTGATCGAAGCATGCGTGCGGCTCGACAACGACCGCCTGAACCGGATGGTGCGAGAAGCGGCCGAGAACGGCCATCTTTCGCCCGAGCGGCTCGACGAGCTGAGCGACATGCTCTCGGAAGCATACCGAGACCAAAGGCAACGGTGCAGCAAAACGCGCGAAGCGGGATACGTGACCGTGCGGGAATACGAGAAGGGCGAGCAGCCGGATCCGCCGCTGCTGATCCGCACGGTCGAGGATTTGCAAAGCCGGGGCTTCGCAGCCGGAGACATCGCCGTACTCGTGCGGACCAATCCGCAGGGCGCGGCCGTAGCACAACAGCTGCTCGACTACAAATCGACTCATCCGGAATCCCCCTACTGCTACGACGTCGTAACGCAGGAAGCGCTTCAGATCGGCCACAGTGACACGGCCGGATTCATCGCCTCCGTATTCCGGCTCGCCGCAGGCAGCGACGAGCCGGTCAAGCGCGCCGTATACAATCTCTATCTGGGACATCCGGTCGAGCGGCCGCTGGCCGAAAGCGAGCGGGCATTCATCGAATCGCTCGGCCTGATGTCGATCGAGGAGGCGTTCGAGGAAACGGTCCTGCACTACCGTCTGAACGAGAAAGTCCGGGACATCGCCTACATTCAGGCCATGCAGGAGCAGGTACACGCCTTCAGCGCGTCGAGAATCGCCGACTTGCCGCTGTTCCTCAAATGGTGGGACGAGACGGGAGCCGCCCAGTCGATCAGCCTTCCCCGCAACCGCAACGCCATTACGGTCATCACGATCCACAAGGCCAAGGGATTGCAGTACAAAGCGGTCGTCCTCCCCGACTGCGACTGGAGCCTGCAACCCAAAACGGGCAGCCTGATCTGGGGCCGAACCAACGAAAAGCCGTTCGACTCGCTGAAGCACATGCCGCTGGGCTGGAGCAAGCTGATCGGAGAGTCCGCCTTCGCCGAGGAATTCTATACCGAAACGGTCTTCTCGCACATCGACAATATCAACCTGTTCTACGTGGCCGCGACGAGGGCCGAGCAGGAACTGCACATCCAGATTCCCCGGAGCAGCAAAGAGACGCAGCGGATCGGCAGTCTGGTCATGAGCGCGATCCAATGCGCGGCCGACGGAAGCGCCGCAATCGGCGAAACGAGGGGAAGCGTCGTCCAAGACGATGCGGGACGCCTCCTTCGCTTCGGAACCCCGGAACGGCCGTTGCATACGGAGCATCAGGAGCCGGAGCCCGTCGCCTCCTACCCTACCCGGCGGATCGGGGCGCGGCTGAGATTCCGGCTCGACTCGCAACGCTATTTCGAGGACGGGTACGCTCCCGCGCCTCTCTCTCCGCGCAACTACGGCATTCTGATGCACAAGCTGCTCGAGAACGCGGCCGACAAGCCGCAGATCGACCGGCAGCTCGAAGCCATGCTGGCCGAAGGAGCCGTATCGCGAAACGAAGCGGGAAAAATTCGGGAACTGCTGTCCGAGGCCTTTTCCGACTCGGTCGTCGCATCGTGGTTCGACGGCAGCTGGAGCGTCGTGCGCAACGAGCACGATATCGTCGTCCCGGGCGAGCGGTCGACCCGCCGGCCCGACCGCGTGCTGACCAAGGGAGCGGAAGCCGTCGTCATCGACTACAAGTTCGGTCTCCAAAAACACAAGCGGCACGTCCGTCAGGTCGAGGACTACATGCGGCTGCTCGGGCGAATGGGCTACCGGACGGTCAGAGGCTACCTGTGGTACGTCGAGCTGAAACAGGTGGAAAGCGTCGGATAAGGATCATGTCCGCACAGGCCGGCCCCCCTCCTTTCACCCGATCGCAATCCGGAATGCGAACGGAGCGCACGGCAACGACCGACCCGAAGCCTTCCGGGCCTTTCTGAAAATATGTCGGGAACGATAATATGCTTCGGACTGCCGAAAAGGGATTATTCCCAGCCTGCCGGACCGCAGGGAACAGCGCGCCGCCCTTTGCCGGCACAGTAAACGTTTGCCGGTCATCGAACAGTAAGACAAACCACCGAGCGCAACGCCCTGCGATACTCGGCCTAACGGCAGCCAGTCAATAAAGATGCGGATCGTGCGGATTTCGCCGATACCGGCAGTCAGCTTGCGCAGCGCCTGAGATACCAGCCGGGCCTGAAGCCCCGTTTTCGACTCGCCCGTCTCGCCCTCGATCTCGGCCTTGGACGTCAGCGCGGCCACGGAGTCGATCACGACGATACCGGTCATGCCCGAGCGGATCAAACGGTCGGGGCGATCTCGAACGCCGCCCGCCGCTTTGTTCGGGCTGCGAAACGAGAAGCTCATCGAGATCTACGCCCAGTTTCCGGGCATGTATGCCAAGGATTCGGCCCGCCCCGTCCCCGACGGCAAGCTATCTCAGCAGGCCGACGCAACTGAGCGGCACATACTCTCCGACCGAGGGAAGCAACCGCTCTCCGTCTATGAAAAGGCAGGCAGCGGCTCCGCCCTCCAGCTCGACGGCATCGGTACAATCGAAACCGGCTATCGCGTCGCGAACGGTCTCCGCTCCTACTCCGCCCTGAAGAGCGGACGCGGAACATATCATCAGCACGATATCGCCCCGGGACGTCACACCCATCGCCGAACGGGCCGCAAGCCCCTCCTCCGTCTCGACGGAAATCTCCACGCCGTCACGGATCAGAACGCTCCGAGCCGCCATGGCATAGCGAGCCTCACTCCCGCCGATATATGCTTTCCCGTCCCGAATCTCCGCATCGCCGATCAGACAGGTGTCTCCGGCCGCCGCTCCCGCCGCGGCATACGTCGTGTCGGTTTTTCCCTGAACGAGCATTCCGTCGACAACCAGCAGACCGTCCCCCGTACCGCCGTTGATCAAAGCGACGGCCGAAGAGTTCCGCTCGTAATACTCGGGCATCGTAGCCTGCTGCATGACGCCTCCTCCGGTCACCGTAAACACGGCATTCGTATCGGCCACCAAAGCATAAGCCTCGGCCCCCGCCAGATCGTCGGCCCGATAAAGACGCATGTAATACGGCAGTTCGTAATCCTTGACCTCCGTCCACCCGTCGGGAACGACGAATCCCATATCGATTTCGGCCTCGATCGTATAGACGGTCTCCCCGGCTCGCTCGGAAGCGACCGTGAACCGCGCCGGCTCAGTCAGGTCCATCGTGGCCGGATTGGACTGCGGATCGACCAACGTACCGGACGCACCGAGCAGGAAAGTCACGTCGACACGGCTCAGATCGACAGGCCGGTCAAAAACGACGCGGACCACCCGGTCCTCCCGATAAAGCGTGACCTCTCCGTCGACATCCCCCGCCTTGACCTGAACTCCCGCGAGAGCGTATTCTATCGTCGCGAACATCGTATACACGACCGTTTGCCCGTCAACACGGGCCGCTACGGTAGCCCCCTTTTCCTTCGACAGGTCCATGTAGACGGTATCTTTCAGATAAGGGATGAACATTTGTGCCCCCTCGATCAGGTCGAAAGACACCAGCACTTCGCTCAGATCGCAGTAGGCGTAGAACGTCACATCGATCCTTTTCTCCTGCTGGTCGATCGCCACGTCCGCGTCGCCGTTCTCGACCGTCACGCCGACGATCGGCTCGGGTACGACCTCCTCCTCCTTTTCCTTCTTACAGGCGGCGAATATCAGGACGAATGCCAGCAAACATGCCCAATTCGCGCGTTTCAGCGTCATTTTCATCTCGTTCAACGTTCCTTGCCGGAAACCACCGGACGCGCGGAACTCGGTTCAAAATTAAAACTTTTTCCGGACATATCGGACTCTACGGAATCAAATAAGAAGCCCGTTCCTTAGTCTTCTCCGGAAACTCGACCGGTTTTCCCGCCGACGGGAATTCCGGCAGACGGTTCCATGCCCGGACCGGCGGAAAGAAACGAGAATACCGAGGCTCCGCGCTCGGACCGGGAGGTAGCTAATCGCTTTTGCGGCGATTGAGCCATGTGTCAGCCGCGTTTTTTTATTTCTGCACGGTTTCAACTCAAGGATATCCGCCGCGAACGTACGCCACCGAAGTCCCGCGCGCTCCTAACGACATGGCGATTCGATGGTGCGTTCCCGGCGAAGACAGGCGAAAAGCAAGGGAGGACGGGACATGCGCATGTCCCGTCCTCCTTTACGTTCCGAAGCGGTCTTCCGCTACAAGCCTTAATCGTTCAGCGAGAAACGCTTGTAAGCGACCACGGTGGCTTCGGCGTCAGCCTGCTTGATGTAAGCGCCGACCGAGATCTTGTTGTTCTTCACGAGAGGCTGGTTGAGCAGCGTATTCTCGGTCAGGAACTTGTTCACCTTACCCTCGGCAATCTTGTCGAGCATGGCCTCGGGCTTGCCGTCCAGACGGGCTTGCTCGCGGCCGATCTCGCGCTCCTTTTCGACGATAGCCGGATCGCAGTCGCCCCGGTCGATCGCAATGGGAGCCATAGCGGCAGCCTGCATGGCCACGTCCTTGGCCGTTTCCATGGCGATCTCCTTGTTGAAGCCGATCAGCACGCCCAGCTTATGGTTCGTATGAATGTAAGTCACGCACATCGGCGCCTCGATCTTGGCATAGTATACCAGCTCGACCTTCTCGCCGGTCTGTCCCGACTTCTCGGTCACCTTGTCGGCCACGGTCCGGCCCGCCTCCACGCTCACGGCTTTCAGCGCGTCGAGATCGGCGGCGTCGGCCTTGACGGCGATTTCGAGAATCTCGTTAGCCGTAGCCGAGAATTCGGAATTCTTCGCAACGAAGTCGGTCTCGCAGGCGAGGCAAAGCATATAACCCTTCCCGCCGACGATCTTCGACACGACGACCCCTTCGGTAGCCGAACGGTCGGCGCGCTTGGCAGCGACCAGCTTGCCTTTCTCGCGGATGATATCCTGAGCCTTGGCATAGTCGCCCTCGGCCTCGATCAGCGCTTTCTTGCAGTCCATCATGCCCGCTCCGGTCATCTTGCGGAGCTTGGCCACATCAGCAGCTTTTATTTCCATAGGTCTTCGAATTTTTAATCGACAATCAACAATTACTCGGCAGCGGCTTCGACTGCAGGCGCTTCAGCGGCTTCGGGCTCGGCCTTGGCCTCCGAGGCGGGAGCCTCCGCCTTGGCTTCCCCGGCAGGGGCCTCCGCCTTGGCGGACTCGGCCTTAACGGCCTTGCGGATGCGGGGCTTGGCCTCCTTCTCCTCCTTCTTGGGAGCCTCGGCAGCCTCTTTTTCTTTCTCCAGCTTGCGCTCGGCCAAACCTTCGCCGATAGCGGCCGTTACGGCTTCGAGAACCACTGCGATGGACTTGGCGGCATCGTCGTTTGCCGGAATCACATAATCGATATCCGTCGGATCACAACAAGTATCAACCATGGCAAACACAGGGATGTTCAGGCGCTTGGCCTCTTTCACCGCATTGGCTTCCTTCTGCACGTCGACGACGAACAAGGCGGCGGGAAGACGGGTCAGATCGGCGATCGATCCGAGGTTCTTCTCCAGCTTGGCGCGCTGACGGGCGATCTGGAGTTTTTCTCTCTTGGAAAAGTTATCGTAGGTACCGTCGGCCGTATATTTGTCGATGGTAGCCATTTTCTTGACGGCTTTGCGTATGGTAGGGAAGTTCGTAAGCATACCGCCCGGCCAGCGTTCGGTCACGTAGGGCATGTTCACGGCGGCAACCGTCTCCGCCACGACGTCCTTGGCCTGCTTCTTCGTCGCTACGAAGAGTACGCGGCGGCCGCTCTTGGCGATCTGCTTGAGGGCTGCGGCAGCCTCGTCGATCTTGGCGACGGTCTTGTGCAGATCGATGATGTGGATTCCGTTCTTCTCCATGAAAATATAAGGAGCCATTTTGGGATTCCACTTTCTTTTCAGGTGACCGAAATGGGCGCCGGCCTCCAGTAATTGATTAAAATCAGTTCTTGACATTTTTTCCGATCGTTAAATCTTCTGATTAAAATTCTCTTTACATCAATCGCGGCGGTAGTGTACGGGACAATCCCCGCGATTTTCCGCAGCAGGGCAACACCGGAGTAGCACGCCTCGGGCGCAGTCTCCGCCATTTGATCCCTCGCTGTGCTTTCCGCGAACGCAAGACGGGAAACTAACGCTTGCTGAACTGGAACTTGCGACGCGCGCCGGGCTGACCGGGTTTCTTACGCTCAACCTCGCGCGGGTCGCGCGTCATGAAGCCGCTCTTCTTCAGAACCGGACGCATTTCGGCGTCGATTTCGCACAACGCGCGCGCGATTCCGAGACGGGCAGCCTCGGCCTGACCCTTGATTCCGCCGCCATCGAGGTTGATGGTGATGTCGAAATTTTCAGCGGTGTTCGTAACCAGCAGCGGCTGCTTTACGACGTACTGGAAAATCTCCAGCGGAAAATAAGCGGCCAAAGGCCTCCGGTTGATCGTAATGTTCCCCTTGCCGGGTTTCACGTAAACGCGAGCCACGGCGGCTTTCCTGCGTCCTACGGTGTTTACAACTTCCATACTCATTACTTGATCTCGTTTAATTTGACGGTCTTAGGGGCCTGCGCGGCATGGGGATGCTCCGCTCCGGCATACACCTTCAGGTTACGCAACTGAGCGGCGCCCAGACGCGTGCGGGGAAGCATGCCCTTGACAGCTTTTTCGATGATGAATTCGGGCTTTTTCTTGAGGTACTCCGCAGGAGTGGTTACCCGCACGCCCCCGGGATAGCCCGAATGGCGGACATACTGCTTGTCCGAAAGCTTGTTGCCGGTCAGCTTCACCTTCTCGGCGTTGATAATGACGACGTTGTCGCCACAATCGACGTGAGGAGTGAAACTCGGCTTGTTCTTGCCACGCAGAATCTTCGCGACCTGCGATGCGAGACGGCCCAGTACCGCGTCCGTCGCGTCGATCAGCACCCATTGCTTGTCGACGGTGGCGGCGTTGGCGGAGATCGTCTTGTAGCTCAGTGACTCCACTTTTTTAAGGTTTAAGATATTAATACTTGTTTGTTTATGTGATCCATGCCCGCTTCAACGGGCTTGCAAAGATAGCGATTTTCCCGAAAACAAAAAAATTACGGATAATCTTTGGACAGGATAAGATACTTTTCCGTTCTTGTCCGAGCGATAGCGCCGACAGAAAAGGGCACGCCGGCAAGAACTCGGCGGCCGGACCGCCAAGCCGGAGCCGGCCGTGCCCTCATCGAACGGCGCGGCATGTGCGGACCGGATCCTCTACGCATCCTGCCGAGGATACGCAGCGGCCTCTACCAAACATTCCGATGAATTCGATCCTCTGTCCGAATCTCTTTCTGCTTGCAGATATGGGCGTTCTCAGCAGGATAGCCTATCGTGAGCAGACAGATGAACTCATACTCCTCGGGAGCTTTCACGATTTCCTTTATCTTGCCCGCCTCGTCGCTTACGGGGATATGGAACGCCGCTCCCAGGCCTTCGTTGGCGGCGGCGAGCAGCATGTTCTCTAGCGCGCACCAGGCCGAAGCGAAGTAGTTGAGCGAGCTCTGCTCCACCGGTCTGAGCAGGGGATGCGTTTTCTGTCGGAAGAACGGAATAATCAGCAGTCCGCTCTCCATCAGCATTTTCTGCTGTTTGGGCAGCGCGTCGGCAAACATCGCCATCTTGTCCTTGTCGCCGGAGTCGTCCACCTCGAATACAAGCTTTCTGAACGCCGCCATGTTCTTGGCGAGCGGAGCGATCACTTTCGCAATGCTTTCACGGCCACGCACCACGACGAACTCCAACTGGCGCAGATGGTCGTTGGTCGGGGCCTTGAACGCCGCATCGATCACTCTTCTAAGAATTTCGTCGCTTACTTCGCGGTCGGAAAAATCGCGGTATGTACGGCGTTTCTCCAATACTTCGTAGAAATCCATAACGATACGTTTTTAAGTTATGCTTTATGTTCCCGCTCGCAAAGTTAGCCCCGCTTATTGTCGCATATTTGTGCTATCGTTTCGTATATTTGTCGTATATTCGCATTCGAGCGAATCCGAATCTCTACTGCATGGAAGACACCGCCATTCCTTACGAATTGCCCGAAGCGGAGAATCACTCGTTTTTCTTCATAGACCAACGGATCGAAACGAGCATCGAAGCGAAGTTGCACCGGCACGACGCGTGGGAACTGTATTACGTGGTTCACGGACAAGGAAACCGAACGGCGGGCGACACGCTTCAGCCCTTTGCGGCAGGCGACGTGGCGCTGATCCCCCCGTCCATGCTTCACCGCTGGGAGTATGCGCCGGACTCGGCGGACAGCGACGGATGCGTCCGCTATCTGATGGTGGCCTTCAGCCACTTGCTGGTGGAGCGATGCATGGAAGTGTTTCCCGAATTGCGGAACCGGCTGGCAGACATCGTCTTCCCGACCGACGCGCTGAAGTTCGGACCGAAAAGCTCCCGCATCCTTCGCAAGATACTAGCCGGAATGAACGGCATGGACGAATTGGGCCGCCTATGCGAGATGCTCCGCCTGTTACCTATCGTTTTTACGTCGTCGGATCATACGCTCGCCGGACGCCCGATGCGCATCGAGCGGGACGTGAGGCGGATGCAGCAAATCTCGACATACGTCATGGCGCACTACGTCCATACGATCTCGCTGAACGACATCGCTGCGGAAACGGGCATGAGTCGCTCGGCATTCTGCACTTATTTCAAGCGATGCAAGGGGATGACTTTCTCGCAGTTCGTCACGCAATACCGCCTGAACACCGCTTGCGAATTGCTGAAGCACTCGCAGAAACAAGTATCGGAAATATGCTATATGGTCGGGTTCAACGACCTGCCCCATTTCGTACGGGTATTCACGAACGCCTTGGGCATGCCGCCGTCCAAATACCGGAAACGATTCGGATAGCCGAAGACTCGGTCCCTGTTTCGTGGATCGCCATACGTCCGTTCCGACGAGACCAATGTAAAGAAGACGGCTCTCCACACGCTTCTCGGAACGGTACGCCCCCTCCGGCCTGAACCGGCCCGACGCAGCGAAGCGCCTTTGAAAGCCCAAGGGCCGGAACCGAACCGGGTCGCAAGTCCTCCGACCTACGAGGATCATCGGACAGCACCGACGAATCGGCCGCGAATCGGGTCGGCTTCGCTCCGGAGCACAGGCAGACCGAAACCTCGTCATAACGCGACGGTCAGCGTATCCAGCAATTCAGTATCTCGGCGATATACATTTTATGGTCGCCGCCGTGCGCCCCGCCATACCATTGCGGATATACGCTTTCATCGACGAACAGTCCCTCGTTGATCATCGAGGCGTACAGCTTGCGGCACTCCAGCGTCAGCCGCGACTGCTCGAAAGACACGTTGCCCAGTTCCGTCGGGCGGGGAGTCAGCCCTGCCTCCGCCGCCTTGTCGATCCGGCGGCCCGACTTCGAGCCGCAAACGCGATAGGCCTCCCGGCCGCCGTGCCCCAGAAAGGAGAGCGTAAAGCACGCCTCACGCTCCATGAACTCGTAGGTATAGCGCTCGGGACGCACGAAAACGAACGCTACGGGCCTGTTCCACAAAAAGCCGGCTCCGCCCCACGACGCGGTCATCGTATTGAACTTTTCCGGACTGCCCGCCGTCACGAGCATCCACTCCTTTCCGATCAGCTCGATGAAATTTTCGGCCAGACGGGCCGGATCGATCCTTTCCATATGCTTCAGCTTATTTGGTTTCAATTCGCTTACCCTTGCCCGTCACATGCTCTATGTCCAGCCGCAAGACCTCGGTCCTGCCGAACGAGCCCGCGATGTACTTCTCGGCCGTCTCCTGGTAGCCGGGGCTGTACTTGGCCGCCAGCAGCCGGAGCGCCTCGAGTCGCTCGGTCTCGGGCAGCGAGCGGCGAATCCGCCCGAAAGCCAATGCGCTCTCATAAGCGGTGGTAAACCGCCCCGGCATTACCTCGGTCCGTCCCACGACACAGAAGGAAACTTTGTCGCAGACGTCGAGGCTGTCGAGCTTGAAACCCGACGGAGCGCAATGGAAATAGAGGCTGCGGCCGCGCATCGCATAGCTGAGCGGGATGCCGTAGCCGTAACCGTTCACGCCCTGCATCGCCAGAAAGCCGTACTCGCCCTGCTCCAGCAATTTCCACGCCGCATCGTAGGGCAACACACGGTCCCTGCGACGAATATCCCTGAAAACGGAATCCATAGAAAACAGATATATAAGGTTGGTAAAAATACGGCTTTCCAGCGAACAAAACAACCGGCCGGGACACGCCTCTCCGCCGCTGCTCCCCCTTTATGGACCACAGGCCGCCCGCGCAACTTTTTCGACGCCGAAATGGACCGTTCAATATACGAATATGAACGAAATGTGCAAAAATATTCACGTTTATCAAGATTTCGTTTTCTAAAAAGCGGATTCATCGTGAACTTTAGAATCTGTTCACCCAGCCATCAAATCAATGCAACAGAACAAAGCATTATGACTATCAGAAGAAGCTATCTAATCAGAATCCGCGAGGTACAGCAATTCGCCTTGCGCTATTACGAAAAGGGGAGACACGACAAATGCTACAAACAAGTATGGAAAAAACACGTCTTTCCGAGATTCGGAATCAATTACAACACCTTCCTGCGCTATATGAAAACGGATGTGGACGGACTGCTCGGGCAAACGAGAAAGCAGGAAGCGAGAAGCATGTATTAGCGCATGCGAAATATCTGATTTGCAGACAGGATACAAACTATTTTTCGTAAATCGAACATAGCAATATTCTATCCAGGCGACTCGCATCGAGGTTCGCCCGAACACTCGCGTACACGGATGAGCGACCGAAGACTTTCGAAAGACGGCACGCTCCCGGCCGAAAAGAGCCGGTAGCACCGACACAACGGGAAAACGCCTTCCGTGTGGGCGTTGCGACGGCACACAGCGCCCCGTTCCGATCCGCGAATCACGGACACCGGTCCGTCCCCCGCTATCGAAAAGGGAAGCGATGGCCCCGCTGCGCTGGGACCTCATGCCGGCAGGAAGCGCTACCGACCGCCGCCGTACCTCTCCTTCAGCATGGCGTTGTATTCCCGAATCAGATAGAAAATGTACTTGCCCGTCTCGTCGTCGGCCGAGAAACTATACTCGGTCCTGCGGCCGGGCGAAAAGTTCCATATCAGCGACAACTGGACGCCGCCGTCGAGAAAAGCGTCGTAATAGGTCCGATAGGCCTGCTTGAGCGGAAGAAGCCCGCCGAACTCGCCGACGATATATACTTTGTTCAGCGAACGGGCCGTGCCCATAGCCACGGCAATCTGCTCGGAGAGCGTTACCTTGCCCCGGTCGGCAAACTCGCGCCCGGCCTCGTAGACATGCTCGCTCATGCCCTCCGCGGGATCGGGAGTGAACAACTCCGTAGCGGCGCAATACTGCTGCGTATCGTCCACGGAGAACGTGTACTCGGTATTCAGATGATACTGCGAGGGGCGCATGGCCGAATGGCCCGACACGATCATCCGCCCGTCGGGATCGAGCGACCGGACCGTCTCGGCGAACAAACGGATGGCGTAGCGCACGTCGCTACCCTGAATCCAATAGCGAGCGTCGGTTTTCCCGAACTCCTTCTGCCAGTTGGGCAGGTCGGCCTGCAAATTGAACTCGTTGCCGAACTCCCATGCGAAAACGCTCTTGTACGGCCTGAGGGCCTCAACCACATCGGTCGTGTAAGCTTTCAGGAACTCGGTCGTCCGGCTTCCCTCGGCCCCCCAACTGCGATAAGGCTCCCCCACGTAGTCCGGAACGGTCGTATAAATCCAGAAAAAGCTTGGAATCAGGCCGATCTCCAACTTTTCGGCATAGGCCGCCAACCGGGCGAGAGCCGAGAGATACTCCTCCCGGTTCTGCGTATACGCCGTCAGCTCGGATGCGAAGTACACGCCGCAGTTGAAGCGCACGACGCCCACCCCGTTCCGGCGAAGGACGTCCAGCGCGGCAAACGAGTCGCTCAAATCGATCCGGCCCTGAGCATCCCTTTCCTTATGCAAGGAGACGAGCCACAACTCATAGCAGTTCGTACCGGTCGCATAGTATTTCGCTCCGTTCAGATAGATCGAGGCGGTCTGTGCGCTGTCGGACGACACATAGAGCCCCTTGCGCGCCGTCGAGTCGGCCCAATAGCCGGCCACGGTATCCGGCTCCCCTGCCCCGGCGCTTCGCCTCGACGAATCGCGTCCGCAACCGCATACGGACAAAACAGCCGCTGCGAACAGGGCATACGACAGAAATGCCTTCATTCGATAGTTCGGTATTAGTAATTCGGCGTAAAAATAGCGCATTCCGACGGCCCGCGCAATAGTCCGCAAGCCTTACCAGGACCAAGCTCTCCGTTGTCGGCTGACTGTCAGCCGCCGAACGTCGGAATATTTTTTGCGTCCATCCTCCGCACCACGCGCAAGATATTCCGGAGTCGAGTCCGGGCAACCGCAAAAGACACGATTCCCGCCTAAGAAGCATATTCCGGCTACCAGTCGTTATACGCTCCGACAAAAACGGACGAGTCGTCCGCCCCGAATGCCCGAGATTTTTGTATCCCAAACTTTTTTCTTTACCTTAGCATCCTGGGCAATCGTTCCTCCGTGCAATCGGGAAACGGTCTGAGATCATCGAAATTACTTATTAAAACATATTGTAATGAGCAGAAAGATTCTTTGTTTACTGTTAAGCGTCGCTTCGCTGGGCATGTTCTCGTCCTGCAAGGACGAAGGCGGGAACGGCGGCGGCCCGACCGACCTGAGCCAGCAGATCGTCGGCGTGTATAAAGGCGACATGCGCGTCGAGGTTCCGCTGCTGAGCTACGACCGGACTTCGCTTCAAAAAATCTACCTGGCCAGCTCCGGAGAGAATCTGGCCAAGCTGGAGCTCCGCGATTTCTCGTTCGGACTGCCGGGCGAGGAGATTCCGGTCGGCGACATCGTGGTCGAGGACATCGACCTGAAAGCGACGGGCGACGCCGAGAACGCGACGATCACGCTCGAGCCCAAAACCGTAACCGTCACGCTGAGCCCCGAAATCGGCAGCGCTCAGGTGGCTATCAGCGGAACGGTCGTTGCAGGGAAGCTGTCGCTGACGATCAACGTATCCGAGGCGCTGGCCGTAGACCGGGTGAACGTCACTTTCAGCGGTGATAAGATGGCCTCGGACAACGAGAGCACCGAGGCCCTGATGACGGCCATGACTTTCGACGACGAGATCGTAGTAGGCCAGCCGGTGATCGACGGTACGAACGTTCTGTTCTATGTGGCCGACACGGCGAAGGCCGAGCATCTGACCGCTCTGGTCCCGACGATCGGGATCTCCGCGGGCGCGACCGTCACGCCCGCGTCGGACACGGAAGTGGACTTTTCCAGCGGCTCGGTGCGGTTCACGGTAACGGCCGAGGACGGCATCCATTATACCATTTATACGGTCGGCTGGCAGCGCAAGGGCAAATACGATTTCGAGCAGTGGACTGAAACCGGAACGGGCAATGCCCAGCGTTTGGACCCGGATGGATGGGCCTCGTGCAACGCGGCCGTCGCACTGATCCGACAGCTATTCCCGACTCTCTACTCGGGCGACTTTCCCGTCGTGCCGGTTACCGGCCATTCGGGCGAATACGCCGCTCAAATCACGACGCTCGACACGAAAGGTCAAGGCAGCATGATCCCGAAAGTGACCTCGGGCACCATATTTCTCGGCAAGTTCAATGCCGGCAAGGGAATGAGCGCGCCGATGGAGACGACCGAGTTCGGCATTCTGTACGACCAGAAACCGCTGAGCGTGACCGGGTATTACAAGTACAAGGCCGGGACGGAATACTATAATAACAAGGATCTGGTTCCCGAAGGCAAGGACTCTATGGCGATTTCGGCCGTTCTCTACGAAGTGGCGGACGAAACCGAAACGCTTTACGGCAACACCATTTACACGTCGGACAAGATCGTAGCCAGCGCGATGCTGTCGAGCGGAGAGGAAGTGGCCGAGTTCACGCCGTTCGAGCTGAAGCTCAAGTACGTGAAGACCTACAATCCGAACGCGATGTACAAGTTCGCCGTGATTTTCTCATCGAGCAAGTACGGCGCTCAGTACCAAGGCGCTCCCGGCAGCATACTGACGATCGACGACGTAGAGATCATCTCGGAATAGGCGCCAGAACCTTCTCAATTAAAATATCCCGGCCCTCGCAGGTCGGGATATTTTATTGCTCCTCACAACAGTAGATCTACCTCAACTGTCCGCACGGAATATCCTCTGCCGGACCGGCGCAGCGAGTCTGGCCTACCCAGCCCCCGCAACAGCCGGATCGGAATGCGAAAGGGAGCCTCGTTCCACACACGCCTGAGACCGGGCGTCCGGGAACAAGGATCAGCATGCGGACCGGCATGCGGAAGCCTATCTGCGCGAGAGCGCCTCGGGCAACGGCTGGGAAATGCGGATGCTGCTGACGACGGCTCCCGCAGCGGCTACCGACCCGGCGATCGTCAGGCAGACAGTAGCCCCGATATCGGCAAACAGATGAAACAACAGCGCGACGAGAG
>CABUJP010000036.1:0-20438 GCA_902491835.1 uncultured Alistipes sp. | reverse complement strand
TTTCCGAGCGCTCGCCCGCTCCGTCCGCAAGCGTGGCGAACGAAGCGAGCAGAGTCGAGCCGGCCGCCGTTTCGAGACAAGCAACGGCGCCAAGCGGACAGGCGATCGGCTACGCCTCGCCGCTGAATATTCCGCTGCGGCTGTCGGCCAACTACGGCGAACTGCGCGGAGGCCATTTCCACGCGGGGATCGACATCAAGACGCAGGGCGTGATCGGCAAGCCCGTCTTCGCCATGGACGACGGCTACGTCTCGCGCATCAACGTCTCGCCGAGCGGATTCGGCAAGGCGCTCTACATCACTCACCCCGACGGACGGATGACGGTATACGGCCACTTGGAGCGCTTCACCGAGCCGATCGAAGCCTACGTCCACGAGCTGCAATACGCCCGCAAAACGTTCGCCATCGACTTCGCTCCGCCCGAAACCCGCTTTCCGGTCAAGCGCGGCGAGCGCATCGGGCTGTCGGGCAACCGAGGGTCGTCGGGAGGACCGCACCTGCATCTGGAAGTGCGCGAAGGAGCGGCGCAGAGACCGCTGAACGTACTGGCGCGCGGATTCCTGAAAGTGCCCGACACGATCCCGCCCGTCGTCAAGAAGCTTTACTACGTATCCGTCGACACGGTCCAGGGCATTCCCCTGCACACCGTACGGCTAAGCCTTCCCGTCGGCCGGATGGCCTCGGGCGGATACGCGCTGTCCGACACGGTCCCCCTGCCCGTCACGGCGAGCGGATACTTCGCCGTCGAGGCCGAGGAGAAAAAGAACGGCACGAGCAACCCGATGGGTATTTACGAGGCCGAAGTGTCGAAAGACGGGGAGCCTTGCTTCTCGATGACGGTCGACCGGATCGGCTTCGAGCTGGGCCGCTACTCGTACGCCGTCGCGCTTTACCCCGAGTCGCGCGGCACGCGCAACGGAGTGTACCGCCTTTGCGCCCTGCCCAACAACCCGCTGCCGATCTACGGCAAGGACGCTCGCAGGGGCATGCTCTCATTCGAGGAGGGACGCACGCACCGAATGGAAATCACGCTCGGCGACGACTGCAAAAACCGCTCGACGCTCGCGTTCGACGTCCGCCTCGCTTCGGCGGACGGAACGGACGAGGAACAAGACAGGCCCTCGGGCATCCCGGTGCGCTGGAACAGCGACTACCGCTACGGAGGCGAAGGCCTCTGGTTCGCCATTCCCCGGGGAGCGCTCTACGAGTCGATTCTGCTGCGCATGCAAACCAAACCCCGACCCGCCTACGGATACTCTCCGCTGTATACGGTCCACACGCCGGACGTGCCGCTGCACAAGAGCATCCGGATCAGCATCGACGCATCGGAGCTGCCCGAGCATCTGCAAAGCAAGGCCCTGATCGGCTCGGTAGGCGCCGACGGACGGCGCAGCTCGGCTGGCGGCTCGTGGAAAGAGGGCAAGGTGAGCACCGACACCCGCTCCTTCGGAACGTTCTACATAGCCGTCGACACCGTTCCGCCCCGCATTGCTCCTGCCTTCAAGGCCGACGCCGACTTCGGGTCGAGGGAAACGATCGCCGTGAAGATCAGCGACGACTTCTCGGGCATCGGCTCCTACTCGGCCACGATCGACGGACAGTGGGCCCTGTTCGAGCTCGACGCCAAAACAGGAACGCTGACGCACTATTTCGACGACAAGCGCTGGGAGAAGGGCAAGACCCACGAACTGGTGCTGACCGTGACGGACAACAAGGGAAACCGGGCTGTCTACAAAAAGAGCTACAGGCGATAGCCGCGCGACGGCAGGCAAACGTCGCGGAAACGTCCGCCTTGCCGCAACGGATGAAAAGAAAAGCGGCGGCTCCCGGTTCCGCCGGGCGGCCGGGTAGTCTCGCTTCCGGGACCGAGGACGGGAAGTCGGGGCCGAACCCAGCAAGCGAATGTTCAGCCTGACCGGATGCCGAGCAGTCCGGATACGGATCGGAACGATGCCGGAAAACTTCCGGGCCGCATCCCGCGACGGCCCGGCCGTGACGACGGATCGAGCCCGACGCCCGACGCGACGCCGGCGGCACGGAAACGATCTTGCGCTCTCGGGAAACAGACGGGACCTTTCGGCCGGCAGGAATCCCGACCGAGAGAAACCGATAAGAAATCGGACGGTCGTGGCATACGACGGAATCATTTTCGACTTCAACGGAACGCTTTTCCTCGACTCCGACAAGCAAGAGCAGGCTTGGCGGATCGTATCTCGGCAACTGCGCGGAAAAGGTTTCACCCCCGAGGAGATGCACGAGCAGGTGCACGGACGCTCGTCGCGCTCGATCTTCGAATACCTGCTCCGGAAACCGCTGACCCAGGAGCAGGTCCGGGAACTGATCGAACGCAAGGAAACGATCTACCGCGAACTCTGCCTGCGGGACGGGAAACGCTTCCGTCTGGCTCCCGGAGCCGCCGAACTGCAGGACTGGCTCTGCGAGCACGGCATCCCGCATACGATCGCGACGGCTTCGGAAATACGCAATGTACGGTTCTTCAGGGAGCATTTCGGGTTAGACCGCTGGTTCGATCCGAGGCGAATCGTCTACGACGACGGCACGTTTCCCGGCAAGCCGGCGCCGGATATCTACCTCCAGGCCGCCGAACGGATCGGGTTGTCCCCTTCCCGGTGTATCGTGGCCGAGGACGCCCGTTCGGGCATCGAAGCGGCACGGAGAGCCGGCACCGGCATGATCGTCACCGTCGCCTCGACGACGGACCGCGGGACAGCAGGCCGGATCGAAGGCGAGGACATCGTGATCGACCGCTTCGACCGACTCGACCGGGACCTGTTCGCACAGCATCCGCAGGCATAAGCCCCCGGCCGGAAAGTTCCGCCACAGTCGGGAAAATTCCGCTACGGTCGCTTGCATGTCTGCCTCGCTTTCATTATCTTGCGAATAAACCGGCGTAAAGCGCGGACGAGCCGACAACCGAGAAGCCGACCCGCGACGGAAAGCGGAAGGCGCATGCACCTTCTCCCCTGAAACGGAAACGGCCGGCAAAGGAGCGCGAATCCGCGCAAACCGCCCTTAAAAACCTTACGCGATGAAAAGGGTCAAGGAATGCGACAGCCTGTTCGAAGCTCAGGTCGTCAGGCAAAGGCTCGAAAGCGAGCGTATCCAAGCTTTCGTCCTGAACGAGAACTCCAACGACTACGTGCCGTTCGCCGGAGCTATTCCGTCGCTGGCCGTACAAGTCGTCGTAGCAGACGACGACTACGAGCGGGCCCGCGACCTGCTGGCCGAAGAAACGACCTCGGAGCGACCGGTAGTCTGTCCCGAATGCGGGTCGCAGGACGTGCGTTCGGAAGTGGGAGAAACCCGTCTGAAACGTTTCGGCGCCTATCTGCTCGCCGGCCTCGGCGCACTGGGAAACGGCTCGGCAGGCAACATCCGCCGGTATTTCCGGTGCAACCGGTGCGGAACGCCGTTCCATTAACCGCCCTCGTACCTGCCCGGCGGAGGCGAGTCTCTATTCCCCCGAACAGGCAGGCGATCTGCAGAACGGCAGCATGGCTTTCTTTTGCGGCCGGGCGCTTCCGGCTCAGCGCTCGATGGCTTGCCGCCGAAATCGCTCCGAACGTATTGGCCAGAAGCATACAGATACCGGGAAAAACCGGCACAGGTTATGGCACAGCGTCGTCCTATCCGTGCCTCCGTTTATTTTACATTTACGAGCACGGCCGCACCGGCCGCCTGTATCCGGTGCGGGAAAGGGAAAATCGCAAAGGCGATTCCAGAGGGCTCCGCGGCGGATTCCTTTCTCGGAGCCTCGCATCGAGGAGAAGCGAGCAAGTATCAGTAATCGTTTCCGGACCTAAAGCCTATCCGCAAAGCAGCGGGTAACCGCTCACCGGCGAAAACTCCCGGCGGACAAAATACGAAGCGGAATGCTCCCATGATACGGCACCTCGTCCGCCGTCACATCATACGGCCGAAACGACGACGGCCCAGCGCATGCCGCAATACGATGCTGCCGCGGAATATCCAGCGCGAGCTGGCCACGCGGCCGCGCTGAATCGCATGCCGCTTCCGATGAAGCGAACCGCGGCGACGGTGGAAGTCCATGTGAGCGCGGAATACCTGCCTGAAAAAATCGGGACGTCCCTGAGCCAGAAAGACGAGAGCGGCCGCGCCGTCGAGCGCCATCCGGGCGAACAGCACCGGCCAGAACGACAGCGGGGAGAGGTTCTTGAACAGCATGCACAGATTGTTGCGGAAGTTCAGATAGATCTTCTGCGGACTGTTGTTCGGCAGCGTGCCGCCCCCGACATGCAGCACGCAGCTACGGGGCTCGACCCGTACCGTATAGCCGGCCAGCTGGGCCCTCCAGCAGAAATCGATCTCCTCCATGTGGGCGAAGAAATCGCCGTCGAACCCTCCCAGCGAGCGAAATGCGTCGGCCCGGACGGCCATACAGGCGCCCGACGCCCAGAACACCTCGCGCGGATCGTCGTATTGTCCCTCGTCGGACTCGATCGAATCGAGTATGCGGCCGCGACAGAAGGGATAGCCCAGAAAATCGATGAACCCGCCGGCCGCGCCGGCATACTCGAACTTGTCCGGCTCGCCGAACGAGCGGATTTTCGGCGACACGGCGGCGACCGACGCATCGCCGTCGAGCGTGCGGACCAGCGGATCGAGCCACCCCTCGGTTACCTCGACATCGGAATTGAGCAGCACGAAATACTCGGCACTCAGCCCGGCGAGCGCCCGGTTGTATCCCTCCGCGTAGCCGTAGTTGCGATCGAGCCGCAACAACTCGACCCGAGGGTAATGGCGCTCGAGGAAACGGACCGAATCGTCGGTCGATCCGTTGTCGGCCACGACGATCCCCGCGCCCGGCGTGCGCGAAACGAGGGTGGGAAGAAAGCGCTTCAGGTAATCGCGCCCGTTCCAGTTCAGTATGACGATTTTTACTCGGGTCATGCTTCCGGGGTATTATGCGTTTCCGTATCGCGGGAATGACGCATGTCGTAATCCGCGGGCTTCTTGTGCTTCCAGCGGCGATGCGACCACATCCACAACTCGGGCGACTCGCGGATCATCGCCTCGAGCAACGCGATGTAGCGCTCGGTTATCTGATGCTCGGCCACCGGTTCGACCCCGTCGTAGACGAGCTTGAACTCGGCCTCGTAATGTCGGGGAGCGACCTTGCGGACGTACATGAAATAAACGGGCATTTTCAATTTCAGGGCCATCTTCTCGACACCCGAGAAGAAAGGAGTGTCCTGCTCGAGAAAACGGTACCAATGCTTGATCTCGTGCCATGGAGGCGTTTGGTCGGCGATCAGCGCGACGATCACGGGCTTTCCTCCCGAAAGCCGGGCGGAGATCGTCTCCTTGAAGATATCGTTCATCGGTACCGGCTGGGTCCCGAAGCGCGATCGGGCCGAGTGATAGAAACGATCCACCACGGCATTGTGCAGCGGCCGGTATACGGCGAACACGCGGTGGTCGGTATGATAGACGTAATTGATCGTCAGTTCCCAGCTTCCGAAATGCGACATGGCCGAAATCCAGCTGCGACCGCGCATCAGCTCCTCCTGCTTTTCGACATCGCGGTAAACCATGCGCTCGAGTATCTCTCGCCGGGAAATCGAGCCCAACAGGATCGTATCGACGAACACTTCGGACAAGTGCCGGTAGAACCTGCGTTCGATGTCGCGCAGTTCTCCCCTGCCCTTCTCGGGGAAAGCATTCGCCAGATTGGTCCGTACGACGCTCACCCGGTAGCGGACGACCCGATGGAGCACCCAGCAGACCATCGGCGCGAACCCGCGATAAAGCAGTCCGCGGGGAAGCCACCCGGCCACCCGGCTGACACCCCACAGCAGCCGATACTGTATCTGCTCGCTCAACGTCATTTGACCTGCTTTTGAAATTCGTCGTACACGGCCGGCGTAGCCGCAATGATTTGCCGGCCGTACAAATAGCCGTTCCCTCCGCCGTAGTCGGTCACCCGCGCCCCGGCCTGCATAGCGACCAAGGCCCCCGCCGCGACATCCCACGGCGACAGGCCCTCATGGAAGAAAGCGTCGAAGCGACCGCAAGCCACGTAGGCCAGATCGGCAGCCGCCGACCCCAGACGGCGCACGCCGTTGGTCGTATTCTGAAAGCGTATGAGGCTATCGACAAAGCCGTCCGTCTTTGAAACCGACCCGTAGGCGAATCCTATGGCAATCAGCGAACTCTCCAGCCGGTCGGTCTGCGAGACGACGATCCGCTCACCGTTCAAATAGGCATACGAGCCGCGCCAGGCATAGAACATCTCGTCGCGGGTCACCTCGTATACGACTCCGACGACCGGCTCGTCCTCCTCGGTCAACGCGATACTAACGCAATAGGGCGAAAGTCCGTGCACGAAATTGGTCGTCCCGTCGAGCGGATCGACGATCCACTTGAGGCGACTCGCCCCAACGGCAGCGGAGACGGTCCCCTCCTCGGTTACGAACTCCGCCTCGGGGATCAGGGCTTTCAGACGCTCGACAAGCATTCGCTCGGTCTGCTTGTCGACATAAGACACCAGATTCTGTGTCCCCTTGAACTCCACGTCCGAGAACGTGAAGCGCTCGCGCTGCCGGGCGATATAGGCTCCCGCCTCGCGGGCCAGCTCGCACACATCCAGACAAACCGCTCTGTAATCCATCGCTCTATTCGATATAAAGTTTCAAACTGTCGGTCCGGGTCCTCGCACGGAGCCACGTCTCGACTTTCGCGCGCTCGGCAGCGGGGAGCTGCCCGTCGATACGGACCACGCACAGCACGAGCGTATCGGCCGAAATGCCGTAGCGCACCGCTTTCGACAGCGACACCTCGCGCAGGGAAGGCACCAGCGCGCGCATCTCGCGCGCGATGTCGGCCGAGGGCAGCGTATCGGTCGCATAGGCGGAGACCTTCCGCTCCAGCTCGCCGATACGGCGGTTCTTCTCGGCGATCAGCTCGCGGTATCCGCTTTGCAAGGAGACCAAATCGACGTGATCGTCCTCGCCATTCTGCCGGACAATCAGCTTCGCTTGCGACAGACCGTAGCCGGCCATTTGCAGTCGGGCGCTCTCAATCGCCTCCTTCGAGACGGGCTCGCCGATCATAAACACCTCGATCGAGGAGCTGTCGGAATCGAAATGCGTGTGGAAATCGATCGCCTTGGCCTTCGGAAACTGAAACACGTTCGACACGTAGCGCTGGGCGCTCGTCTCGAAAAAGCTACGCTTGACGATGCGGTAGCCGATCACGACGCTCGGCACGATCGTCACCAGAACGATCAGCAACATCGAGCGGCGAACACGCGCCTCGCGGCCTTTGTCGAGGAACTCCTTCTTGCGGTACTTCAGAAAGCGGACGACAACGAAGGTAGCGATCGCTATGAAAACCGTATTGATGAAAAAAAGATAGAAAGCGCCGAGAAAGTAATTCAGCTGAAGCGTGGCCAGTCCGTAGCCGGCCGTACACAACGGCGGCATCAGCGCCGTAGCGATCGCCACGCCGGGAATCACAGTCGAGGTCCGGTCGCGCCGCGACTGGGCGACGATGCCCGCCAGGCCTCCGAAGAAAGCGATCAGCACGTCGTAGGTCGTCGGGACCGTGCGCGCCAGCAGCTCGCTCTGCGCTCCGCTCAGCGGCGAAACGACGAAATAGAGCGTCGAGGTCAGGATGCTCACGAGCACCATGAAGCCGAAATTACGCACCGAGCGCTTCAGCAGGTCGAAATCATTGATGCCGACCGACAGTCCCATACCCATGATCGGGCCCATCAGCGGCGAAATGAGCATCGCGCCGATAATGACGGCCGTCGAGTTGACATTCAGGCCCAAAGAAGCTACGAACGTCGCGAAAATCAGCACCCACAGGTTCGTGCCGCGAAAATCGACCCCGCGACAGATATTGTCCACCACCTCGTCCTGCAAGGCGCTGTCCTCGCCCAAATCGAAACGGTCCCTGAGAAAGCGCCTCAGCGAGTCGAACGGAGAGCCGGAAGCGTTATTTCTGGTCATCATATCCTATGGAATTAATGTCGGCGGAATCCCTCCCCGGCTCCGACGGCCCGTCGGCATCCGCCTCGCGGCGGGAACGCCCTCCGAGCACGACGACGATTTCGCCTTTGGGCTCGTGCACGGAGAAATAGGCCGCCACTTCGGCGAGCGTCCCCCGCACCGTCTGCTCGAACTTCTTGGTCAGCTCGCGCGACACCGAAACCGGGCGCTCGGACCCGAAAACCTCGGCGAACTGCTCGAGCGTCTTCGTCAGGCGGTAAGGCGACTCGTAGAAAATCATCGTGCGCTCCTCGCCGGCGAGTTGCTGCAAGCGCTTCGTCCGCCCTTTCTTGGCCGGCAGGAAGCCCTCGAAGCAAAAGCGGTCGCACGGGAAGCCGCTGTCCACAAGCGCCGGCACGAAAGCCGTAGCGCCCGGCAGCGTCTCGATTTCGATCCCGTGCTCGAGGCAAGTCCTCACGAGCAGAAAGCCGGGATCGGAAATGCCCGGCGTGCCGGCGTCCGACACCAGCGCGACCGTCTCGCCCGACTCGATGGTACGGGCAACGGCCTCGACGGCCGAATGCTCGTTGAACTTATGATGGCTCCACATTCTCTTGTCGATCCCCAGATGCCTGAGCAGCACCTGCGTGGTCCGCGTATCCTCGGCCAGGATCAGATCCACATCCGAGAGCACTCGGACGGCGCGCAGCGTGATATCGTCCAAGTTGCCGATCGGAGTGGGTACCACATAGAGCTTCGACATCGTCTCCGTCAGCTAAGTTTGCGCTCGAGCAGGTCGACCAGCAGCTGTACCCCCTCGCAATCGGGGTCCCACTCGAAATTCTCCTGCATGTAAAGCAGCGCTTCGTCCAGATCGGTAAAGCTGTCGAGACGCTCGATCGCCTCCGAATAGGCGTCGCCGTCGCCTCCGAATAAATTGCGGACCAGCATGAAGCGGTCGTTGACGCCGATATGCTGGCGCAACTCTCCGCGCAGCCCCTGCTGGATTCTCGAAGCGACATCCGCATGAAGGGTCTGCTTGCCGAGCACTTCGTTCATGGCCGTCGCTCCGCTACCGGCGAGCACCTCGCCGAGCACTTTCTTGCCCGCACCGCTATCCGGCGCAGCCACATGGGACGGAGTTCCGTCCGACTCGGAAACGGCCGGCAGATCGGCCGCCTCCTCGTGCTTGCGATAAGAAGCCGACGCGGGATAAGGCGCAGCGGCGGGAGCATCCCCGTACAAAGACAAAATCACCTGTTTGTCAACCCGGCGACGGGCGACAGGCTCGTCGTCGAACAGCTTCTGCTCGACGGATTCCTCCCCGCCCGGCAGCGCTTCGGCCGCAGCGGCCGCGCAACCTTCCTGCGATGCCTCCGCAGTTTCGGCACAGGCACCGGCCGGTATCTCGGCGACCGCTTCCGGCACGTCACCGGCCGCTGCCGCAGGGATTTCTTTCTCCGCATGTCCTTCCCCGACAGCAGCGAGCCCCGCGTCGCAGGAAGGCTCCTCCTGCGCACTCTGCAACGGCGCGTCCGGACCCGGCCGTCCGGCTGTCGGAACGGCTGCCTCTCCTTGCGCGCCGGAATGCGGCTCGGAGACCTCGCAAGCGGGAAGCGGCTCCGAAAGCAGAACCGTTTCATACAGCCCCCTGAGCTTTTCCAGCACCAAGTCCCGTTCGAGAGCTCCGGCCGGCCCGGCCGCGCTCCAGCTTTTTATCAGGGCGCGAAGGCGCTCCACGTCGTCGATCAGTTTCCGTACATCCATAGGTATTCCGTCAAATTCTCGTCAGTCCGTCTCCGTACCGCCGCCGGAGCGAGACGCCCGCTCTCCGCGCGCCCGTCGCATCCGCAAGCGGCCGAAATATACGAACAAAATTTTTTCAAAGTTAGAATTTATACGGGATTAATACAAATTCCGCAAGGACGGGCCTAACGGGCCGCTCCGCCCCCGGATTTCGGCCGAAAAGCCCCGAGAAAGCAAAAAAGCAACCGTTCGACACAAAAAAACGCAAGAAAAAATTGCATTTTATACCCGAATTGCATACTTTTGGGAGACAAATTAACGGTTCCGGCACACAGCGAACGGCCGGAGTTTTTGCAAACTTATACAATAAAACAACCTATCCAATACTATGAGTTCACCCTGTGGATCATGTAGAATCGGAGTATTTTACGACGGAAATTTCCTGCTGCACGCATCGAACTATTATAACTATATCCATCCGGTAAAAAGGCGGCTGAGTCTGGGCGGACTGCATAATTTCATCCGCCACCGCGTGGCCGAAGAGGAGGGCCTCGAACCCTCGAAATGCCAGATCGCCCAAGCGCACTACTTCAGAGGGCGGCTCAATGCGGCCGAGGCGGCCCAGCGGGGAAACCAGCTGTACAACGACCGGGTATTCGACGACATCCTGATGTCGGAAGGGATTCAGCCCCACTACCTACCACTGAGAAATCTGCAAGGGAAAAAGGAAGAGCGCGGAATCGACGTCTGGCTTTCGCTGGAAGCCTACGAGCTGGCGATGACCGGACGGATTGACACGGTCGTGCTGATCGTCTCGGATACCGACTACACCCCGCTGATGCGGAAGCTCACGGGACTAGGACTGCGGATCATGCTGCTCAGCTGGGAATTCGAGTACGTCAACGACGACGGCGCGAAAATGGTCACCAAGACCTCGCACGAGCTGCTCTCGCTGGCCACCTATCCGGTCGCCATGCACGACGTGATCAACTACGGCGTGCAGCAGAACAACCCGCTGATCAGCGAGATGTTCGTTGCGCCCGACCCGTCGCGCCAAGCCCGCGAGCAGACGTTCGAAACGAGCGAAATATTGAGCCTCAAGAACGGTTTCGGCTTCATCAAGTACCCGAACAACAACCTGTTTTTCCACTATCAGGACGTCGTTGGGGAGTTCGCGGACCTCAACGTAGGCGATCCGGTCGAATTCACGATCGAGCAGAACCAACAGAAGCAGGACGTCGCCAAGAACGTCCGCAAGCTGCTCCCGTCGGAGATCAAGAAAATAGCCAAAAAGGGAGCCGGCCTTTAACCGATACGACGAAAAATGATCCGGGAAGCGCTTTCCGGATCATTTTTCATTAGCGAAGAACTACCAAACCCTGATTGCCGTATGAAACTCAAATCTTTTCTGACGACCCTTTGCCTGAGCGCCCTGCTGTGGAGCCCGGACCGTGCGGCCGCAGCGTTGCCGGACCGTGCGGAGCGGCCATGGAAAGCCCGCTGGATCAGCTCGGGCACGACGCCCGAGCAGCCCAACACATGGCTCAACTACCGCTACACGGCCGATCTGCCCGCCCTGCCCTCATCGGTCGTCGCCCGCATCGGAGCGGACAGCAAGT
Source organism: uncultured Alistipes sp. (assembly GCA_902491835.1). Classification (GTDB taxonomy): domain Bacteria; phylum Bacteroidota; class Bacteroidia; order Bacteroidales; family Rikenellaceae; genus Alistipes_A. The sequence continues at coordinate 9,097 of CABUJP010000036.1, read as the reverse complement.
ACTGGCTTTGGGTGAACGGCCGGCTGGTCGTGTTCGAGGGAGGTCTCAAAAGAGGTCCCAATCCGCAGGACACCTACTACGACGAGGTGGAGCTGGCTCCCTATCTGGTCAAGGGAAAGAATACGATCGCCGTACTGTTGTGGTATTTCGGCAGGCCGTCGTTCTCGCACAACGACAGCGGCAAGGCCGGCCTGATCTTCGACTGTCAGACGGCCGATTTCGACATTCTGAGCGACGAGACGTGGAAGTGCGAAACGAACGCCGCCTACGGAACCTGCGACAAGCCGGACCCCAACTTCCGCCTGGCCGAGTCGAACATCCGCTACGACGGGCGCAAGAGCGACGACGCGTGGTACATGCCCTCGTTCGACGACCGCGACATGACCCGGGCGGTCGACAACGGACCGGCCGGATGCCGGCCTTGGAACAAGCTGGTCAAGCGCCCGATCCCGCTATGGAAGATCGGCGAGCTGCGCGACTACGCCTCGCAGAGGCGTAGCGGCGACTCGATCATCTGCACGCTGCCCTATAACGCCCAGATCACACCGTACATCAAGCTGAAGGCGCATGCCGGCGACACGGTGAAGATCATGTCGGACAACTACCTCGTCTACAACGGCGGCGACAACTACCTGCGCTGCGAGTATATCGCCCGCGAAGGTCTCCAGAGCTACGAGAACCTGGGCTGGACGAACGGGCACAAGATCTATTACGTGCTGCCCAAAGGGGCCGAGGCCGTCGAACTGAAGTTCCGCGAGACGGGCTACGACACGGAGTTTACCGGCGAGTTCGAGTGCTCGGACCCGCTGTACAACAAATTCTGGAAAAAAGCGCTCCGCACGCTCTACCTCACGATGCGCGACACCTACATGGACTGTCCCGACCGCGAGCGCTCGCAATGGACGGGCGACGCCGTCAATGAGTCGGGCGAAGCGTTTTACGTGCTGTCCGAGTCGGCCGCGCTGCTGACGCGCAAATGGCTGCACGACCTGGCAGGATGGCAGAAGACCGACGGCGTGATCTACGCCCCCGTTCCCTCATCGAACTGGGACAAGGAGTTGCCCGGACAGGTCATGGCCTCGCTCGGATTCTACGGACTGTGGAACTACTACTGGTACACCGGCGACCGGCAGACACTCGCCGACGTCTATCCGGCCGTGCAGCGCTACATAGCCCTTTGGAAAAAAGGGAACAAAGGGACCATGCTGCTGCGCGAGGGAGGCTGGAACTGGGGCGACTGGGGCACCGACATCGATATCGTTCCGCTCCAGAACTGCTGGTACTACCTGATGCTCAAAGGCATGCGCAATACGGCGCAAATATTGGGCAAAAAGGCGGACGCCAAGCATTATGCCGAGCAGATGAGCGCGCTCAAGCAGGCTTTCAACGCTCACTTCTGGAACGGCAGCGAGTACCGCGATCCGCAATACGAGGACGCCACGGACGATCGCGTCCATGCGCTGGCCGTCGTATCGGGCCTGGCCGACCGGGACAAGTATCCGGCCATTCTGGAGGTCTTCCGCACGCAGGAGCACGCCAGTCCCTACATGGAAAAGTATGTGCTCGAGGCCATGCTGCAAATGGGTCACGGAGCCGAAGGGCTCGCGCGACATAACCGCCGGTTCTCGAAAATGGTCGAGGACGACCGCTTCACGACGCTGTTCGAGGGCTGGGGTATCGGGGCGGAAGGCTTCGGAGGCGGCTCGGTCAACCATGCGTGGAGCGGAGGCGGACTGACGATCGCCTCGCAATACATCTGTGGCATCCGCCCGCTGGAAACGGCCTACGCCAAGATCGGCATCCTGCCCCTGCCGGCCGGACTCGACTCGGCCCGGACCTCGGTCCTGACGCCGGTCGGACGCGTAGTTTCGTCGTTCGAGTACACGCCCTATCTGTTCGCGCTCGACGCCGAGCTGCCCGCCGGGTCGCGCGGCGTGATCGGAGCTCCGAAACAGGGCGTCCGGGAGATCAAGATCAACGGCGTCACCGTCTGGAAAAACGGACGGGCCGTCCGCAACAAGGTAGCCCGTCTGAGCGCGAAGCAACCCAGCGACCAGCACCTGAGCTTCGACGTACGGGGCGGATCGTACAGGCTGATCGCTGTCCAGTAGCTCCAGTAGGCCCCCGCCCGGTTATCGGTAGCCTGACGGAGGATTCCGGAGACGCTTTCCGCGGGCAGAGATGGGAGAAGCCCGTAGACGGCGAGTCTGCGGACGGAAATAATCGGTGCTCGACGCCGGCGATACGGGCGCGGCAGGCCTTCCCCAAAAGCTTGCCGCGCCTTTCTTTTCGGCAAGGAGCGGGATTTCCCGGGCACATGGTTTCAGGCAGCCGATCCGGCCGTTATCAGGATATTTCCTCGCGAAACCGAGATATCGAGGTATTTATGAAGTCCGGCCGGCCCCATTGCTTTGGCAGGCTCCCACGGAAGCGGGACAAAAAGCAACGGCATTCTTCGCTGTTCGTCAGACAAGTCGCACCATACGAGAGCGTGCGGCATCCTCAGCCGAAAAGCATAAAGCCAGCCTGCGCCTAACCTCGGTCCGAAACGGCCGAGCAATGCCGGATATTTCCAAGAAACCGCCGAAGGGACCGAAAGGAAAAGAAGCGGTCAAACTCCGCCCCCCCCAACAAGCCGGACAGCCGTTGCGCCAAACGACCGGAAAGTCCGCAAGTCTTCCGGGGAGCGGTCGAAACGACAGGAAACAGGCCGGGATACGGTCTATTCCCGTCGCAAACGCCGCCGGCAAAGGATCAGCGCATAGCGCAAGGCGTGTCGGAGCAGCCGCAGATCGGTGCGTCCCGTCCGGTAGCACCGGTACATGCTCCGAGCGAAAGGCACGTAGGCGCTCCGCCCTTCGGAAAGAACCCTTTTATAAAACTTATAGGCCGCGAAAGTTTCCGCCTCCCGCACCTCGCGCGGACTCATCGGCACGGCGGTCAGCGGCAGGCAGCCGTCCCATTTGCGCTGGAACAGCATGATATTCCGGTACCAGCTGTCATCGTACGACCCGACCGATTCGTGTTCCCCGAACACGCTGTGACAGACATAATTGGTATAGCGGCGGGCTATGCGGACGCAGAAATCGATGTCGTACAAATGAAAGTCCCGAAAGAGCTCCTCGTCGAAAGGATGCTCGCGCCAGACCGCCTTGGGCACGATCAGGCACTGGCCGTCCACCTGAACGACCGGCGAGAAGTCGGCCTCTCCGGCCCGGCTTTCCATGCAGACCACACGCCCGCCGACATGCTGATACAGACTGGCACGCACGTAACGTTTCAATCCTCCCGACAGCGAAGGCGACCGCGTTTTGAGCGCATACCCGAAGAACCCGATCACGCCCGCTCCCGGCGTAGCCCGATAAAAATCGACGATCGTGCGGGCCCACGAGGCGGTCCTGAACGAGAAGTCCTCGTGCAGAAAGCACAGATAGTCATTCCTGGCCTGGAATGCGTAATGGTTGTAGGTTTTGCACAGCCCCCAGCCCACTTCCCGATTGTCGTGAATGAAAATCTCGGGATCGATCCCCGAGCTCCGGCGGATATTCAGTTCGGTCCGCCGGCTCCGATCCGGATCGACAGAGCATATGACGAATGTTATCATCGGACGAATGTTTGCCGCCGATCCGTCACCCGGACGGGCGCGAGAGACGTCGCGCCGACCGGGACTATTTCCACGATCCGGCGAAGTGATGGATGCAATAGGAATTTTCCGTCAGCTCGAGCTCCCCTGTCTCGTAGGTTTTCGGACAGAAATAGTCTTTCGGGAAAAAATGCAGCTCCCCGTCGTACACCTGATACGTGTTGTCGAGCCGAATCCCCCGACGGCGGAAGATTTTCGAGATGATCAGCGTATTGGGCGTATCGTTCAGGCGGCCGTACCAGCGGACGAAAGGCTTGCCGTCGTAGTAGCTCATCAGCATATCGAGCCAAGACGCCCCTTTCCTGGAGGCGAGCAGTCCCGTCGGCAGCAGGCAGTTGGACTCGAATCCCGTAAAGCCGGGCAGGTCCAGCAGATCGTCCAGGCTGCGTAGCACCTCCACGTCGGTATCCATATAGATTCCGCCGAAGTTTTTCAGGGCGTGCAGCCGGACATAGTCGGTGACGAACGCGAACTTGCGCCGCTCGTATGCCTGCCGGGTGAACCGCAACCGAGTCACGTCGAAATTGTCCTCGTTCCAGAGCTTGAGCTCGTAGTCGGGAAGGAACTTCCGCCACGAGGCCAGACAGTGCTCCGCCAGCTCGGGCATCTTTCCCCGGCCGAACCAGCAGTAATGGATGATTTTCGGTATCATACGTTGCCGTTTATCCGACAAATATAGCAATTTTCCGCTCTTGCGGAACGACCGGGGCGGTCCGGGACGCCCCGTCGTCTCCCCCAAGGTCACAAATCTCGGGTATCGGACCGCGTTAGTCGGTAATTTTTCGTACATTTGCACACATTACCAAAAGACACTAACACTCCGGACAATGGCTTTACAATGCGGAATCGTAGGCCTGCCCAACGTAGGCAAGTCGACGCTGTTCAACTGTCTGTCGAACGCCAAGGCGCAGGCGGCGAATTTTCCTTTCTGTACGATAGAACCCAACGTCGGGGTCATCACGGTACCCGACGAGCGGATCGTGAACCTCGCGAAAATAGACAACCCGAAAAAAATCATCCCCACGACGATCGAAATCGTCGACATAGCCGGTCTGGTCAAGGGCGCGTCCAAGGGCGAGGGGCTGGGCAACAAGTTTCTGGCCAACATCCGCGAGACGGACGCGATCATCCATGTGCTGCGATGCTTCGAGAACGACAACATCACGCATGTGGACGGAACGATCGACCCGGTGCGCGACAAGGAGATCATCGACACGGAGCTCCAGCTCAAGGACCTCGAGACGGTCGAGAGCCGCATCGGCAAGGTGAGCAAGCAGGCCGCCACGGGCGACAAGACGGCCAAGCGGCTGTTCGACATCCTCTCGCGCTACAAAGCGGCGCTCGAACAGGGCAAAAGCGCCCGGACCGTCGAGCTCGACAAGGAGGACCGCAAAGCGGTACACGACTTGCATCTGCTGACCGACAAGCCGGTGCTGTACGTCTGCAACGTGGACGAAAAGAGCGCGGCGAAAGGCAACTCCCATGTGGACGCCGTCCGCGAGGCGATCCGCGACGAGAACGCCGAACTGTTGATCGTAGCGGCGGCGACCGAGGCCGACATCGCCGAACTGGAGACCTACGAAGAACGGCAGATGTTTTTGGAGGAAGCGGGACTCAGCGAGTCGGGCGTCAGCCGGCTGATCCGCTCGGCATACAAGCTGCTCGATCTGGAGACCTATTTCACGACGGGACCGGACGAGACCCGCGCATGGACATACCGCAAGGGGACCAAGGCCCCTCAGGCCGCCGGCATCATCCATACCGACTTCGAGCGGGGATTCATCCGCGCCGAAGTAATCAAGTACGGCGACTACGTCGCGCTCGGATCCGAGAAAGCCTGCCGCGAGGCCGGCAAGATCGCGGTCGAGGGCAAGGAATACGTCGTGCAGGATGGCGACATCATGCACTTCCTGTTCAACGTATAGCGAAGAAACAACCTGAAACACAATAAAACCGTAAACCCATGGCAACTGCAAACAAATCAGGCAACCTCTACCTGAAACTGGTCCCGATCATGCTCTCGTTCTTCGCGATGAGCTTCGTCGATCTGGTGGGGACTGGAACGAACTTCATCAAAAAAGACTTCGGGCTGTCGGACACCATGGCCGGGCTGTTCCCGCTGATGGTATTCCTGTGGTTTCTGATCTTTTCCGTGCCGACGGGCCTGCTGATGAATCGCATCGGCCGGCGCAAGACGGTGCTGATCAGCCTGGTGGTCACAGCGCTCGCGCTGCTGCTGCCCGTACTCACCATCCCGATGCCGCACAATACGGCGTCGTTCACGATCATGCTCGTGTCGTTCTGCCTGCTGGGCATCGGTAACGCAATCATGCAGGTCTCGCTGAACCCGCTGCTGTCGAACATCGTGCACGGCGATCGGCTGGCCAGCGCTCTGACGCTCGGACAGTTCGTCAAGGCGATCGGCTCGTTCGTCGCTCCGATCATCGCCGGGTGGGCCGCCCTCGAGTTCGGAAATTGGAAACTGCTCTACCCGATCTTCACGGGTATCTCGATTCTGGCCGTGCTTTCGCTCGGCGTAACGAAGATCGAGGAGGAGGACGAGAAGGGAGAAGCCTCCACGTTCCGGCAGTGCCTCGCGCTGCTGGGCAACGGATTCGTGCTGCTCGCCTTTCTGGGAATCGTTTGCCACGTGGGTATCGACGTCGGCATGAACCTGACGGCTCCGAAGATATTGCAGGAGCGTCTGGGTATCGGCATCGAGCAAGCCGCCTACGCGACGAGCATCTACTTCCTGTTCCGTACGATCGGGAGCTTCGCCGGCGCATTCCTGCTGGCGCGCTTCGCGGCCCGGCCGTTCTTTCTGGTCAGCGTGCTGATGATGATCGTCGCCCTCGCCGGGCTTTTCCTCACGCACGACAAAACGGTGATCTCAGTCTGCATCGCGCTGTTCGGCCTCGGCAACTCGAACGTTTTCTCGGTCGTCTTCTCACAGGCGCTGCTGCACATACCCGATAAGAAGAACGAAGTATCGGGCCTGATGATCATGGGCCTGTTCGGCGGCGCCGTGTTCGCGCTGCCGATGGGTGTGGCAGCCGACTCGCTGGGATCGCAGGCCGGAGCACTGGCCGTGATGATGATCGGCGTGCTGTACCTGCTGTTCTTTGCCAAGAAAATCAGAACCAACCGATAAGGGCTTATGAACGATCCTCTCATCGTAGGCATAGGCGAAATCCTGTGGGACGTCCTGCCCGAAGGGAAAAAACTGGGCGGAGCTCCGTCCAACTTTGCCTATCACGTATCGCAGCTGGGCTTGGCGAGTTGCGTGGCGAGCGCTATCGGCCGCGACGCGCTCGGACAGGAAGCGGCCGGCACGCTCGACGACAAGCGGGTAACTCATCTGCTACAGCAAGTAGACTTTCCTACCGGTACCGTGCAGGTCGAACTCGATGCGCAAGGCGTACCGCGCTACGATATCCGCACCGGCGTGGCATGGGACAACATCCCCTACACCGACGCACTCGATGCCTTGGCCGAACGGACGCGGGCCGTTTGTTTCGGATCGCTCGCCCAGCGAAGCCTCGTTTCACGAGAGACGATCGCCCGGTTTCTCGACCGGATGCCCGACGGTGGTGACCGCTACCGGATATTCGATATCAACCTCCGGCAGGACTTTTATACGAAGGAAGTGATCGAACGATCGCTCGAGAAGTGCAACGTACTGAAGATAAACGACGAGGAACTGGTCATTGTGAACCGGCTGTTCGGCTATCCGGGTATCGACCTGCAGGACACCTGTCGGACGCTGATCGCTCGGTACGGACTCCGATACCTGATCCTGACGCTCGGGGCGAACGGGAGCTACGTGTTCCCGCAGCACGGGGAAGCCTCGTTCTGCGAGACGCCGAAAGTGGAGGTCGCCGACACGGTGGGTGCCGGCGACTCGTTCACGGCCGGGTTCTGCTCGGCTCTGCTGCGAGGTAAGACAATGCGCGAGGCCCACAGACTGGCCGTCGACGTGTCGGCCTATGTCTGCACTCAGCACGGAGCGATGCCCGTCCTGCCCGAATCGCTGAAAAAGCGATTGGAATAAAGACCAGCGGCCGTTGTACGGTCGACAGAACGGACGTTCGACGAACGTTTTTTGAAAGCCAAGCACTTCAACGTCCGCCGGACCCGAAATGGCAGGAGAAGTTCCTACGGAAACGCCGGCGGTATCGGGACCGAGCGAAACCGCATCGGAGCAAACTCAGGAAGCGAGAGGAAGCGGTCCCGCTACGGCGTCCGGAAAACGGAAAAGAGAAGATCGAGTAATGAAACAGAACATCTGGAGCGCGGCTGTGATCGGCCTGTGCGCGATTCTGGCGGCCGCCGTACTGGGCGGAGCCTACAAGCATAAGTATCGCTCGCAGAACCGGATCGTCGTGACCGGACTGGGCGAGCGCCAGTTCGCGTCGGATCTGATCGTATGGAAAGGTTGGATCGTCGAGCAGGCTCCGACGGTCGAAAGCGGGTATGCCGCATTGGAAGTCAACAAGCGCAAGGTACAGGAATATCTCCGCAGCCGGGGAATCGCCGACAGCGCCGTGCTGTTCATGTTCGTCAACGTGAACCGGCAGACCGAGTCGGTCTATCAGGACGGCCGGTACGTCGGCGACCGCTTCATGGGGTACGAGCTGCGTCAGGAGTTCCGCATCGAGTCGACCGACGTGGAGGCCGTCGAGAGCGTGTCGCGCGAAATCTCGTCGCTGATCGCCCAAGGAGTCCGGATGGATGCAGAGCAACCGGAGTACTTCTATACGAAGCTGTCGGACCTGAAGCTCGAGCTGATCGAGGAGGCGACGGCCGACGCACGCGCCCGGGCCGAGATCATCGCACGCAACGCCTCGTCGTCGCTCGGCCGGCTCGCGAACGGCCGCATGGGCGTATTCCAGATTACCGGAGCCAACTCGAACGAGGCGCTGTCGGCCGGCGGCAACTACAACTCGGCCTCGAAACACAAGAAGGCCAGCATCACGATGCGGCTGGAATACATCACGAAATAAACGGAAAAGAACCCATATGGAACGAAAAGTCAGAGTACGCTTCGCGCCCAGTCCGACGGGTCCGCTGCACATGGGCGGCGTCCGCACGGCGCTGTACAACTACCTTTTCGCCCGCCAGCACGGCGGAGACTTCATCCTCCGCATCGAAGACACCGACTCGCAGCGGTTCGTGCCGGGAGCGGAGAAATACATTCTCGACTCGCTCGCCTGGTGCGGGATACGCATCGACGAGGGAGTCGCCGAAGGAGGACCGCATGCCCCGTATCGGCAAAGCGAGCGCCGCGAGATCTACCTGAAATACGCGCGTCAGCTCGTCGAATCGGGCCACGCCTACTACGCGTTCGACACGCAGGAGGAGCTCGCCGCGATCCGAGCCGAGGCCGAATCGCGGGGACAGACGTTCGCCTACAACCACGAGGCACGGGGCCGGCTGGCCACGTCGCTCGCGCTG
>CABUJP010000035.1:0-20465 GCA_902491835.1 uncultured Alistipes sp. | reverse complement strand
AGAACTGCCATGCTTCCTCGTGTGTTTCGATGCCGCGCTGAACAAGTAGGTTGGCAAGCACCGGAGGAATACCCAGCGCGGCGGCGAGATTCGCCACCTTCGCAGGATCCCCTTGGGGCTTGATCACCCATCTTTTTTCTGCTGACATAACCTTTATTTATTTTAACGTCTTATTTTCCAATCATTCGGCTGCACGTCCGGCGCAGACCGGGCTAATAGCTCACCCGGCAGCCGGCAAGCTCGCCGAAATGCGCGGCGAAGCGACGCGCCACCTCTTCCAACGACGGCTGCGCTCCCGTCTCCTTCTCGATCGAGGTAACCCCCTTGTCGACGAAGCCGCAAGGGTTGATGTACGAGAAATAGCGCAGATCGGTCGTCACGTTCAGCGCGAACCCGTGCATCGTCACATAGCGCGAAGCCTTGACTCCGATAGCGCAGATCTTGCGCGCGCGCGGCGTGTCGCCCTCGATCCAAACGCCGGTCGCCCCGTCGAGCCGCCCGGCCTCGATACCGTACTCGGCCACGGTCCGTATCACGCACTCCTCGACGGTCCAGACATACTCCTTGAGGCTCAGTCCGAGACGCTCGAGGTCCAGAATCGGATAGCCGACCAACTGACCGTATCCGTGATAGGTGATGTCCCCGCCCCGGTCGGTATGGAAGTAGCTCGCCCCGATCGAGCGCAGGAATTCGTCGCTTACGAGCATATTGGACTCGTGGCCGCTCTTGCCGAGCGTGTAAACATGCGGATGCTCCACCATCAGCAACGTCTGCCCGGCCCCGATGCCTGCTTTTTTCGCCTCGAGCAGCTCGTCGAACATGCGCTTCTGCATCTCCCACACGGCTCCGTACTCCGCTTGCCCGACATACCTGTAAGTAACGCTTTCCACGATCCGTTTATTTTGGGGTACGACAGCTTCTCATGGCCTTCTCGGCCATATAGGACGAGCGGACCATAGGTCCGCTCTCCACGTAGCGCAGTCCCCGCGCAAGGGCCTGCTCCTTATACCAAGCGAATTTCTCGGGGGTTACGTATTCGGCCACCGGCAGATGGCGCAACGACGGCCGGAGATACTGTCCGATCGTCAGAATTTGCACGCCAGCTCCGGCCAGATCGTCCACGGCCTCGAGTACCTCGCTGTCGGTTTCGCCGAGACCGACCATCAGGCCGCTCTTGGCCGTCAGCCCCCGGCGGGCTATGTGAGCGAGCGTCCGCAAGCTCACCTCGTACTTGGCGCGCGAGCGCACCTGAGGCGTCAGCCTCCGCACCGTCTCGATGTTGTGCCCGAGAATATCCGGCCGCGCGTCGGCGACCAGATCGATCAGCTCCTCGCGCGCGTCAAAATCGGGAATCAGCAGCTCGATCGTCGTATCGGGATTCAATTCCCGCACCGCGCGCACGGACTCGGCCCACAAGGCGGCTCCTCCGTCGGGCAGATCATCGCGGTCCACCGAAGTGACCACGCAGTGCTTCAGTCCCATAAGCGATATGGAACGGGCGAGCTTCCGCGGCTCGTCCGGATCGGGCGGTAACGGCTTCCCCGTGGCTGTCGCGCAGAACTTGCACGAGCGAGTACAGATGTCGCCCAAGATCATGAAAGTGGCCGTGCGCCGACTCCAGCACTCGGCCTGATTCGGACAGCGGCCGCTGCTGCAAATCGTATGGAGCCCGTGCTCCCGGACGATGCGGGCGACCTCGCCGAACTCCTCGCTCCGGTGGAGCTTGATCTTCAGCCAGTCGGGTTTTCTATGTCGCGTTACCTCGTCATGGTAATCAGGCATTTGAGCGTTTTATTTACTTTCCAATTGCTACAAATGTAACGTTTTTTATTTTAAAACGGGAATAATCCGCCGGATTTATTGAGCGATTCGGTCAGAGAAATGACAGCCGGCATATCGGGCAAACAAATCCGCGCATTCCCGCTCCGGACAGACCCGGGACGCTCGCCTCCGAAAGGAGCGGACCGTCCAAGCAAACGAACGAAGCGGACGGCTCGAGAAGCCGTACTGGCAGCAAAAGCGGAAAGAAACCTAAGGGACGTCTCGACGAAGACAGAGGCCGGGCAACCGCCTCCGAGACAAAAGCGGAACGTCCTCCGGCACTGGCCGAAGGACGTTCCGAATCCGGTGATTCCGGCGCGGTTCGAACGCGCGACCCACAGCTTAGAAGGCTGTTGCTCTATCCAACTGAGCTACGGAACCGTAGCGACACGGCAAAATTAGCGCAATTATTCCGAATATGCAATACAGGCCTACCGGGTTTCGACCATGGACCGAGGGACAAGCGTCCGACGGCTCGGCCCGGCCCTCCCTGCCCATACAAGCCGCGCTCGATCGCACATGAAAAGTTCCTCGCAACGCCGCCTTGCCGGACCGTCCATTCCCTCGGGGAAAAGCCGTCCGGACTACCACTAGGGCGAGAAAAGCGGCCTTTCGATCCGAACAGCGCGGAGTGCGAGAAGAATCGCTCCTACGTTTCGCCCCCGACGGAGCGTATACCGATACCCCCGAAGCGGACGAACGGCATTCCGACGTGCAGGCCGACGGTACCGGGCCAATTCGAGACGCGCCCTGCAAAATCCGCTCCTGTTACCGTATTCGCCCTTTTCGGTAACATGTTATCGAAAAACCCGGCCACACTACTTATAAAACATACCTCATACGAGCCGAAACGGTTACGAAGTGACGCATTCGAAAAGATCGGACATAACCTCCTCATTCGCAGAATAACAAAAAAAAGCGTATATTGCCGCGCAAAAGAAGATTTACGAATTATTAAACATTGTTTTTATGAAATTTAATTTACGCTATTTGGCCAACCTGTTCGTCGCCGCCCTGCTTTTCTGCGCGACGGGCTGCAAGGACGACGATACGTCGGGCCCCGAGATGCCTGCCGTCAAGATCGCGCCCGGCGCGACGACCGCCAGCAGCATTTCCTTTACGGCAACGCCCGAGTATGCCGACGCGGCCGCGTACGTCTGCGTGGAGAAGGGCATGCTGATTCCCTCGGCAGAGAATATCCTTGCCAACGGCACGGCACTGACCCTCGACAAGGAAGCGCTCGTCGAAGTGAAGAACCTGAAAGATACGACCGTATACGTCGTGGCCGCAGCAGCCAAAATGGGCGATCAGTTCGGAAACGTCGTCTCCGTCGAGATCAAGACGGGAGCCTACGAAAACGTACTGACAGTCGTCGAAGCCGGAAAGTCCGTCATTTCGTATCATGTCAAGCCCTCGTCGGACAGCAAGTATTACCATCTGGCCATTCCGAAAGCCTACTGGGACTATCAGCTCGAAGGGCTGAGCGACTCGGAAGCCGAGACGGTCAAAACCGCCATGCTGAAACAGCTCGGCTCGGTCGACAAGGGAGAAAAAACATTTACGCTGACCGATAACGAGGTGGATGCCAGCCGGAACCTAATGCAGGTATTCCCCAATACCGAGTATCTGGTGATAAAGTCCGATTGCGACGCGACCGGTAATCTGACAGGATCGCTCGACACCCTGTCGCTCAAAACGGCCGAGAACACGCTGTCAACGGCTACGATCACCGTCGAACTTTCGCGTGTCCTCTCTTCCGGAGCGACGATACGCTTCGTACCGGGCGCCCTTCTGAATCGCTACTTCATCGGAATCGAGGAGAAGGCCGTGATCGACCAATATATCGACAAGTACGGCGAAGAAGCATGGAAGCGCGTTCTGATGACAGGAGGCCAGATGTTCGAATCGACGATCATCGCCTCCGTCTCCGGCAAAAAACAGAAAACGGAGTACAGCGTATTCGCCGTCGGTATCGACGACGATCTGAACTTTACGGAACTGATCCGCGATGACTTCACGACGAAAGCCTCGGCGATGCCCACAGTAACGCTCGGCGCGGAGCTGAAAAGCGACGACGAAGGCAATAATCCCTATAATTCGATATTCTTCCGTATCAAGACGACCGATGCCGAGCTGATCCGCTATTACATCTCCGACTCGACCGAGATCGCCGGATTCAACGAACAAGGATACTCGAACGAAACGATCCTAAGCGTTCTCGGCGATACGCTAAGCAGCAGCTATACCGATGTGGCCAACAGCGAGAACGGGTTGCCGTTCTCATGCACGGGCCTCACCTCGGGAACATCCTATACGCTGATCGTGCAAGCGTTCAACGGCGAGTACAAGAAAATCGAAGTGCTGACGCAGTCGACCCAGGCGGTTCCCCGAGTCGAGTCCGAACTGTTCGAAAAGCTGCCGGGCGAATGGTCCGCGACGATGATCGGACTGGACTCCAAAGGCGAAAAAGATTCGACCTACAATTTCGACGTGACGATTTCAGCCGGTCCTAACGCGACACTGGCCGAAGAGTACCGCAAGAACAATCTGCTGGTTTGCGAACAATTCGCCAGCTTCCCCTATTACAGTCCGGAGGCTTTGGTCGAAAACGGATTCTCCCAGTCGCGCGCCAACGTCGCATACGGACCTAAATGGTTCCTGTCAATCGCCGAAGGCGATGTCGTAACCGTGCCGGCCGACATGACTCGCACCCTTTACAGTTGGTCTCAGGCAGGCGACATTTTCCTGCTCGGCACGAACATGACGGAAATGCTCGTCGCCAGAGAACCTTTCCCTGTCGAGATCAGCGACGATTACAACACGATCACCGTGAAATCGAGCACTTATAATGGAAATACGTATTATCCTTCGGCCTGCTATCAGTCTCCGGACGGCTTTATAATCGCCTTTGCCGGCACGTCGGAAATTACGTTGACTCGCAAGACCTCTTCCGTTGCGCCGTTGCGGCAGACAATCCGCAATACAACGGCCAACAGGCAACGCCCCGAATTCATATTGCAGAATGTCGGAACCGACAATCCTACGGAGCAGCTGTCCGCTCGGCCGCGAGGCAAAGTCCGTTTCGATGTGACGCCGGCCGACGAAGCCCGCCGCTACGAAAGCTACGAGCAGCCTCAGATGAAGCAGATGGAGGTGCCTTTCGCCGCGTTCGACCGGGTGGAAAAGGAAGTACAATAGAGAGATCGGCGCGAGGCTCGTCCGGACAGACAGAGCCCTCGTACCGCGATACAAAGGACGAAAATGCCTGCGGAAAATTCCGCAGGCATTTTCGTATACAGAAAAAAGGAAGAGCGAAAGCCGCGCCGCTACGGCAAAGAATGCTCCGGATCAGTTTCCCGAGCACTCCGTTAGCATGCCGGTCAGGCGAAGAACTCGCAACCGGTCGTCGCCAAGCGAGAAATCCGCGCCGCCGCGCATCCACGCGCTTGCGGAACACAGTGTGCGGAAAGCCTCGGAAGCGGGGAAATCAGCCGCTTTTACCGATATAAACAGAAAAACGGAGAGGCTGACCCAAAAGTCTGTCATCGCAACCGAGCAATTCGAGTGGAGATATCTCAATAAATCACTGACAACCAGAAGATATACACACTTACACTCTTGAGGCTTCGCTCGATATGACAGACTTTTTAGTCAGCCTCCCCGCTACTTTTGTCTCCGAATCCGGTATCCACGCAGAGGGCCGAATCCGACATTCGGACGCCATGCCGGACGGTTGCCCGGCACCGTTGTCGTCAGAGCACGATGTTGACGATCTTTCCCGGAACGACGATCACTTTTTTCGGAGTCCGGCCCTCGGTATACTTGCCGACGGCAGGGTCGGCCAGCACGGCCGCCTCGACCTCGGCCGGCGACAGCGCGGCAGGCAGGCTTTTCCTGAAGCGGACCTTGCCGTTGAACGACACGGGGTATTCGACGCTCTGCTCGACCAGACAGCGCTTGTCGTACTCCGGGAAACGCGCGTCGAAAACGGAATCTCCGTGTCCGAGCTTCTCCCATATCTCCTCGGCGATGTGCGGAGCGAACGGAGCGATCAGCACGGCCAGCGGCTCCAGTACGGCCCGCTTCGCGCACTTCAGCGCGCCGAGCTCGTTCTGACAGATCATGAAAGCGCTGACCGAAGTGTTGAACGAGAAGTTCTCGATATCCTCGGTCACTTTCTTGATCGTCTTGTGCAGCACTTTCAGCTCGTCGGCCGTCGGCTCGCCGTCGGTCACGACCGGACGGCCGTCGCGGTCGAAAAACATCCGCCAGAAGCGGCGCAGGAACTTGTGCACGCCGTCG
Source organism: uncultured Alistipes sp. (assembly GCA_902491835.1). Classification (GTDB taxonomy): domain Bacteria; phylum Bacteroidota; class Bacteroidia; order Bacteroidales; family Rikenellaceae; genus Alistipes_A. The sequence goes on along the minus strand of CABUJP010000035.1, from coordinate 14,342 downwards.
ATGCCGTTCGTGTCCCACGGCTTGCTCTGTTCGAGCGGTCCGAGAAACATCTCGTACATGCGCAGCGTGTCGGCCCCGAAGTCACGGACGATCTGATCGGGATTCACGACGTTGTACATCGACTTCGACATCTTCTCGATAGCCCAGCCGCAGACGTACTTGCCGTCCTCGAGCTCGAACTCGGCGTCGGCGTACTCGGGCCTCCAGCGGCGGAACGCCTCCAGATCGAGCACGTCGCCCCGGACCATGTTGACGTCGACGTGAATCTCCTGCGTGTCGTAGCGGTCCTTGAGGCCCAGCGAGACGAAACGGTTCGTTCCCTTGACACGGTAGACGAAGTTCGACCGGCCTTGAATCATGCCCTGATTGACGAGCTTGCGGAACGGCTCCGGCTCGCAGACATAGCCCAGATCGTACAGGAACATGTTCCAGAAGCGCGAGTACATCAGGTGTCCCGTCGCATGCTCGATGCCCCCGACGTACAGGTCGACGCTGCGCCAGTATTCGTTCGCCCGCTTCGAGACGAGCTCGCGGTCGTTGTGCGGGTCCATATAGCGCAGGTAGTAGGCCGACGATCCGGCGAAACCGGGCATCGTGCTCAGCTCGTACGGATACCCCTCGGCCGTCTGCCACCCTTCGACGCGCGCCAGCGGCGGCTCGCCCTCGGCCGTCGGGCCGAAATTCTCGATCGGGGGAAGCTCGAGCGGCAGACTGTCCTCGGCGAGCGGACGGGCGATGTCGTCCTTGTAGTAAATCGGGAACGGCTCGCCCCAGTACCGCTGGCGGCTGAAAATCGCGTCGCGGAGGCGATAGTTGACCCGACGGCTGCCGAAGCCCCGGCGCTCAACCTCGGCGATCATCGCCGGTATGGCCTCCTTCACGTCCATGCCGGTCAGGAAATCGGAGTTGATCATCCGGCCCGCCTTGGCATCGTACGACGCGACGGAAAGGTCGCCCCCCTCGACGACCGGAATGATCGGCAGGTCGAAGTGCTTTGCGAAAGCGTAGTCGCGGCTGTCGTGCGCCGGAACGGCCATGATAGCCCCCGTGCCGTAGCCCGCCAGCACGTAGTCGCTGATATAGACCGGAATCTCCGCCCCGTTGAACGGATTGATCGCATAGGCTCCGGTGAACTGTCCGCTCACGCGCTTCGTGTCGGCCACGCGCTCGCGCTCGGAGCGTTTTTTCGTCTCCTCGATATAGCGCTCGACCGCCTCGCGCTGCTCCGGCGCGGCGATCTTGCCGACCAGCGCGTGCTCCGGGGCGAGTACCATGAAAGTGGCTCCGAAAATCGTATCGGCCCGCGTCGTGAACACCTCGAGCTTCTCGTCGAAGCCTTTCAGTCCGAAGAATATCTGCGCGCCCTCGCTGCGCCCGATCCAGTTGCGCTGGATCTCCTTGAGCGAGTCGCTCCATTCGAGGGTGTCGAGCCCGTCGAGCATCCGCTGGGCATAGGCTGTCACGCGCAGCAGCCACTGCTTCATTCGCTTCTGCACGACCGGATAGCCGCCCCGCACCGAAAGGCCGTCCTTCACCTCGTCGTTCGCGAGCACGGTCCCCAGTTCGGGACACCAGTTCACGAGCGTGTCGGCGCGGAATGCGAGACGGTAGTTCTGCAGCACGCCCTCGCGCTCGGCCTCGTCCATCGCTTTCCACCGGGCAGCCGTGAACGAAAGCTCCTTCGTGCACGCCACGTTCAGTCCCTCGGTTCCCGACCGGTCGAACGCCTCGACGAGCCGCTCGATCGGCATGGCCCGGTTCTCGTCATAGCTATAGTAGCTGCCGAACATTTTCAGGAAGGCCCATTGCGTCCAACGGTAGTATTTCGGGTCGCAGGTACGTACCTCGCGGTCCCAGTCGAAGCTGAAGCCGATCTTGTCGAGCTGTTCGCGATAGCGCGCGATGTTGCGCTCGGTCGTGACGGCCGGATGCTGACCCGTCTGAATCGCGTATTGCTCGGCCGGCAGCCCGAAGGCGTCGTATCCCATCGGGTGCAGCACGTTGAATCCCTTGAGCCGCTTGTATCGCGTATAGATGTCCGAAGCGATGTAGCCGAGCGGATGCCCGACGTGCAGGCCCGCTCCCGACGGATAGGGGAACATGTCCAGCACGTAGTATTTCGGGCGCGAGGGGTCTTCCTTCACCCGGTAGGTTCCGCGCTCGGCCCAGCGCTTCTGCCATTTTTTCTCAATCTCCCTGAAGTCGTATTCCATAGGTCTCTCGTTTATTGCTGTTTGCTTTTCATAATCGCCTCGTAGATGCTCTGCTCGTCAATGCCGCAGATTTCGCGCAGCTGCGACTGGGTTCCCTGACGGACGAAGCGATCGGGTACGCCGAGCATGTCGATCCCGGGCGCATAGCCGTTGCGGCTCATGAACTCGAGCACGGCCGACCCGACGCCCCCGGCGATCGCGCCGTCCTCGACCGTGACGATACGGCGGAATTTCCGTCCCGTCGCATGCAGACGATCCGTGTCCAGCGGCTTGGCGAAGCGCAGGTCGATATGGGCGGCCGACACGCCTTCGGCCGCGGCGCGGCGTATGGCCGCCGCCGCCGCGTTTCCGACCGGACCGAACGTCAGCACGGCTACGTCGGAGCCGTCGCGCAGCAGCCGGCTGCGTCCGAGCGGTATCTCCTCGAAAGGCTGCCGCCATTGCGGCGTGACGCCCTCGCCCCTCGGATAGCGGATCACGAACGGCCCGCGTCCCAGCGAGGCCGTGTACATCAGGTTCCGCAACTCGACCTCGTTCATCGGCGAGGCGATCGTCAGGTTCGGAATCGAGCGCATGCAGGCGATGTCGAACACGCCGTGATGCGTCGGTCCGTCCTCGCCGACCAGCCCGGCCCGGTCGAGGCACATCACGACGTTCAGATGCTGGAGCGCCACGTCGTGGATTACGTTGTCGTAGGCCCGCTGCATGAACGACGAGTAGATATTGCAGAACGGGATCATGCCGGCCGCAGCCAACCCGGCCGAGAACGTGACGGCATGTCCCTCGGCTATGCCGACGTCGAAGCAACGCTCCGGCATCTCGGCCATCATCCGGTTCAGCGAGCATCCGGTAGGCATCGCGGGCGTGATGCCGACGATACGGTCGTCGACCCGCGCGAGCTCCAGAATCGTCTCGCCGAAAACATCCTGATAGAGCGGGGGACGGCCGCTTTCGGCATGCTGCATCCGCTCTCCGGTCTCGGGATTGAACATGCCCGGCGCATGCCATATCCGCTGGTGCTCCTCGGCCGGCCGGTAGCCCTTGCCCTTGACCGTCAGTACATGCAGCAGCTTCGGTCCGGGTATTTCCTTCAGATCGCCCAGCACGCGGGTCAGCTGGGCTACGTCGTGCCCGTCGACGGGCCCGAAATAGCGGAAGTGCAGGCTCTCGAACAGGTTGCTTTGCTGCAAGAAGCCCTGCTTCAGCGCTCCGCCCACCTTCTGGATCAGTCCCCGAAGCCGGGGCATCCGCTCCAAATGGGTCCACGTGCGGTTCTTAACTTTATTATAACGCTTCGACGTCGAAATGCTGAGCAGGTACTCCTTCAGCGCCCCGACGTTCGGATCGATCGCCATGCGATTGTCGTTCAGGATTACGAGCAGGTCGGTGTTCGTGGCTCCGGCGTTGTTGAGTCCTTCGAAGGCCAGTCCCCCGGTCAGCGCGCCGTCGCCGATCACGGCGATCACCTCGCGCTTCTCGCCCCTCAGGGCCGAAGCGGCGGCCATCCCCAGCGCGGCGGAGATCGAAGTCGAGGCGTGTCCCGTGCCGAACGCGTCGTACTCGCTCTCGCTCATGCTCGGAAAGCCGCTCAGCCCGTTCAGCTTTCGATTCGTCAGGAACCGGTCGCGACGGCCCGTAATGATCTTGTGGGCATAAGCCTGATGGCCCACGTCCCAGATCAGCTTGTCGTTCGGCGTATCGAAGACGTAGTGCAGCGCAACGGCCAACTCGACAACCCCCAGGCTCGATCCCAAATGTCCCGGATTGGCCGAAAGCTGCTCGATGATGAAATGCCGCAGCTCGCCGCAGTAGGCCCGCAACTCGTCAGCCGAGAGCCGTCGAAGGTCCCGGGGCGAATCGACCTGATAAAGATATTTGTACGGCGAAGCTGTCATGGCAAGATCCGAATTGACTGACAAAGATAGTAATTTAGTCGCACAATCGACTCTCCGGAGTCTCCCCCTGCGAGCGTTTCCGTACCGGCGGGCAGGCGATTTATCGAAAGAGCCGCCTTGTACATTGTAAATAGTTTTGTATCTTCGTGGCAAAATAGGCCCGCAGGGCCGCTCTCGTCTGAAACGGGAGCCGCCGCGCTAAAACGACGCATGAATATGAAAAAGCTGATTGTTGCCGTGCTGGTTGTTCTGCTCGCATCGTCGTGCGTGTCGAACAAGAAGTTCAATTCGATGAAAGCCGAGGCGCTCCGTCTCGAGGGCGAGCTCGCCGCTTCCAGAAACCGGTTGGACGACATGACCGGACAGAACGAGAAACTGGCCGCCGAAAAGGCGCGTCTGGTAGCCGACACGGTCCGTCTGTCAGGCGAGCTGAACGATTATCGCCGACGTTACAAGCAGCTGCTCGACGACGGGTCGGCCGAGTCGGCCCGCCTGTTGCGCGAGCTGGAAGACAAGGAAATGGCACTCAGCGACCGCTCGCGCCGCGTAGCCGAGCTGGAAGGCATGCTCCGCAGCCGCGAGGAGGCGATCGACGCGATCCGCCGCAAGGTGACCGACGCGCTGACCGGCTTCGAGGGCAAGGGACTTTCCATTTCGATCCGGAACGGAAACGTGTACGTGTCGATGGACGATAAGTTACTGTTCCGCTCGGGCAGCTTCGAGATCGACCCGAACGGCGCCCGCGCGGTGCGCGATCTGTCGGAAGTTCTGGCGCAGAATCCCGACATCAACGTCATGGTCGAAGGCCATACCGACGACGTGCCCTACCGCTCGAACGGGCAGCTGAAGGATAACCTGGACCTGAGTGCCAAACGGGCGACGACCGTCGTGCGACTGCTGCTGGAGAACAAGCAGATCGCGCCGAGCCGCATCATAGCCGCCGGGCGGGGCGAGTCGCTTCCGGTCGATCCGGGCAAGACGTCCGAGGCCCGCGCGAAAAACCGCCGTACCGAGATTATCCTGACGCCGAAGCTCGACGAGCTGATGCAACTGATGAAAAACGAGGAATAGCCCGGTCGGACGCAAGCCGGCGCGACGGAGCCGTGACGAAGACGGTCGACGCGCGCCCCTGCCCGGAATCCGACGGAGAAAAAACAGTGACAAACGACAAAGCAAGCCATGCCGGTATATAAAAGGGTATTGTTGAAGCTCAGCGGCGAATCGCTGATGGGAACCCAGAAGTACGGACTTTCCACGGAGGTACTCGGTAGCTACGCCGAGCAGATCGCCGCAATCGCGGCCGAGGGCGTGCAGATCGGAATCGTGATCGGCGGCGGCAACATTTTCCGGGGTCTGACCGGAGTCGGCCGGGGATTCGACCGAGTGAAAGGCGACCAGATGGGCATGTTGGCCACGGTCATCAACTCGCTGGCCTTGCAGGGCGCTTTGGAGAGCGCCGGAGCCAAGGCCCAAGTGCTCACGTCGATCCGGATGGAGCCTGTCGGCGAGCTTTATTCAAAGGCCAAGGCGCTGGAACTGATGGAAGAAGGGAGGATCGTGATCGTCGCCGGAGGGACCGGCAATCCCTATTTCACGACCGATACGGCATCGGCGCTGCGCGGCGTCGAAATCGAGGCCGAGGTGCTGCTCAAGGGAACGCGCGTGGACGGAATCTACACGGCCGATCCGGAGAAGGACCCGACGGCGGAGAAATTTTCGCAGATCACTTTCGACGAGGTTTACCGCCGCCAGCTGAAAGTGATGGACCTGACGGCCTTTACTATGTGCAAGCAGAACGATCTGCCGATCGTCGTCTTCGACATGGATACGCCGGGCAACCTGCGCAAGGTAATCGACGGCGAGCACATCGGCACCGTCGTACGGAATTGACGCGAAACAAAACGACAAACGATATGACAGAGCCTAAAGAAATTCTGGACGCCGCGCAAGTCAAAATGGACAAGATCGTGGCCCATCTGATCGACGATTTGGCCTCCGTACGGGCCGGCCGCGCCAGCACGAACCTGCTCAACGGAATCACGGTAGACTATTACGGGACGCCTACTCCGGTCTCTCAGGTAGCGAGCGTGACGGTGCCCGACGCCCGGACCGTACTCGTGCAGCCGTGGGAGAAGAACATGATCGCGCCCATCGAGAAGGCCATTCTGGTTGCTAACATCGGCCTGACGCCGTCCAACAACGGCGAGCATATCCGGCTGAACATTCCCCCTCTGACCGAGGAGAGGCGCAAGGAACTGGTCAAGCAGATCCGCGCCGACGCCGAGACGGCCCGAGTCGGCATGCGCGCCGTGCGACGCGATGCGGTCGAATCGTTCAAAAAGGCCCAGAAGGACGGCATGCCCGAGGATATGGCCAAGGACGGAGAAGAGTCCGTACAGAAACTGACCGACAAGTACTCGAAAAAAGTGGACGAGCTGCTCGCCGGCAAGGAGAAAGAGATCATGACCGTATAATCCGGTCGCACGCATAGGAAGCGGCCAAAGCCCCGCTTTCCTGAAAAGCCGCCATTTTTCAATGGCGGCTTTTTCCGCCGGGACCGTCGGGAAAACGAGCGCGCTCCGGCGAGCGCCACGAAACCGTGCGGAATGCCGAAGGCGGAGCGGACGCACGAACAGGCCATGTCCTCATGCGGCCCCGGATTCCCGGGAACTGGAGTTTTCGGGAATCCGCGAGTACCGTCGCATCGCAGCTTCCGGTCCCGGTTCCGGAACGCCGGGATACTGACACAGAAACTAGAAGGCCGAAATCCGTAGGGCACGAAAGTTCGGGAATAATCCTCGTCGTCCACGCGGCAGGATCGCTCCGCTATCCGGACGAGTATCCGTTCCGTCGGCGCGTCAGGCTCGCGGATAGTCCTTGAAAACGGCGGCTTCGTACTCGAATTTCCGAAGCAACCGACCCACGCTTCCGGCTATTCCTTTCGCAAACGCCTCTTGGTCCTAAAACCGGAGAACGGGAAACTGCCGGACCGTACCCGTCTGCGTACCGGCAGAAACCGAGATTCTCAACCTACACCGGTAAGAAAACAGAGCCTCCGGACAACCGTCGGATCGCAACGAACAAAAATGGCAGAACAAAGACCGGCTTGGGCGGCAGGCCGTTCCGTCGCGGCGAACGGATACCTCGTTCCGTAAAGAAGCCGGGACGGGCGTTGCGGCACGAAACTTGGATCGTTTACAGGCAGGTGCCCGGACGAGGGTAAGATAGCTATCATTCTATCTTGGTATGTTTCGTGCATATGATTTTGTTATGTTTTTCTTATTCACTGGTGGATGGCAGGCGACCTCACCGGGACCCTGCGATCCCTCGTCCGGGCCCTTTTTATTTTAGGATGAATCGCCCGACGACGGACGGCATCGGCAGGATGTCGTCCGTCCTTTATTTTCTCCGATCCGAATCCGAACAGGCCCCCATGACACGAGCAGGGAAAATGGACGACAATGCTGAACAGCTCCCGGACCGGTCATCAACAGAACGGCCGGTCTACCCGAACCCGATACGGAAGGAGTCCCGAGATGCCATACAATACGGATCGCTTCAAAGCAGCGAATCAGCAAAACGAATCACCTGAGCCTCAGATATATATTTTATAAAAATAAAATAATAGATTTTTACAAAATCTAATATTGACTAACAGACTGTTACTACTTCCCTCTATTCCGTGCATACCGCGAAATACCGACGTTTCTCATCGTTCTGTCGAATCACCGAACATACGGCGGAATCCAATGGCGAGGCTTCGCTTCGGAATACACGAAACACTCCGGTTCTACCCGTCCGAGCAGACCTCGTGCAGAACCTGCAAACGGCATTTTCCCGAATTCCATGCCTCATGCGACTGCTCGACCGAACAAGATTCCGACGGGTCGAACGGATGTCAATGAAATTTTTATCGTACGGGCTCGCTTTCCCGGCCCCCATAGAACATGCAGGGAAAACGATCATCGTGGAACGGAGAAGCGGAAGGTCAGGACTTGATCAGATGAATGAACTCCTCCCGGGTCTGCATGTGAGTGAGGAAAGCGCCGGTAAAAGCCGAGGTCGTCGTACTCGAGCTCTGTTTCTCGACGCCGCGCATCTGCATGCACATATGGCTCGCCTCGATAACGACAGCCACGCCGAGCGGGTTGAGCGCCTTCTGAATGCAATCGCGGATCTGCACGGTCAGCCGCTCCTGCACCTGCAACCGGCGGGCGTAAGCCTCGACGACGCGTGCGATCTTCGACAGCCCGGTGATATAGCCGTTCGGGATATAAGCCACGTGGGCCTTGCCGTAAAAAGGCAGCATGTGGTGCTCGCAGAGCGAGTAGAGCTCGATGTCCTTGACGATCACCATCTGGCGGTATTCTTCCTTGAACTTGGCCGAGAGCAAGATTTCGCGCGGGTCCTCGTCGTAGCCCTTGGTCAGAAAGCACATGGCCTTGGCGACCCGCTCGGGCGTCTTGAGCAGTCCCTCGCGCGCGGGGTCTTCCCCGAGCAGTTTCAGAATAGCCTCATAGTGCTCGCCGAGCGCCCGGAGAGTGTCCGGGTCGAAACGCTCCTCTTTATCGTAGTTGCAGTTCATCGTGACGGTTTTATCGGGCAAAGGTAATACGATCGGAGCAGAAAAAAAACACGGCGGGGGAATCCGTCCCGCCCCCTCGCTTCCGTCTTCGTTCAGGACCGGACGGCCACCCGTAGCGACGGCCTCGGACAACATCGCTTTTTTGCCGTCGGAGCAACGGACGACGGGCGCAGGCAAGAGCACGGCGACGGGCGAAGAAACCGTCGCGACCGGGCAAGAGACGGGCTTCGTCCCACGAGAGAATCCGGAAGTCCCCGAGGACCCGCTTCCCGTTGTTTGCCGGAATTTCTTTCTCTCGGCGACCCGCAAGCGGCGAGTGGCGATTCATGCAAAAGCCCAAGGCGAACTCCGTCCGCGACAGGAACGAAGAATCGGGGCGGGGACACAAGGAACCCCGGGACAGGGACACGAGGAACGCCGGCCGATTGCGCCGGCAGCAAGCCGATATGCCTCTTCTACCCGAAAGGATTATCTATCCCCGCCCGGACACGCGGACAGATTCTCGCTTTGCAGCTCGAGACAGGCGACGTAGGAAGGACACGTATCAAAAAGCCGCGCAAGGAGCGGCCTTCTCCGGCAGTTTCGGCATATGTCGGCATGCGAAAGCATGGGTGTGGGTGTGGGTGTGAGTGTGGACATGGGCGTGGGTGTAGGTCGGACGTGGGACGCGGCCCCGTGTCACGACCGGAACAATGCCGTCCGACCCGATTTCCGCCGGGCAATCGCGTGTCGAAACGGCCGGGAAGCAATTTCCGACTCATGTTCCGACACGGTTACTTCTGAGATTCGGGAAAAAAGTAGACGGAACGGACACCAGGTCATAAACCGGGCAGAAGCGGGGAAAACACAAAAAATCGCTTCGCAGAACCCGATCCGCTTATCCGCCCGCCGCCTCGCCCTCACACGACAGCGAGCTACGCACATAAAGGACATCGCGGAACGAAACGTCGCCGCCGAGCGCCTCGCAAACCTGGGTCAGCGCTTCGCCGGGGTGATCGCCGAGGTATCGCGCGATCGTCTCGATCTTGTCAGAGGGCAAGAAGCGCTCCACGCGGAGCACGCCTTGCCCGATCAGATCGGCGATATGCCGGGTAACGGTCATCGGCTGGAGTCCGCGCTCGCGGGCGATTGCCGGCACGTCCAAGCCCTCCTCCAGCAGCCTCAGGGTAGCGACCCGGGTATCCTCTCGCGTTTTGGAGGTCCGCCCGCCAGTCCGACGCCCTTTTTCGGCTCCGGTTTCGGTACGCGGGCTCTCCCGTTCCGAATCCTCCGAGGCCTGGCACCGGGCCTCGAAATCGAGGTCGTCGCCACGCTCGGCCCGATAAAGGGCGACGATCGAAAGAACCTGCCCGCCGTAGCGCTCGATCAGCTTGGGGCCCACGCCCTTGATACGTCCGAGCTCGGTACTCGACCCGGGCAACAGATTCGCGATGCCGAGCAGCGCCTGCTGGCTCATCACGACATAGGCCGGCACGCCCGCCTCGGCGGCCTGCTCGCGTCTCCACAGCCTCAGCCGCTCGAACAGCTCGAGATGCTGCACGTCTCCTCCGGCCGTAGCCTTCGTCTCTTTCTTCGTCCGTGCCGCCGCGCCCTCGGCCGCCACCCGGGCCCGCGCCTCCAAATGCCGGAACACGTCGAAACCGTCGGAGGCCGCCTCCAGCGTGGCTGCTTTGACACGCAACCGCTCGCCGGAAAGATCGAGCAGGCCGGCGAGCGCCTTGCGCGTCTCCTTGTTGTCGGTTTCGACATGGCTGGCCTCAATCAACGGGGCGACGATCCGCCCGCATTGCTCAGTGAAATAGGCCGCACCTCTCACGACACGCTCGCGCAGCCGCTCGCTATCGTCGCTGCGGAGCAGGTTATCGAGCTGCAAGCGGAACCGCCGGGCGACATCCGTCACGGACGAGCCGAACTCGGAGGTCCCCTGCTGCCACTGGAGGGCCAGTTTTGGATAGAGCTTGCCGAAATGCTCGGCGACGAAATCCCCGAGCCGGCGGAGCGACGCGCCGAGCGAGTCGAAGTCGAACAGCTCGAGCAACAGGTCGCGGTAGTAGGTCCGGCTCCGCCGCTCGAGCTCCGTCCCGTCGGGCTGCTCGGACGACACCCGCTCGCAGAACCCTCGCACGGTCGGATCGCCGATAATGCAGCGCTCGTCGAGCGGCGAACTGAGCACGAGCCCGTCCAAACTGCGACACCGGCTCAGCGCGACATAGACCTGGCCGTGCGAAAACGACGCGGCGGCGTCGATCACAGCCCGGTCGAAAGTAAGGCCCTGACTCTTGTGGATCGTAATCGCCCAGGCCGTCCGCAGCGGATACTGCACGAACCGTCCCTCGATCTGCTCGGAAATCTCCTTCGAGTCGGGGTCGATCACGTATTTCGCATTCGTCCACTCGGCCGGCTCGACGACGATCGGGACGCTCTCGCCCCGGGGAAGCACTTCGACCCGATTTTCGTCCAAAGCCGTGACCGTGCCGATCCGCCCGTTGTAATAGCGCTTCTCGGGCGACGGATCGTTCTTGACGAACATGACCTGAGCCCCTTTTTTCAGCGTGAGGGACGGATGCGTCGGATAAAGATATTCGGGAAAGACCCCCTCGATTTCGGCCTCGAACGTGTGCGAAGGAGCGTCGAGCTCGGCAAGCCGCCGCTCGTTGATCGCATCGGCCGTATGGTTGTGCGACGTGAGCGTAATGTAGCCCTCGTCGTCCCCGGGACGGAAGCCGGGAACGTAGCGGCGGTTCAGCTCGTCGAGCACGTTGCGGTCGACTCGGCCATCGCGCACGCGGTTCAGCAGCTCGACGAAGCGGCCGTCGCTCTGGCGGTAGACGCGCTGCAACTCGATACCGACGTAGTCGGTTTGCTTCAGCGCCTTCGAGTCGAAGAAAAAAGGAGAGTCGTAGAAAGTCCGCAGCAGCGCCCACTCCTCGTCGCGCACGACCGGGGCGAGCTGCTGCACGTCGCCGATCAGCAGCAACTGCACTCCGCCGAACGGCTTGCGGCGGTCGCGGAAGCGGCGCACCATGCTGATCTCGTCGATCACGAGCAGGTCGATGCTCCTGATAATAGCGATCTTCTGCCGGCTGAAGCGCACCGCCTCCCGCGGCCGGTCCGGTGCGATCCCCCGCTCCGACTCCGGAACGTAGGGGGCGAACGCGAGCTGGAAGAACGAATGGATCGTCACGCCACCGGCATTGATCGCAGCCACGCCGGTCGGCGCCAAAACGATCATCCGCTTCGGACTGCGCGCGCGCAGCTCGCGCAGGAAAGTCGTCTTGCCCGTACCAGCCTTGCCGGTCAGGAACACGCTGGTCGCCGTCCGTTCGACGAAGCGGCGGGCCAGCTCCAATTCGGGATTCTCCATTTTCCTTTCGGGATTATGCGGGCTTTTGTCGCCCGGAGCGAACGCGGCCGAGCGGCAAAAGCGGCGAACCGCGCCGAACGCTTACATTTTGTCGCCGTAGGCCAGATCGCCCGCGTCGCCCAGCCCGGGCACGATGTACGACTTGACCGTCAGCTCCGAATCGACCGTGCCGCACCAGATCGACGTGTCCTGAGCCGAAAAGTGCTTTTTCGCATACTCGAGCCCTTCCTCGCTGGCGATCGCGGCGGCGAGAATCGTCCGGCGCGGACGGCCCGCCTTCTCGACGAGTGCCTGAAAGGTCAGCGCCAGCGACGCGCCGGTGGCCAGCATCGGATCGACCAGCAGCAGCGTCTTGCCCGACAGCTCGCACGTCGAGATATACTCGACCTTGATACGGAAACTGCCGTCCTTGCTGTATTTGCGGTAGGCCGAGACGAACGCGTTCTGCGCGTCGTCGAAATAGTTCAGGAAGCCCTGATGAAAAGGCAAGCCGGCGCGCAGAATCGTCGCTATGACGATCCGGTCGTCCGGCAGCGCGACCTCCGCCTCGCCCAGCGGCGTCTCGACCGTGCGCACCGAATAGTGCAGCGTTTTGCTGATCTCGTAGGCCATTACCTCGCCCGCGCGCTCCAGGTTACGGCGGAACCGCATGCTGTCGCTCTGCACGCCGACATCGCGCATCTGGGCGATAAACTTGTTCAGCAGGGTGTCGTTCTCCCGGTCCAGTATTCTTATCATATTCTGCTTCTGTAAGTTTCGGTTCGGTCAATACAGGAAATTGTTGAACGGATAGCGCCCGGCGTGTATCTCGCGCACCATGCCGTACAAATCACGCCGGAACTTGTCGATATTCGTCCGCTCGCGGGCCGACAGGAAAATGCAGGGCGTGTTGGCCCGGGCGATCCAGCTTTTCTTCAGATCGTCGAGCGAGAGATTCTCGCGCGTGGACGGCGTCAGGTCGTCTTCGTCCTTACGGACGTAGGTATAGGCGTCGATTTTGTTGAATATCAGAAATACGGGCTTGTCGCCGGCGCCTATCTCCTGCAACGTCTGCTTCACGACGGCGATCTGCTCCTCGAAGCTCGGGTGCGAGATGTCGACCACATGCAACAGCAAGTCGGCCTCGCGCACCTCGTCGAGCGTCGACTTGAACGACTCGACGAGCTGATGGGGCAGCTTGCGGATGAAGCCGACGGTGTCCGACAGCAGAAAGGGCAGATTCTCCAAAACGACCTTGCGGACCGTCGTGTCGAGCGTCGCGAAGAGCTTATTCTCGGCGAAAACCTCGCTTTTCGCTATGAGATTCATCAGCGTCGACTTGCCGACATTCGTATAGCCCACCAGCGCGACGCGCACGAGCGAGCCGCGGTTGCCGCGCTGAACGGCCATCTGGCGGTCGATCTTCGACAACTGCTCCTTGAGACGGCTGATGCGGTTGCGGATCACGCGGCGGTCGGTCTCGATCTCGCGCTCGCCGGCGCCACCGCGCGTTCCCGTGCCGCCCCGCTGCCGCTCGAGGTGCGTCCACATGCCCGCGAGCCGGGGCAGCAGATACTGGCACTGCGCGAGCTCGACCTGCGCTTTCGCATAGGCCGTCGTCGCCCGCTGGACGAATATGTCCAGAATCAGGCTCGTGCGGTCGTAGATCTTGTTCTTGAACACCTTGTCCAGATTGCGAAGCTGCGAAGGCGAAAGCTCGTCGTCGAAGATCACGTAGCGTATCTCGTTCTCCTCGACGAAGGCCGCGATCTCGGCGAGCTTGCCCTCGCCTATGAAAGTCTTGGCCGAAGGGGCGGCCAGCCGCTGCGTGAACCGCTTGACGCTACGTATGCCGGCCGTCTCGGCCAGAAATTCCAGTTCGTCGAGGTATTCGTTCGCCTGGCGCTCGTCCTGCCGCTCGCGGACGACGGCCACCAAAACGGCCCGACGCTGCTCCGGCGCCGTATCGATCGTTTCTCCCATGAATCTTTCCAAAAAATAAAGCCCGAAAGCGTGCTTCCGCCGCATCGTCCCGTCGCGGCCACGCGTCCCGCAAGGGCGCATACAGCACACAATATACCACAAATCTACGAAGAAATACCGAGGAATGAAACAAAAGGCCCGGATTTGCCTCGGAATCGCCGCGCCGCGAAGCGGTCGCGCGGCGTTTTTCCGGCGTTTTTTTGGAATCTGCCGAAAACTTCTTACCTTTGCCCGTGCATGAAGGGGGATTAGCTCAGTTGGCTAGAGCGCTTGCATGGCATGCAAGAGGTCACGAGTTCGAGCCTCGTATTCTCCACCAAACA
>CABUJP010000034.1:0-20489 GCA_902491835.1 uncultured Alistipes sp. | reverse complement strand
GGGGCATAGGTCGACGGCCGGCCGATGCCGAGCTCCTCGAGCCTCTTGACGAGCGATGCCTCGCTGTAGCGGGGAGGACTCTGCGTGAAGCGCTGCGAAGCCGTAATGCTCCGGGCCTGCGGTCTGTCGCCTTTTTTCAGAGGCGGCAGCAGGGCCTCCTCTCCGTCGGCGGGTTCGTCTTCGGTCGATTCGGAATAGAGTCGCAGGAAACCGTCGAACAGGACCACCTCGCCGGTCGCGACGAATCGCTCCTCGGTTCCGTCGACCGCGATGTCGACTACGGTCCGCTCGGTCTGGGCCGAAGCCATCTGCGAGGCGATCGTCCGCTTCCAGATCAGGTCGTACAGCCGTTTCTCGGCGGGCGATCCTTCGATACCGGTCCGGTCCATGTAGGCCGGACGGATCGCCTCGTGGGCCTCCTGAGCCCCTTTCGACTTGGTCTTATAGTTGCGCGCCTCGGAATACCGCTCCCCGAATAGTTGCACGATCTCGGCTTTCGCCGCGGCGATCGCCTGCGAAGAGAGGTTTACCGAGTCGGTACGCATGTAGGTAATATATCCGGCTTCGTATAACCGCTGGGCGACCGACATCGTCTGGCTCACCGACATGCCCAGCTTGCGGCCGGCCTCCTGTTGCAGCGTCGAGGTCGTAAAAGGCGCGGCGGGCGACTTTTTCGACGGTTTGCGCTCGACCCCGAGCACGGTGAAGGTCGTCGCCTTGCATTTCTCGAGCAAATCGAGCGCCTGTTGCTCCGTATCGAGACGCCTGCTGAGCTCGGCCTTGAAAACGGCCTGCTTGCCGTCGGCGTCCGTGACGAAAAAGTCGGCCACGACCCGATAATAGGCCTTCGACTCGAAAGCCATGATCTCCCGCTCCCGCTCGACGATCAGCCGGACGGCCACGCTCTGCACGCGTCCGGCCGACAGCGACGGTTTGATCTTTTTCCACAACACGGGCGACAGCTCGAAGCCGACCAGCCGGTCGAGAATACGGCGCGCCTGCTGGGCGTTGACCAGATTCAGGTCGATTCCGCGCGGATTCTCGATCGCATGCAGAATCGCGTTCTTCGTAATTTCGTGAAAAACGATCCGCTTCGTATTGTCGTCTCTGAGTCCGAGCACCTGATACAGGTGCCACGCGATGGCCTCCCCTTCGCGGTCTTCATCGGAAGCGAGCCAAACCGTCTTGGCCTCCTTCGCGAGCTTTTCGAGCTCGGCCACCGTCTTCTTCTTGTCGGCGGATATTTCGTAGTGGGGAGCGAAGTCGTTGGCGATATCGATGCCCAGTCCCTTTTTCGCCAGGTCCCGGATATGGCCGAAACTCGACTTGACGACATACCCCTTGCCCAAAAACTTCTCGATCGTCTTGGCTTTGGCGGGAGACTCTACGATCACCAGATTGTCTTGCATAGCTTTTTCTCTTTATTTCGTTCTCCGGCCGGCCTCGTTCCGGCCACGGGCTTTCCGCGCAGTCCGGACAGCCCTGTTGCGGAGGATTCTCTATAAAACGAGAAAACCTAAAGTGTCCGCTTTAGGTTTCTGCGTATCGGCTACTCGGTCATTTGATCAACGTATAGGTGAGAATGACCCTCAGCGGAGGATCGCTCACCCCGGTCTTGAGCACGACCTGCCTGAAATCGTACAGCTCGTCGTAGGCAGGTCCCAGCATCATCGTACGGGGAGCCTCGGAGGGCGAATTGACCAGCTTCTGCAAGAAGCTGGATATGTCCGTCGAATAATTGCCATGCGTGCGGTTCAGATTGCCGCCGTATTGCAGGGAGATGCTGGCGGAGCTTTCGTACAGGTAATTGTAATCGGGAATACCGGGGAAGGAAACGCTGTAGCCGGCATAGGATCCGAGTCTCTGCGGCGCCCGGTCGAAAACGTCGGCGGTCGGATCGGCGATCTCCCACACCAAATCGGCCCGGTTGATTACCATCGAGTTATAAGGTTCCTCCACCTTGGCCAACAGCTCGTCGACGAACCGGTCCGTGAAGCGCACGTAGGTCGAAACCCCGCCCAAGGACTGCACGTATCCTAACTGCGCGACCGGAGATCCGGACAGCGTATCGTTGATATGCTCCATCGAGGTCGCCGTATAGTCGTGCCGGATCGTACTGACGCTGTTGTTGTTGTATATCGTCGAACCGTTAGCGAACGAGTAATAGACGCTGACGGTGTCCCGCCGGGTCGTCGCCGACTCGTCGATATAGTTGTGAAGGAAAAGCATCATTTCCATCGACGAGTAGCCTATCCGGTAGACGCAAGCGTCTTCCGGAGAAGACGGATCGGGCACGAAGCCGAATCCCTTGAACCGGTCATAGAAAAGCGAGTCGGAGGTATAGGCCCCGCCGGTCGTGTCCATCAGCTTGCGGGCGAACTCCTCAACGGCCGGTCCCTCGAGCCTTACCCGGCGCTGGGAAGTCGGAACCCCGGTCAGCTCGAAATCGAACAACGGCTGATCTCCGAGGACGGTCGACTGGTCGAAATTGGAGTAATATACCGAGTCATCCAGATCGTTTACCAACTCGTATACGTTGAACTTCTGCGTCTTGGTCGTATCGCCCAGATAGGACGCATCGAGCGTGAACAGCAATACGAGCGAATCGAACACGGGCGCCGTGCCGAAAATATCCCCGTCGTCGTACGACGAGGAGTAGTAGCTGAGCACGTATTGGCTCGACGCGGAGGCCGCGGTGCGCCCGAAAACGGGGTCTACGGCCGAGCCGAGGTACATGTACGACAGCCTCTCGCTCGGAAACGAATCGGTCTTCGCCAGATAGGTATCGATGCCGTATACCGTATCCACCTTTATTTTCATCTGCTGATCGTCGGGAATCAGGCTTTCCCCGAGCCGGTTATCCACTTCGGTACACGACGCGAGCGCCGACAGAAAGAGCAGCGCCGCCGCCCCGGCCCTAAGCCTACCTCGTCTATTCATTTGCGAGCACTTTGTTGTAGAATGCCTGATACTGGTCCAGATATTCCGGTGTTGACTTATCCTGATACTCCAGAAAGCGTTTCTTTTTCTCGACGAGCAAGTCCCGGATCGCTTCGGGAGGTTCCGGAGTCTCGAAAATCACGCCATCGGTGTAGTTAATAACGAACTTCATCAGGTTTTCGTATGTGGGCTTGTCCAAATGGCTCAGATATTTCCTGCCGACGCCCTCCCCCTGAATCTTGCTTTTGAAACCCGGGTCCAGTTCCCCCTCGAACGCGTCGTCGTAAACCGACAGTACGATCTTCGTGCGCTTGAAGACCGGATCGTCGGCGAACGCATTGCGCAGGTATACCGGAACGATGGCAGAGAACCAACCGTGACAGTGCACGATATCCGGGCTCCAGCGGAGTTTCTTGACCGTCTCGAGCACGCCCCGGGCAAAGAAGATCGCCCGCTCGTCATTGTCCGCAAAAAACGCTCCGTTCTCATCCCGGATCATGGCCTTGCGGTGAAAATAGTCCTCGTTGTCGATGAAGTAAATCTGCACGCGGGCCGACGGAATCGACGCGACCTTGATAATCAGCTGATGATCGTTGTTGTCGATGATCAGATTCATTCCCGAGAGACGGATCACCTCGTGCAACTGGTTGCGACGCTCGTTGATCAGCCCGTAGCGGGGCATGAAGGTGCGGATCTCGTTTCCTCTTTCCTGCATCCCCTGAGAGAGCGCCCTGCACAATACGGACATATCGGATTCAGGAAGATAAGGCGTGATTTCCTGACAGACATAAAGAATTTTGCAGTGACTCATTTCCAAGGAATTTTACAGAATTAGGGGCTACGACCCGAAGACAAAGGTACTAATTTTTAGCCATTCGCGCAACCCGGCCTCCGATTGCGCCGTCTCAGAGAATCAGCATCGCGTCGCCATAGGTCCCGAAACGGTACTTTTCCTTCTTGGCCACGTCGTAGGCGCTCATCAGCGCGTCGTAGCCGGCGAAGGCGGCCACCATCATCAGCTGGGTAGAGTACGGCAGATGGAAGTTGGTGATCATGCAGTTGGCCACGCTGAACTCGTAGGGCGAGAATATGAACTTGTTCGTCCACCCGTCGAAAGGCTTCAGCAATCCCTCGGTCGACACGGAACTCTCGACCGAGCGCATCACGGTCGTACCGACGGCGCACACCTTGCCCCCGGCCCTCTTGACCCGGTTCACGGCCTCGGCCGTCCGCTCGGGAATGACGACCTGCTCGGAATCCATCTTATGCTTGGTCAGGTCCTCGACGTCGACGGTCCTGAAATTACCCAATCCCACGTGCAGCGTCAGAAAGGTCATGTCGACGCCCTTGATCTCGAGCCTTTTCATCAGGTGCTTGCTGAAATGCAGTCCGGCCGTCGGCGCGGCGACGGCTCCTTCGTTCTTCGCGAAAATCGTCTGATAGCGCTCCTCGTCGATCGGCTCGACCTTCGGACGTATCCACTTGGGCAGCGGCGTTTCGCCGAGCTTGTACAGCGCCGCCTTGAACTCGTCGTAGTCGCCGTCGAACAGGAAGCGGAGCGTCCGCCCGCGCGAGGTCGTGTTGTCGATCACCTCGGCCACCATCAGGTCGTCGTCGCCGAAATAGAGCTTGTTGCCGATACGTATCTTGCGCGCCGGATCGACCAGCACGTCCCACAGGCGCAGGTCGCGGTTCAGCTCGCGCAACAGGAAAATTTCGATTTCGGCTCCCGTCTTCTCCTTGTTGCCGTACAGGCGGGCCGGAAACACTTTCGTATCGTTGAACACCAGCACGTCGCCCTGCCTGAAATAATCGATCATTTCCTTGAATACCTTATGCTCGATCTTGCCTGTGCGGCGGTTCAGCACCATCAGCCGCGACTCGTCGCGGCTTTCGGCCGGGTATTTCGCGAGCATGTCGGGCGAAAAGCTGTAATTGTACTGAGATAGTTTCATGATCGGACGATCTTTAGTTCTTGATTCGGAATAAACACAGTAATATTTATACGCAAATCGAACCGTTTTGTTTCATCTTGCCGTCTTTTTCCTCCGTTTTCCGCACCGAAAAAGGCGAAAAGCGAAGGACCGGGAGTCAACCCGCCGGTGCGTCATCGTTTCCGACGCCCGGGCGATTTCCGAGTATCCGCTCGATTTCCGCGAGCGAGTAGGTGTCTTCCAGCGAGCAGGCTCCGCTTCGGGTACGGCGCAGGGAGGTCAGGTAGGCTCCGCTGCCGAGTCGCTCGCCCAAGTCCCGCGCGACCGAGCGGATGTAGGTCCCCTTGCTGCACCGAATGCGAATCGCGAGCCTCGGCGGCTCGAACTCCTCGATCCGCATTTCATAGATATGGACCAGCGCGCGCCGCATCTGCACCTCGTCGCCGCGGCGGGCGTACTCATAGGCCCGCTTGCCGTCGATCATCTTGGCCGAGTAAACGGGAGGCAGCTGCCACTGCTCGCCCTCCATGCCTCGCAGCGCCTCCTCGACGCTCTCGCGCGTGATATGCTCGAAAGGGTAAGTCCGGTCGACCGGGTGCTCCTTATCGAAGCTCGGCGTCGTAGCTCCCAGTTCCAATCCGGCGAGATATTCCTTCTGCTCGGCCTGCAACTCCTCGGCCCGCTTCGTCGCGCGGCCGATGCAGACGAGCAGCACGCCCGTAGCCAAAGGATCGAGCGTCCCCGCATGACCGATCTTGATCTTGCGGTGCCCCAGCCTGCGAAGCAGCACCTTGACCTTGCGCACCACGTCGGACGAGGTCCACCCGAGCGGCTTGTCGACGGGCAGCACGTAGCCTTCCGCGAAAGGCAAATCCGTAGAAAGCGGTTGTTTCAAAATGTCAGCGTTTTAAATCAGCGAATAGAGGATCGAGGCGATTCCCACCGCCAGACAGTACACGGCGAAATAGATCAGCTTCCCGCGCTTGACCAGACCGATCATCCAGTTGCAGGCCAGAAAGCCCGAAACGAAAGCGGCGATGAATCCGCCCGTCAGCGCGGCCGCCGAGATGCCGCTTTCGGCCGGAGCGAAACCGCCCTTTAGCGCATCGAGAAACGCCTCTCCCAAAATCGGGATCAGCACCATCAGAAACGAGAATTTGGCGACATCCTCCTTGCGGTCGCCCAGCAGCAGTCCGGTCGCTATCGTCGAGCCCGAGCGCGACAGTCCCGGCAGCACGGCGGCGAACGCCTGAGCGATGCCGATCACGAAAGCGTCCCGGAACGAAATGTCGCTCCGGCGCCTCGGCCGGGCATAGTAGGCGAACGTCAGCAGCGCGGCTGTCAGAATCAGGGAGACTCCCACGACGAGCAGCCCCGACGCGAACAGCGCCTCGACTTGATCCCTGAACAGCAGCCCGACTACGGCCACAGGAATCATCGACAGCAGAATCTTGCCCACGTATACCGTTTCCGCATTCCGGCGAAACCGGAAAAAACCGGCGATGAGCCGTCCCAGCTCCGCGCGGAAAACGACGATCGTGCTGCACACGGTCGCGGCATGTACCGCCACGGCGAACGTCAGATTCTCCTCGCCTTGCAGTCCGAACAGCGTATTGAAGATTTGCAGATGGCCCGAGCTGCTCACCGGGAGGAACTCGGTCAGGCCCTGCACGATTCCCAGAACGATCGCTTCCCAGAACTCCATCGCCTACTGCCGTTTTTTGGGTTTCTTCATGATCGCGTAGATCTCGAAGGCAAAGCCGAACAGAACGAGCAGCGGAGCGAGCGTGATCCGGCGGAAGCTGAACATCTCCTCGTTGAACACGTTCGGGTCGTCGCTGCCGCCCCCCGCCATCAGAACGAAGCCGAGCACGATGATCGCCAGCCCGATAAGCATCAGCTTGTAGTTCGTAAAAGTCAGCGGCATCTCGCGCTGCTTATCCGCCGAAGCGGACGGTTTCGCATTCTTTTTCATCTTATCGTCATAAAACGGTTTGTCTTTTACGGACGCAGCCCGCAGGCACGCGCGCTTATGCAGGGGACCCGTCGAGCCGCGTAGTCCGGTGCTTGAGATATTTCAGAACAGCATATCCAACGGCGCACAAGCCTGCGGCGGCCAACAGCCAGCCGTACTTGGGTTCTTTCCCCCCGATCCACTCGCCGGCGCAGTCGAGCAGGCTGAAAATCGACAACAAAGCGAGCAGCCCGTTTTTCTCCTGCCGAAGCACTTTTCTCAAACTGAACGGGCGGACGGGCTTTCTGAAATTCCTCCAGCGAGGGAAAACACACGGCGTCGCTTCGGCCCACCGGCGGTAGCTCTCGCCGAACCGGACGAGCAGGAACCGTTCCTCGGCATATATGATCCGCTCGTAGTAAAGCACGTAAAAAAGCACGAAGGCGACGACAAACCGCCAGTCGGCCGTCAGCAGCGCGATACCCAGCCACATAAAAAAATTACCGACGTACAGCGGATTGCGCATCACCGAGTAGACTCCCGTCGTATTCAGCTCGTCGGCCACCTGTCCTTCCGCCGTGTTGCGGCCCGAAGTCCGATCCGGCGTATGTCCCACCGTATAGATCCGGATGGCCAGACCGAAAAGGGAGACCAGCAAACAGCCCATTTCGTAGAGATACTCCCAACGGGTACCCTCCAGCGCGAAGCGACCGGGAGAGAGCTCGGTCAGCATGTAATCGTAGACCCCGAAGGCGAGTACGACCAGCGGCAGGACTCCCCGGAACCGGAAAAGCCAGTCGCCCTGTTTTCTCAAGCGTTCTTCAAGCAGCATACGTATCTCAAAAACTGTCAATACAGATTGGCATTACTCGTATTCATCCGCAGGAACTTGCGCACGGCGAAGCTCGTGAAAACGAGCGAGATCAGAATGCCTCCGATCATCAGTACGCCGCAGATCGCGGCGATGTAGGCATGCTCGCCCACAAAGTTCACCTCGGGCAGTCCCTCGCTGAGCCCCACGATCATCACCGCGAGCATCGCCCACGAGATCAGCCCGGCATAAATCCCCTGCAGGACGCTGGTCACCAGAAAAGGCTTCATGATGAACCAGCGCGTCGCGCCGACCAGCTTCATCGTATGGATGATATAGCGCTTCGAGAAGATCGTTACCCGAATCGTATTGTTGAGCAGAATCAGCGAAATGACGAGCAGCGTCGCGCCGAAAAGCAGCAGAATCAGGTTGAACTTGTTGATGTTCGACGTGATCTGGTCGATCACGCTGCGCTGATACACCACCTCGTCGACGCCCTCCCACGACAGCAACTGCCTTTCGAGCGCCGAGAGAGCCTCTTTCTCCGCCGAGGTCGAAGCCACCTTCACCTCGTACATGTCCGGAAGCGGATTTTCCTGCAGAAAGCCGACGAAATCGTCGCCCAGATAGGCCTGAAACTCGGCCGCCGCCTCGTCCTTGGACGTATACTTCACCTCGCGCACACCCTCGTGCTTCTCGATTCTTCCCTTCAGCGCGGCGCTCTGCTCGGCCGTTATGTCGTCGCGGAGCATCACGTACACGGTCACGTTCTCCTTCAGCCGTTCGGTCGCGTTCAGCGCGCCCATGATCAGATATCCCACGGCTCCGAGCAGGAACAGCACCAGCGCGATGCTGACCGTCGAAACGATGTAGGCGTTGCGCACCCGGCGCTTGATTCTCTTATTCTTGTCCACAGCCATTCTCAGTAGCGGTTTGTTCGGTTTTGCGCTTGCGCACGACGGCTACGCCGACGGCCGCCGTCAGCGACAGCAGGAGCAGCAGCGAGCAGACGAGCGTGACGGCCGTCAGCGTCTCGTAATGCGGCGCGCGGAAGCGAAACTCGACGACATGGTCGCCGGCAGGCAGCCTCATCGCCCGCAGCACGTAATCGGCCCGGAAATAGGGAGCCTCCTGCCCGTCAATATAGGCCGTCCACCCGTGCGGATAATAAATCTCGGAAAATACGGCCACCCCTTCCGCCGCCGCGGAATACTCGTACGTATGGCGGTTCACGCGATACTCGGTCATCCGGATCGAGGCCGAGCTGTCCGCCGCCGCGGAAGCGCCCTCCAGCATCCCGGCGAACCGCTTGTCCACCACCGCTACACGCCTCGTATCGATCGAGTCGAGCGCGTCGATCTCCTCGTCCGGGTCAGCCACGATCCTTACCTCGTCCACGAACCAAGCGGCCCCGTTGGCCCCGTCGTTGCGCTGCACCGAGGCCCCCCGGCCGTCGTCCGACGGAGCGATCACGTAGCGCGTGTTGAGCATGTCGTACACGTTCCAGTTCATCTTCGACAAATGATGCTCGATCAGGTCTTGATAGCGATGCAGCTTCGCTCCGTGATACCCGCCCACCGAGCGGTGGAAATACGAAGTCGACGCGTCGTTGAACGGGCTGACAGTCAGATTCAGCACCCGGTATCCGGGCTCGCCGGCCGTATCGGCCAGTATTTGCAGATCGGCTTCCGTCGGCCTGATCCGAACGGCGCTTTCGGGCACGAAACGCTCGCGTCCCAGATAGCGCAGGTTGACCGGCACCATGTCGGCCGTCACGATCACGGCCAGCGCCGCCGCCAGCGCGCCCCGCTTGATTCTGTCGGTCGCGAACAGCCACACCGCTCCGGCCGCCAGCAGCGCGAACACCAGCGAGCGCAGCGCGTCGGCGCGCATCATCGACGCCCGCTCGTCGCGCATCGCGGCAAGCACGTCGTCCGGCAACTGCATCTGCGAATCGGCCCCGCCCGAGAACGACAGCAACGCGCCGCCGAACAGCAGGAACAGCAGCGAGATGCCGCCGACCGTCAACACGGAGTATTTCAGCCCCTTCATCAGTCTGGCATGCTCGACCCGGCCGCACCAGATGCGCTGCAACACGACGGCCGCGAGAAACGGTACGCACCACTCGACGATCACGAGAATCATCGACACGGTGCGAAACTTGTTGTACATCGGGAAATGACGGAAGAACAGCTCGGTCAGCCCCATGAAATGGTTGCCCCACGATAGCAGCACGGCGAGCAGCGCGACCGCGGCTACCCACCATTTCGACCGGCCGCGCAACACGAACAGTCCCAGCACGGCGAGCAGCAGCGCCGCAGCGCCCACATAGACCGGACCGGACGTTCCGGGCTGGGGTCCCCAGTAGCCGGGCAGATGCGCGGCTACCTGCCGAGCATTGTACTTACCGAGCGCGTCGGCCACCGCCCCGTCCTCGGAGAATCCGCCTTCGGACGAGCCGCCGTACAGATTGGGAATAAGCAGATTGAACGTCTCGCCGGGCCCGTAGCTCCAAGCCGTCGCATACTCGATATCGAGTCCCTGCTGCTTCTCGCCCGTACGGGCTTCGCGCAGCTCGCTGCCTCCGCGCATCGTCTCGGCCGAGTGGGAGTTGATATAGTAGAGCATGCCTGCGTTGCTGCCGACGGCCAATACGGCGGCCAGAGCCAGCAGTCCGGTCGCCTTGGCGAACCGGGGCAGCGCCTTCGCGCGCGCGGCCGACACGAGCTCGTTGATCCAGAACGCGGCCAGTATGAACAGGAAATAGTAGGTGATCTGCGGATGGTTCACGCCGATCTCGATCGACGCGAAGACGCCCGTCAGCGCCGCGCCGACCCACATGTTGCGCCGGAACGCGTACCACACCCCTCCGAACAGCATCGGAGCGAAAGCCAGCGCCATCATCTTGGTCACATGCCCCGCCCCTATGATGATAAAGAAATAGGTCGAGAAGCCGTAGGCCAGCGACGGAACGATCCCGATCCACGGGTTGAACCGCATGCACAGCAGCATGAAAAAGAAAGCCGCCATGGCGATGAAGATCAGCGCGGCGGGCTGGCCGAGAAAGTAGAAGGCTTTCGACAGCGTCTTGATGACGGTCCCCTTGTACTGCACGTTGATCAGATAAGCCGGCATACCCCCGAACATATTACCCTCCCACTGCGGGTCCTCGCCGTACTTCTCGCGGTGCTGCATGATATCCTCCGACGAGCCCTTGTACTGCTGAACATCGCCTTGGAGCAGCGTCTGTCCGCTGAACTGCGGAGCGAAATAAAACAGGTTGATCAGAACGAAAACGGCCAAAGCCGCCGCCACGGGAAGCCACCGTCGGATATTGCGCTTGTTCTCCATAGGGACCGGTTAATCGATAGTGATCTGCAAAGTAACGAAAAATTGTCGAGATTCTTGTGCCGGACACCGTTACGCGCCGAAATTTATCGCGCGGAGGGGCCTCGCCCGGCTCCGAGATTTCGGATTCCGAACTTCGCATCACCGCCGGCCTGCCGTTTCCGCACGGGCCCCGCCATCCCGCATGCCCGATCAGGGAGAATCCTCGGACCGCCCGCGCCTCCGGACTGCAATCGTGCGACAGCGGTCCTACATGAAAAGCGCGCGCACGACAACGGCGGGCGCAGCGCAACGAGCTACGCGCGTACGGCCGAGTCGGTCCGACGCAACGAAACTGCCTGTCGACGGCCGGCGCCGCTCGCCGCCGCAAGGTTCCGGGCGCCGCATTCCACGCCAGGCCCGCCACACCGCGACTCCGCGCGCTCCGACGCTTCCGGCATCATGCGGACAAGCATAGTTTCCAAAATACGCAAAGCCGCCTCCGGCAGCACTTGACATTCGGTCCTCAGCGATCAAGACATCCGCAAACGGGAGAAGCGCCGGCCGCTTCCCCGGAAACGACTCGCCCCCGCCGCACCGACGCGACAGGGGCAAGATCGCACAAGGCCGCGAAGAACCCGGCCGGAGCGTTTATTCCTCCCCGTGCCCAGCCTTCCGGGAGCGTCACTTTCCGTACACTTCCCCGCGACCCGCCTTCAGCGTATTCTTCATCAGCGAGATGATCGTCATCGGCCCGACTCCGCCCGGGACCGGCGTTATGTAGCTGCACTTGGGAGCCACCTCGTCGAACTTGACGTCGCCCAGCAATTTCCACCCTGACTTGGTCCGGTCGCTCGGCACGCGCGTGATACCCACGTCGACGACTACCGCGCCCGGCTTGACCATGTCGGCCGTGACGAACTCGGCCTTGCCCAGTGCGGCGATCACGATATCGCCGCCGCGAACGACCTCCGCGAGATTCCTCGTCCGGCTATGGCAGATCGTAACCGTGCAGTCCCATCCCTTCTGCGAAAGCAGGTTGGCGATCGGACGGCCTACGATGTTGCTACGGCCGATCACGACGCAGTGCTTGCCGGCGGTTTCGATCCTGTAGTACCTGAGCAACTCCAGAATCCCGTCGGGCGTAGCGGGCAGATAGGCGGGCAGGCCCGAAATCATGCGCCCCGTATTGACCGGATGAAATCCGTCCACATCCTTGCGCGGATCGATCGCCTCGATCACTTTCTGCTCCGAGATGTGCTTCGGCAACGGAAGCTGCACGATGAAGCCGTCGACGTCCGGATCGGCGTTCAGCCGGGCGATCTCGGCGAGCAAAGCCTCCTCGGTCGTCTCCTCGGGCAGGCGAAGCACGGTCGAGCGGAAGCCCACCTCGCCGCAGCATTTCTCCTTATGCCCGACATACGTCTGGCTCGCGCCGTCGTTTCCGACCAAAACGGCAGCCAGATGCGGCGGCCTGTTTCCGGCGGCCACGAGAGCCTCTACTTCGGAGGCGATTTGCTTGCGGAGGCTGGCTGCGACCTCCTTCCCGTCCATGATCTGCATATTTCGCAATCTTAAATTTTCAAATAAACCGGACACGCGAGAACGTCCTCCGGCACTGCCCGAGAAAGGCGGGCTTTCCGCCGGTTCTTTCCGACCTGCAGCCGCGTGTCTTTCCGCCGAAGCCGTTCGGCGCATCGCTCCCGGACACTCGTCCTCCCGGCGAGTCCGCCGGACCGTCCGAAGCCTATCTCGCCATCTTCCCGGCAAACGCTCGCTCCCGCACAATCCGGCAGCGAACCGTCTTATCCGCCTACGGTCCGAGCACCGGGAAAGCTCCCGTTACGCGATGAAAGGACAAGCACTTCGCTTCAATCATCGGCCGTTCCCTCATATCCGTCACGACACCGCTGCGAGAAGAGCCTCGTCTCCCTATTTCGGGCCTTATGACCCGAAAAGCTCCGGCCGGTGAGCGCACAGCTCCCCTGACCGGAATCAGCGTCTTTTGCCGCGGCGCATCATTTTCGGCATGCCGCCGGCCACCGTCTTCATCATCTTGCGCGTGTCCTCGAACTGTTTGAGCAGCCGGTTGACTTCCTGAATCGTCGTACCGCTGCCCGCAGCGATGCGCTGCTTGCGGCTGCCGTTCAGAATCGACGGATTCTCGCGCTCGGCGGGAGTCATCGACTGGATGATCGCCTCGGTCTGCTTGAACACGTCGTCGCTGATCTCGACGTTCTTGAGCGCCTTGCCGACGCCCGGAATCATCGAGGCCAGGTCCTTCAGGTTGCCCATTTTCTTGATCTGCGCAATCTGGCTCAAAAAGTCGTTGAAGTTGAACTGGTCCTTGACCAGCTTCTTCTTCAGCCGGCGCGCCTCCTGCTCGTCGTACTGCTCCTGCGCCCTCTCGACGAGCGACACGATGTCGCCCATGCCGAGAATCCGGTCGGCCATACGCTCGGGGTGGAACACCTGCAGCGCGTCCATCTTCTCGCCCGAACTGATGAACTTCAGCGGCTTGTTGACCACCGCGCGGATCGAGATAGCCGCACCGCCCCGCGTATCGCCGTCGAGCTTCGTGAGCACGACGCCGTCGAAGTCGAGCCGGTCGTTGAACTGTTTGGCCGTGTTGACGGCGTCCTGACCGGTCATCGAGTCGACGACGAACAGCGTCTCGCTCGGCGAAACGGCCCGCTTGATCGCCTCGATCTCCTGCATCATCTGCTCGTCGACGGCCAGACGACCCGCCGTATCGACGATCACCGTATTGATATGGTTCGCCCGGGCATAGCGGATCGCGTTCTCGGCGATCTGCACCGGATTGCGGTTTCCCTCCTCGGTATAGACCTCGACGCCGACCTGCTGTCCCAGAATCTTCAGTTGGTCGATAGCCGCCGGACGATAGACGTCCCCCGCCACGAGCAGCACCTGCCGCCCCTTCTTGCTTTTGATCAGATTGGCCAGCTTGCCCGAAAAGGTCGTCTTACCGGAACCCTGCAGACCCGCGATCAGCACGACGGCCGGACTTCCTTCCAGACGGATGTCGGTCATCGTGCCGCCCATGAGCGCCGCCAGCTCGTCGCGGACGATCTTGGTCATCATCTGGCCGGGCTTGACCGAGCGGAGCACGTCCTGCCCGAGCGCCTTGGCCTTCACCTCGTCGGTGAACGTCTTGGCCACCTTGTAGTTCACGTCGGCGTCGATCAGCGCGCGGCGGATCTCCTTCAGGCTCTCGGCCACATTGATCTCGGTGATCCGGCCCTCGCCCTTGAGGACCTTGAACGACCGTTCGAGCTTGTCCGTCAAATTCTCAAACATATTCTCCTGCGGATTATCGGCCTGCGCATCCTCCGCTCCCCCGAAGCGTGCAGGGGAAACGACGCGGCAGCGCCTTTCAAAGTTATCTTTCTCTCAGAAACCGCCGCAGTCCGGCACGAAGCGAGACGCGAAGCGGCGCACAAAAGTACGAACTAATTTCCAAATACGAAACGCCCTGCGCTTTTCCCCCGCGCAAAATCGACATGCGTCGGTCCGGGCAAAACAACCGTACGGTCCGCTTACCGAAGGAGCGTGTCCGGAACGGGCGATCCCCCCGGCGAAGCCCACGCCTTTCCCGGACCACATTATTCGGGCGAACGCTTTCTTGCTCTGCCGGCACGTCCCTCCGGCCGATTGCCGGAAAGATTCCTCCGTGCCTCGCACGCTCAATTCCGACATCTTGCAAGGAAGACTCCGTATCGTTCGTACGCTTAACCCTGAAATTTCGCCGGGAAGGCTCTCCCGCGCTGTCCGTATGCCGCGACTCCGGCAAAAAATAAGGATGCCCTTCGACATCCTTATCGCAACGATTCCGCAGACCGGCCCTGAACGATCCGCCTAGCACCGACGCGACCGAATATTGTAATTTTAGATTTTCAATTCGCAATAAACGTTGCGCCTCGGCATAGTCCTAACGAGCTCGGTTCCGCATTCGGCCCATAATTTATTTTATTAAAATAAATATTTATATATTTATAAAATATATTATTGAAGCTTTCTTTACAGCGCCCCCGCCGCATAGGCCCGCACATCCTCGAGCGAAATGGTTTGTCCGCTGAGAATAATCAGCCTCTCCACCACGTTGCGCAACTCGCGGACATTGCCGCTCCATTCCATCTTCCCGAGCTCCTCGAGCGCCTCGGGCTCAATCGCCTTGGGCTTCATGCCGTACTCCTCGCAGATTTTCCCGATGAAGTAATCGACCAGCAGCGGAATGTCCCCGGCACGTTCGCGGAGCGCAGGCACCCGGATGACGATCACGCTGAGACGATGATACAAGTCCTCGCGGAAACGGCCCGCCTCGATCTCCCTGCGC
This sequence comes from uncultured Alistipes sp., assembly GCA_902491835.1. GTDB lineage: Bacteria > Bacteroidota > Bacteroidia > Bacteroidales > Rikenellaceae > Alistipes_A. The sequence continues at coordinate 5,169 of CABUJP010000034.1, read as the reverse complement.
AGATTCTTGTTCGTAGCCGCCACGACGCGCACGTCCACCTCGATGTCCTTGTCGCTGCCCACACGGCTGATCCGGTTCTCCTGAAGAGCCCGCAGCACCTTGGCCTGAGCGGCCAGGCTCATGTCGCCGATCTCGTCCAGAAACAGCGTGCCGCCGTCGGCCTGCTCGAACTTCCCCTTTCGCATCCGAATGGCCGACGTGAACGAGCCTTTCTCGTGTCCGAACAGCTCGCTCTCGATCAGCTCCGACGGAATGGCCGCGCAATTGACCTCCACGAAAGGTCGATCGGACCGGTGACTCAGCTCGTGCAGCCGGTGGGCGACCAGCTCCTTGCCCGTTCCGTTGTCGCCTGTAATCAGCACGCGCGCGTCGGAAGGAGCCACCTTTTCGATCAGTTGCTTCACATGCTCGATCCCGCTCGAGGTCCCGACGATCTCGGTCGCAGCGCAGGACGCCTTGGCGACAACCCGCGCCGAGTCGTCCGCGCGCGCCGCAGAACTCTTTTTACCCGAAGGGGTTTCGATTGTGGCACGGTTTTGGCTTTTATCCTCCACAGCCGAGCGGATCGAGCGGAGTAACTTGTTCAGATCAATCGGTTTGGGAATGTAATCGAACGCTCCGTGACGGATGCTGTCGATCGCGGGATCGAGACCCTTGAGCGCCGAAAGCATGATAAAAGGCGTAGATTTGCCGCTCCCGTGCAAAGAAGTGAGCAGATCGATCGCCCGGATATCGGGTACGGCCATATCGCAGAGCACGACGTCGAAGCGGGAATGCGCGGTTTTATCGGCGGCCTCGCCTCCGGTCTCGGCCGTTTCGACCCGGTAGCCTTCATATTCGAGACGCTCTTTGAGCGTATTGCGAATGCTGCGTTCGCTGTCTACTACCAATACGTTTGTCATAACTTGATATTTTATATGAATATTGAATAATGGGAAACTTCATATTTTTGCGCACGGTTTTTGGTTATTCCGAAAAAACCGAGTAGCTTTGTCCCAAAGTTAAGAATTCCTCCCGCTTTAAAAAACAGCAACACGGCTGCGCTCTCCGGCGGCCGGCAAGGGAATTTCAAATCTGAAACAGCCATTACGGCAAACCTTTTGAATCGATGAAGTCGCCCGTTCGGACGATTCGCGGCCGAGGTCCGATTTCGCGGTTCGCATCCTGATTCTTATGGATAAAAACTATAATTTCGAGAGAAAGAAGCTGATGCTTCCCGAATACGGGCGTCATGTGCATCAGATGGTTGACTACCTGAAAACGATCCACGACCGCGACCTGCGCAACCAGCAGGCGCGCGCCGTCATCGAGGTGATGGGTAACCTGAACCCCATTCTGCGCGAGTCGGCCGACTTCAAGCACAAGCTGTGGGACCACCTGTTCATCATGTCGGACTTCGATCTGGACGTCGACTCGCCCTATCCGATTCCGACGGCCAAGAGCCTTTATCCCAAGCCCGACCGCATCGAGTACCCGAAGCACCAGATCGCCCGCAAGCACTACGGAAAGAACATCGAGAACATGCTCGCCGCGCTGAAGGAGATCGACGACGAGGAAGCCAAGACGCAGATCGCCGGCAACATAGCCAAGTTCATGCGCGCCAAATCCTTCGAGTACAATCAGGAGCATCCCAACAACGAGGTTATCATGAAAGACATACGCTCGATGTCCGATAACCGGATCGTTCTGGACGAAGTTGCCCTGAACAATCTCAAAAACGACTATAAACAGCCCCATATGAACAACCGCCAGCGGAAGAATTATTCGGCCGGCGGCCATTCCGGCTCCAAAGCGAACAACTACTCGAACAAGCAGGGCAACAAGCGGCGCATCGGCAAGGCATTGCACAAATAGCGCCGGCCAGCGCGCCTCGCTCCATTCCCCGGGATATCCGACCGCCGGGAGGAATCCGAGGGGATGTGTCTTTCGTAGCCCGAGCGGGCCGGACCTGCACGGGATTGCGTTTTTTATTGCTAACTTTGCACACCCCGATGCAAAGACGCTCATGAACGAACAGAAAAGCATATCGATCCGCAACAAGCGGGCGACGTACGACTACGAGATTCTCGACACCTACGTCGCCGGGATCGTCTTGTCCGGCACCGAGATCAAGTCGCTGCGTCTGGGCAAGGCATCTCTCACCGACTGCTACTGCTATTTCCACAACGGCGAGCTTTTCGTCCGGGGTATGAACATAGCCGAGTACCATTGGGGCAGCTACAACAACCATGTCCCCAAGCGCGACCGCAAGCTGCTGCTGCAGCGCAAGGAGCTCGAGAAACTCGAGCGCTCGTTGCAGGACAAGGGGCTGACCGTCGTCGGGCTGAAGCTGTTCATCAACGAGCGGGGACTGGCCAAGCTGCAAATCGGACTGGCCAAGGGACGCAAAAGCTACGACAAGCGCGAGTACCTCAAGGAAAAGGATGCCCGCCGCGAGATGGACCGCGTCTTTCGCAAGTGATCCCGTGCGCCGGAACCGATTCGTATGACGACTTGCTCCGTCCGGACTTCCGATAACAGAGAATCCGAACAGCCGTCCGACCGCAAGACCGGGAATCCGCCTCCGCTCCGATAAGAAACGGCTCCCCGCCGGACATTCCGACCGAGCCGGTCCGTCCGAAATGCTTCGTACAGTACTCCCGTCAGCGAATCTTCGGGAAGAGCTGACGGACGAAAAATCATCCCTCGTCCCGGCCATGCCGCCGGAGAAATATGGCGGCGCGAAGTGTCCCGTATTCGCACCTGAGGCGTACCGCGCAGATAAACGGCATAATTAATTCCGACGTATCGAAGGTTCGTATCCGGAATTCATGCGTTCGGTACGCGCAACGCAGGCCGAGCAACCGATCCCGATCCTGCCCGAGGTCTCTTCCCTTCGGTAAATAAGCTTCCGCACAGGGAAGCTGGAGATGTCGAATGTTCGCCGACAAATAGACCGACAGTCTCGGCCGACCGCCCCGAAATATGCCCGACGGTACACGCCCCTGTTCCCCCAAGTCGCATCCGGACCGGATGCGGAACACGGATTCTCGCAACGGACACGGATTCTACGGAACGGAGACCGTTCACCCGAACAGTCTTCGATATAGTTTCAACCGCCGGTACGGAGCGTATTTCAACGGCAGATCGATCAGCCTCGACGACCGGACGACCGGACGCATGTTGCTGAAAAGATCGAAGCTCAAGCGCCCGTGATACTTCCCGAACCCGCTCTCGCCGACACCCCCGAACGGCAAGCGGCCGTTGGCCAGATGAACGACCGTATCGTTGACGCAGGCGCCGCCCGACGACGTCCGGTCCAAGACCCGCTCCGCCTCTCGACGATCGCCGAAATAGTAGAGAGCCAGCGGCTTGTCACGGCGATTCACATAGCCGATCGCCTCGTCGATATGCCGAAACGTCTTGACCGGAAGCAGCGGACCGAAGATCTCCTCCGTCATCGCCGGGCTGTCGTCGTCCGGATCGTCGATCAGCGTCGGAGCGACATACCGCCGCCGCACGTCGAACTCGCCTCCCCACAGCACGCGTCCCGAGGCGCCGATCATTTCGGCCAGCCGGGCAGTCGCCCGCTCCGAGACGATACGCGGATAAGCCGGACTCCGAAACGGGTCGTCGCCGAAAAACTCCCCGACCGCGCGCTTCATTTCCCGGCACAGCTCCTCCTTGAGATCCCGATGAACGAGCAGATAGTCGGGCGCGACGCAGGTCTGACCCGCAGCCAGCAGCTTGCCCCACATGATTCGCCGTGCCGCCAGTCGGACATCCGCGCCGCGCCCGACGATGCAGGGGCTCTTGCCGCCCAACTCGAGCGTCACGGGCGTCAGATTCCTCGCGGCCGCCTCCATCACGACCCGCCCGTATTTCGACCCACCCGTAAAAAAGATCGAGTCGAAGCGCCGCTTCAACAACTCGTCGAGCACGTCGCGGCCGCCTCCGACGAAAGCCACGTATTCCGGCCCGAACGTTTCGGCGATCAGATCGCGCAGCGTCGCCTCGACGTGCGGCACCAGAGGCGAAGACTTCAGCAGGGCGCAGTTCCCGGCCGAGATCGCGCCGACGAGCGGGCACAACAGCAACTGAACCGGATAATTCCACGGCGCGACGATCAGCGCCACGCCGAGCGGCTCGGGCCGTATCCGGCTCCGCGACGGCCATAGCGTCAGGGGCGTAGACACCCGTCGGGATCGGGACCAGCGCTTCAGATGCCGGATATGGCACTCCAATTCCCGCATCACGAGGCCGATCTCGGTCAGATAGCTCTCGCCGGCCGACTTGTTCAGATCCTCGCGCAACGCCTCGTTCAGCGCGTCCGTACGCTCCCGGACGGCTTTTCTCAGCTTCGTCAGCGCATCGAGCCGGAATGCCGTAGCGCGCGTAGCGCCGTCGGCAAAGAATTTTCGCTGAAGGGCTATGATTTCATCGATCGCCTTTTCCATAATCCTTTGATTTCAAATTTCAGTCGGCCGCATGATTCGAGCCGCATATATCCCGACAGCGCGCAACCCGCGCGGGAAGGCTCCCCGATCCGGTACAGACAGGACCCGTCCGGTCCGAGCGACCGCCTGCCGTCTCTGCTCAGTACACGAATCGGGCCGTCGAGGAATCGCAGAAACCCGGTCCGGCATGACGGCTCCTCGGATTTCCCCGGCGATATTTTTCGTCTCCGGCCTGCCGATCTTGTCGGCCCCGATCCGCACGCGGGACATCTCGCCTCCCGTCTTGAGGACGGGATCGGCCGTGCGATGCTGCTCATCCGAATGCCGAAACGGTCGGTCCTCCATCGAGACGAAGTCCCGGGGATAGCCGACCTGCCGCGCCCGGCGAAAAACGGCCGGAGCAGAATCAGCGCAGCTTGTTCCGCTCGAAATGCGGCGCCACTTTCCACTGAAAATAGGCGATCGACACGACCGTCAGGCAGGCGCCGAACAAATAGGCCTTATCGAACGTGCTGATCTGAGCGATATACCCCCCGAGCAGCAACCCGATCCCTATGCCTACGTCCCACGAGGTCAGGTAAGTCGACGTAGCCGTCCCTCGCTGGTTATTCGGAGCCAGATTGACGAACAGCGTGTTGAAGGCAGGGAACATCGTCCCGAAGCCCACGCCCAAAAACAGGGCTACGCCGAAAAAGACCCACAGGCTGAGCGTCTCGTTCAGGCGCATCAGCAT
>CABUJP010000033.1:0-20596 GCA_902491835.1 uncultured Alistipes sp. | reverse complement strand
TCGTACCGTTGCGGCTCGGGCTCGAAAAGTCGGGGACCGATCCGGCCGATGCGGTAGGTGACCGACAGCGTATTGACGATCCGTCCCCCGTCCGCGATCATCGGCAGCAGCAGCCGGGTCAATGCGTAGGGCCCCACGTAGTTGACGCCCATGCACTGCTCGATTCCGTCGGCGGTCAGGCCGAAACGGGCGCTCATCACGCCGGCGTTGTTGACCAGCGCTGCGATCTCGGCCCCTTCCGATCGAAGTTCCTCGGCGAAACGTCCGATCGATCCGAGCGAAGCCATGTCGAGCGTGCGGACCGTTATTTCTCCGTTTCCCGCCCTTCCCGACCGCATGATTCCTTGCCGGACCGCTTCCGCCTTTTCCATATTCCGGCAGGCCATCACGACCCGCAGGCCCTTGCGGCAGAGCCCTTCGGTCAGGGCCCGGCCTATGCCGCCGGTCGCGCCGGTCACGATGTAGAGTCCCTTATCGTCCATAGCGGTAGAATTTCGCTTTTCGCTTGATGAGCCGCACGATCGGTCCGGGTATCAGGCCCGCCAGCGGAACGAAGACGCGGTTGACGAATCCCGGCACCGTGCGGCGGCGGCCCGAGAACAGCGCGCGCAGCCCTTTGCGAGCGAGCCTTTCGGGCGTCATCATGATGCCGAGCCGCAATGCCAGTCGCCGATAGCGCTCGCTGAGATTGTACAACCCGGTGGCCACGGCTCCGGGACAGACCGCCGTAACGCGGACTCCGCGATCGTACAGCTCGTTGCGGATCGCCAGCGACAGCGTCCTCAGGTAGCTTTTCGTTGCTGCGTAGACCGAAATGCCGGGAAACGGCATCCATGCCGACATGGACGACATATTAAGAATGTAGCCTCGGCCTCGTGCCTGCATGGATCGGCCGAAATAGTGACAAAGCAGCGTCGTCGTCCGTACGTGCAGCCGCAGCATCAGTTCGATCCGCCGGGAATCGACCCGTGCCAGGTCGTCGAAAAAGAAAACGCCGGCATTGTTGACGAGCACCTCGACGTCAAGTTGCTCGTCTTCGCAATAGCGATACAGGTCTTCGGCTGCATTTTCGGCCGACAGGTCGCGGTACAGGGGCGTGACTCGCACGCCGTATTGCTTCCGTATTTCGGCGGCGGAGTTCGCGATGCCTTCGGCGTCGTTGCTGACGATCAGCAGGTCGTAGCCCCGCGCGGCCAGCTGCCGGGCGTACTGGTAGCCGATGCCCGAGCTGGCGCCCGTGATCAGGGCCGTAGCCCGATCCGTTCGTTCGCTCGAGCTCATGGCCGCTTCGTTTTTCGTTCGATTTCGCGTTTCAGACAGGGCGGCAGGTCCGGCACGTTGCGGTAGCAGGCCATTTCGCGCGAGTACATCCGGGCGATGCAGTAGTTCGTGTGGTCGCAGTCGCAGCGTTCCTCGCCCGTCTCTTTCATCCGGTTCACGAAATCCGGTTCGCGGATCAGCGCCCGGGCCATGGCGACGAACTCGAATCCCCGGCCGAGCACTTCGTCGATCTTGGTACGCGATACGAGCCCTCCGACGTAGACGAGCGGGAGCTTCAGCGCCTCGCGGAATCGCAGCGCGTCGTCGAGGAAATAGGCTTCGCGGAACGGCTCGTCGGGGATCATCCAGCGCCCGACGGCCCGCACTCCGGCCTTGAGCCACAGTTGCTTCATGTAATATGTCATCGAGCGCAGCGGCATCGAGCCGCGCATCACGTACATCGGCGCCCGGCTGACGAATCCTCCGCTGAGCACCAGCGCGTGGGCTCCGTTCCGCTCGATGCGGCGGGCCACCTCGAGGCATTCGTCCAGATCGAGTCCGCCCCGGAATCCGTCCCGCATGTTCGTCTTCACGACGACGGCCATGTCGTCCCGGGCCGCCGTCAGCGCCTCGCCGAGGCACATGTCCATGAAACGCATCCGGTTCTCGAGCGTGCCGCCGTATTCGTCTTTGCGGCGGTTCGTGTAAGGCGACAGGAACTGGCTGATCAGGTATCCGTGCCCGGCGTGCACTTCTACCGAGTCGAACCCTGCTTCGCGGGCCAGGTTCACGGCCGTGCCGAAAGCGCGGGCCACGTCGGCGATTTCGCTCGTGCGCATGCCTCGCACGAGGGTGGGGGAGTAGATGTTGAAGCCCGACGAGGCCGAGATCGGCGTGCAGCCGCAGATCGCGCGGTGCGACATGTTGCCGCAGTGGCCGATCTGGATACCGGCGGCGGCTCCCTCGCGGTGGATCGCGTCGGTGATGCGCCGCAGACCGGGGACGATCTCGGGCCGCAGCCACAACTGGTGAGGGAACGACAGCCCGTTGCGCGTGACCGAGGCATAGGCGAGCGTCGTCATGCCGATGCCTCCGGCCGCGACGCTGCGGTGATACTCGTACAGCATGTCCGTCGGCGAGTTGCCGTCGCACATGCCCTCGAACGCGGCTGCGCGGATCGTACGGTTGCGCAAGGTCAGCGGTCCGATCCGGCCGGGGGTGAACAATACGGATTCTTTCATGGTAAAAACGAAAGTTATGCGATTCGACGTATGTTTGTTGCGGATCAGTATATGAAAGGAATGACGCGCTTGCGCCGCTCTTTGCGCAGTTCGTCTCCGAACAGCTCGGCGTAGCGCTTGTAGATCGCATCCGCTCTCGGGACCAGGTTGGCGAAGGTCCACAGCGCGAACACCGCTCCCGAGGCCGACCACGTCAGTATGGCGAAGCCGGTCCATTCGACGATCTCGCCGAAGTAATTGGCCGACGTGACGTAGCGGAACATTCCGCCCCGGGGCAGATAGTGGGCCGTGTCGCCCGGCTTGCGCAGGCGGCGGATGATCCGGTCCGAATGGATGTTGATCGCCATGCCGGCGAAAAAGACGGCCGTTCCGGCGAGGAACTGCGGCGAGAGCAGCCACTCGCTCGTGTAGTAGCCTTCCGGCGCGACGTAGAATATCCAGCCGCCCTGCATGCAGGCGTTCAGCAGGTTGAATACGACGCCCATCGCGACGATGCCCAGCGGCATCGCGCTACGACTCTTGAACAGCATCGGGTAGATGAAAGCCCGGTGCAGATAATGGAGCTGGAACAGAGCGAAAAAGACCAGCGGAACCGCCTCGTCCTGCCTCGGCGAGCTCAGGCACAGGGCCGTCATGGCTAGAAATACGGGGGCTTCCATCAGGATCCATCCGATTCGGTTGTCGATCTTCGGGCCCCAGCGGCCGTCGCGCAGCAGGCCGTATCCGGCCCGGACAAAATGGAGCGCTGCGAAAACGACCGCAGCCAGAGCGGTCATTCCGATCAGGAGCAGGTCGAATCTTTCCTTCGTCATCGTTCGTTCGGGTTGCGAAACCGGCCGCGGGCCGGAAAACGAAGTAAAGGTAGAAAATATTGTTTGAATTGCGGCTCGCGGGGGGAGAGTTTCTTCCGTTTTTTCGGACTATCGTCGTGATTTGCGCTGCTGCTGCGGGCCTTCTTTCCGGCGCTCGGCTTCCGTCCGCAGGCGAGTCTCGGCCCCTGTGCTTTTCCGAATGTCTTGTCCGCTACTCCCCGTTGTAAAAGACCGGCCTGCCGTTGGAGGGATGCCGGCCTGCGGCTCGATTTCGCCGTCGGACGGTCGCCGGCGCCCCATGTCTTCTGCCTGTTGCCGGCCTGTTTCGCGGGAAGGCTTTTTGGGGGGACCGGACTATGGTGTTTCCCGAACCGCGGATACAATATCCCCGCCCGGAAGATCGTTTTTGCCGCAGGCGCTCCGGGCGGGAAAAACCGCCGCTTCCGCTTTTTTTCCGAGGCGCGCGCGGGCGGCCTTACCATGGTGGAGGCTATGGCATAAGTCGCTCCGAGGCGGCGTCCACGCTGCTGTTTCACGATTTAATTAAATGTAAAAAGGAGAGTTTTTATTTGCTATGTTTGAAAATATTTAATACTTTTGGGCTTGCTATATAAAAACCGGAGGCTTGCCGCCGGGCGGACGGCGGGGAAGGAAAGCCGGCCGCGCGAACACGGACCAAACGTTAATTTCAAATAAGAATTCAAACCTTTAAACAAAACTCAAAACTATTTTTATTATGGAAGCCAAGTCAGTAAACTTCAAACAGGCAAAAGGCATTAAGTCAGCATTCCTCGTGATCCTTTGCTGCTTCATTCTGGCCGTCTGCATCTTTCATTTCGTGTTGGGCAATCCCGCGAACTTCATGAACAACGACCCCAACAACCACCCGCTGCCGGGCAACATGCTGGGTACTATTTATAAAGGCGGCGTGATCGTGCCCGTTATCCAGACGCTGCTGCTTACCGTGCTCGTGCTGAGTATCGAGCGTGCTTTCGCCATCGGCAAGGCCAAGGGCAAGGGCAACGTGGTGAAGTTCGTCAAGAACGTGAAGGACGCTCTGAACGGCGGCGACGTAGAGAAGGCTCGCGAGCTGTGCGTGAAGCAGAAGGGCTCGGTGGCGAGCGTCGTATACTCCGCGCTGACCAAGTACGAGGAGATGGAGAAAGACACCACGCTGGCCAAGGACCAGAAGCTGATGAATATCCAGAAGGAGCTCGACGAGGCTACCGCGCTGGAGCTTCCGACGCTGGAGCAGAATCTGGTCGTGATCGCGACGATGACCACGCTGGGTACGCTGACCGGTCTGCTCGGAACGGTGATCGGTATGATCAAGTCGTCCGCCGCTCTGGCCAATGCCGGATCGCCCGACTCGGTCGCTCTGTCCGCCGGTATCTCGGAGGCCCTCGTGAACACCGCTTTCGGTATCGCCACGGGTGCGTTGGCCGTTATTTCGTACAACTATTTCACCAGCAAAATCGACAAGCTTACCTATAGCATCGACGAAGTAGGATTTACCATTGTTCAGACTTACGCTGCAACGCACAAATAATCCACGTCAAAACTACGTCTCGCTATTATGGCTAAAGTAAAAGTAAAAAGGAAGAGCACATTCATCGACATGACCGCGATGAGTGATGTGACTGTACTTTTGCTTACTTTCTTCATGCTTACCTCGACCTTCATCCAGAAGGAACCCGTCACCGTCACGACGCCGGGCTCCGTCTCCGAGATCAAGATTCCCGAGAGCGACATCCTCCAGATTCTGGTCGATCCTCAGGGAAAGGTTTTCATGACGCTGGACAAGCAGGAGGACCGTGTGGAAGTCCTTAAGAAAGTAGGCGAGGAATACGGAATAACGTTCACTCCCGAAGAGATCAACAAGTTCCGTCTGGCCAATTCGTTCGGGGTGCCTATCAGCCAGATGAAGGCTTTTCTGGCGCTCTCCGAGGACGAGCAGGACGCGACGCTCAAGGAGCTCGGCATTCCGACCGACAGCACGGACAATCAGTTCAAGGTGTGGGTTAAGAGCGCCCGGGAGCAGAACCGCAATCTTCGGATCGCCATCAAGGCCGATCAGACGACTCCGTATCCGGAAATTAAAACAATCATGACATCGCTTCAGGATATCAGGGAGAACCGTTACAACCTGATCACCTCGTTGAAGGTCGTTGCCCCTGAAGAATAAGCTGTCGTCATACAACATTAACTATTATGGCTGAAATACAAGAAAGCAGCGGTAAGACGGGTAAGAGCAAGCAGAAGAAGTTCTCCGTGCGGGTCGACTTCACCCCGATGGTGGACATGAACATGCTTCTTATCACGTTCTTCATGCTCTGTACCTCTCTGAGTAAGCCTCAGACCATGGAGATCAGTATGCCGACCAACGATAAGGTGACGGAGGAGGAGCAGACGAAGATCAAGGCTTCGCAGGCCGTTACTCTGCTTCTGGGTGCGGACGACAAGGTCTATTACTACTTCGGAGAGCCCAATTACGAGGACTACACCTCGCTCAAGGAGACGGACTACAGTCCGGAGGGCCTTCGCGCGATGCTGCTGGACCGTAACAAGGAGGTCACCGCCCGCATCAACGATCTGAAGCAGCAGAAGAAGGACGAGAAGATCACCGAGGAGCAGTTCAAGGAGCAGGCCGCTGAAATCAAGAAGGACAAGAACGCCCCGACCGTCGTTATCAAGGGAACCGACGAGTCGAGCTACAAGAATCTGATCGACGCGTTGGACGAGATGCAGATCTGCAACATCAGCAGGTATGCGATCGTGGACATTACCGACGGCGACAAGTTCCTGCTCGACAACTACGAGCAGAAGGGCGAGTTGACGAGAAATATCGACAGGTAAACTAATAAGTACACATTAAATCGAAAGGAAATGAACAATATTGATTTGAATTCGAAGCAATGGTGCGAATTAGTTTTCGAAGGCAAGAATCATGACTTCGGCGCCTATGAGATGCGTAGGGACTCGGCCGCTCGCCACAACAAGGCGATGCTGATCGTTACCATTCTGGCGATCGTCGTGATTCTGCTTCCCTCGATCATTCGTTTCGTCGCTCCGAAGAAGGAAGCCGAGGAGAAGATGACGGAGGTCACCACTCTGTCGAAGCTTCCCCCCGCAGAAGTGAAGCAGGAAGAGTTCAAGAAGCCCGATGCGCCTCCCCCTCCCCCGTTGAAGAGCTCGCTGAAGTTTACGGCGCCCGTCATCAAGAAGGACGAGGAAGTGCCCGAGGAGGAAGAGATGAAGACGCAGGAGGAAGTGACCCAGTCGAAGGTGGCCATCTCGATCGCCGACGTGAAGGGTAACGACGAGATTCACGGACAGGATATCGCCGACCTGCGCGAGGTAGCTCAGGAAAAGCCCAAAGAAGAAGTGGAGGAAATCTTCATGGCTGCCGAGCAGATGCCCCAGTTCCCGGGCGGTCCGGCCGCATTGCAGGAGTTTCTGGCGAAGAATCTGCGCTATCCGCCCATCGCCGCCGAGAACGGCATTTCGGGTACGGTCGTCGTTCGCTTCGCCGTGTGGAAGGACGGATCGATCCGCAACATCGAGGTGCTCAGTCCCGTTGACCGCTCCCTCGACGAGGAGGCCGTGCGGGTGATCAAGTCGATGCCCAACTGGATTCCCGGAAAGCAAAACGGTAACAACGTGTCCGTGTATTTCACGGCTCCCGTGCGATTCCAGCTCGCGGAACAGTAAAAACGCTCTATTGGCCGGAGCCCTGTTTAATCCTATCGATTTAAGCAGGGCTCCGGTATATTTTATCCGACGATCGTATGCTTCCGTGCGCCGGATATTCGGGTCCGGCCGTTTTATATCCGTCGTTCGCGGTTCGTAGCTGCGGACCGCATACCCGAGCCGACTCTGCCCGAATCCTTTTATCCGGAGGAAATCGCGCGCAGGAAAGCCGAAGACATCGGAATCCGACGAGTCGGTACGGTAAGGTATATCATTTTTTGTACTGTCGTAATCTTTTAATCGCTCGAATATGGACACGCGCAAACCCGGGGACAGAAAGCCGAAACCCAATCCGTTTTTTTACGTTTTCGGTTTGTTCATGATATTATTTTATTTGGGGATGGCATACATTATGATATTTTCCCCTATATTTGTAGAGAGGATTTCGGCTCCGCTACGCTATGGGATGGGAGTCCTTTTTTTTCTGTACGGTATTTTCAGAGCTTACCGTCAGTATAAAGATTCTATAAAATAACGCTATATGTCGAAGTTCGATCGGTTATCGGTTTATGCGGTACTGTTGGCCTCGGGTCTCGCTCTTTTCGCGTGCCGCGGCCGTCAGACGAAGGACAAGTTTACGGATACGGCCACCTCAGGCTTCATTTCGATCAGCGCCGACGAGAGCTTCCGGCAGATCGTTCAGCAGGAGATCGATGTTTTCGAAAGTATATACACGATGGCGGGGATCGACCCGATCTATGCGAGCGAGGTCGATGCGATCAATCTGCTGCTGAAGGACAGTGTCCGGCTGACCGTTTCGACGCGCCGGCTGACCGATGCCGAGAAGGCCGGTCTGGAGGAGAAGAAGTTCTTTCCGAAAGAGTTCAAGGTCGCAAGCGATGCGATCGCGTTGATCGTCAACCGCCAGAATCCCGATTCGATCATTTCGCTGAAGGACCTTTCGCGCATTCTGACCGGCGAGGTGACCGAGTGGAGCGAGCTCTATCCCGGCTCCAAGCTGGGCAAGCTGCAGCTCGTGTTCGACAATCCGAACTCGAGCACGGTCCGCTATGCGATCGACTCGATTTGCCGGGGCAGGCCGTTGGCCGGATCGCTCCATGCCCAGAAAAGCAATGCGGAAGTGATCGATTTCGTCTCCCAATCCCCATCGGCCATCGGCGTGATCGGCGTCAGCTGGGTCGGCAGCGAGAGCGATTCGACGAACCTGAGCTTCTCGGACCGCGTGACCGTGATGGCCGTGAGCCGCGAGGAGAAGGCGACCGAGCAGAACAGCTACAAGCCCTTTCAGGCATACATGGCCTTGGGCGACTATCCGCTCATGCGCGACGTGTACGTGATCCTGACCGACCCTCGCAGCGGGCTGGCCTCGGGTTTTTCCACTTTTCTCGCTTCCGACCGGGGGCAGCGAATCATTCTGCGGGCCGGTCTGATGCCCGCTACGCAGAACGTGCGGATCGTCAACGTGAGAGACAATTTATAATCTGAACATAAAGCTTTATTTGAATGATGAACGTGAAAATTTCGATTTTGTCCCTCGTTTTGATGGCCGGGGCGACTTCCCTCTTTGCCGACAACAACGACAAAGGGATTGACTACTACAAGGCCGGAATGTACAGCTATGCGAAAAAGGCGTTGTTCGAGAACATCCAAAGCGGAAAAACGGACAAGGCGGAGGCCTATTACTATTTGGGCGAGATCTATGCCGCCGAGAACATGAAGGATTCGGCCGCCTATTGCTATAAGCAGGGATTGGTCGCCGATCCCGAGTACGTGTTCAACACGATCGGCGAGATCAAGCTCGATCTGGCTGCCACGCCCGATGTAGACAAGGTACTGGCCGGCTTCACGACGGGCAAGAACAAGAAGAACCCTGCCATTTTCGTGGCGATCGCCCGTGCCTACATGACCGATCCGGCAAGAAAGGCCAAGGTGGAGGAGTATCTGGCCAAGGCAAAAGAAGTGGGACCCAAGTCGCCGGACGTCTATATTCTGGAGGGCGATCTGCTGGCTGCCGATAAGAAAATCGGGGATGCGGCTTCCAGCTACGAGCAGGCGATCTATTTCGACGACCAGTGCAAGGAGGCGTATCTGAAGTACGCCCGGATTTATGCCCGCATGAATCCGCAACTTGCCATCGACATGCTCAACAAGCTGATCGCGCTCGATCCGGAATACACGATCGCCTATCGCGACCTGGCATCCGTTTACTATGAGAACAACCAGTTCAAGAGCGCGGCCGACGCCTATTCGAAGTACATCACTCCGGAGACGTCCGATATCGACGACCTCTCGCGCTATGCGTCGATTCTGTTCTTCAGCGGCGAGCACGAGCAAGCCCAGCAGATTATCGACCGCGTATCGGCCCGCGCGCCCGAGAATCCCGTCATGCAGCGCCTGAATATGTACATCGCCTACGACAAGGGCGATTTCGCCAAGAGCCTCGAGCTGGCTCAGAAGATGATGCAGAACACCGATACGACTTCGCTGATCGGTCGGGATTACCTATATTACGCGCGCGTGCTGGGCAAGAACAATATGGCTGCCGAAGCGTTGGTTCAGTACGAGAACGCGATCGCCAAGGATACGGCCAACGTGGCTCTTTACAAGGAGATGGCCGAGGTGGCCGAAAAGGCGAACCTGACCGATCAGGCGATTTCGTACTATACCGATTACATTCAGAAGGGTGGCGAAGAGGTGAAGATCGCGGATTATTTCAGCCTCGGTCAGACCTATTACATCGCGGCTTCGGCTTTCCTGCCTCAGGACAATACGCCGCTTTCCGAGGCCGACTCGCTGAAAATGATGCCCTACGCTCTGGCTGCCGACAGCCTGTTCGGCTATGTGGCCGAGCGGGTTCCCGACAGCTATATGGGCAATTTCTGGCGGGCCCGTACCAATTCGGTGATCGACCACCTGTCGACCGCCGGTTTGGCCAAGCCCTACTACGAGAAGGCGATCGAGCTGATCGATCCCGAGAAAAATCCCAAGCAGCTTCTGGAGGCTTACCGCTATATGGCGTACTATTATTACTTGCAGGAAGACAGGGACAATTCGCTCAAGTATTGCGATCTGATACTCGGCATGGCTCCGGACGATGCGATGGCGACCGCCATATCCAGTAACCTGAGGCAGTAACGACCGGTAGTCTGATGTAATGTTTCGCTATTGAGCGAGGATTTACGGCGCCGCCCGCACATTCGTGCGGGCGGCGCTTGCGTTCGCCGAGATAGGCCGACAGCTAGTTCCGACGGACTCATTCGCCCGATCGGGATTCTGTCGTCGGGTATCCCCGTGCACAGGGAAACGATCTCGTGCTTCGGCGGACCGTGTCGTACCCGATTCGAGCAGGAATGCCGGGCGGAAAACACGGGCCGAATGCGGTAAGGCCGGTTCGATTCTTTGATCCGGTTTCCCGGTGCGAGCCGGGTCGCTTCGCCGTAGCGGATACGGTATCCCGTGCCGGGACGGCCGGCAGATGTTTTTCCCGGCTCGTATCATATCGTTCCGGCCGGTGTACGCCCTTCCGCACGGTCGTCGGATGCGGCGCAGAAACGATCGGCAGGTATTTTCCGAGCCTCTTGCCTGCGTGGAATGCTATGGCCGCTCGTATTTCCGTCGGTTGCTTTTCCTGCGGACTGCTACCGTATGCTTGTTGGAAAGTTCCTGCCGGGAAAGCGAAAAGCAAAAAATGGCCGGCGAGCCGATAAAAAAAAGAATAGATTTTTTTCTATTCACATTTTACGCTATTTTTGCATCGTTTTTTACTCTTTACCCTATTCCCGCTTATAAATCGCATGATTCCCGCGCTTTTTATAAGCATTTTTGATTTGTCAAAAACGGT
Organism: uncultured Alistipes sp.; assembly: GCA_902491835.1. Lineage (GTDB taxonomy): Bacteria > Bacteroidota > Bacteroidia > Bacteroidales > Rikenellaceae > Alistipes_A. Next base: position 9,731 of record CABUJP010000033.1, on the reverse strand, counting down.
TGATGCTATGGATTTGACGTTATTTCTGGTCGTTATCTTGACGGCCGTGTTTTTGGTCGTAGCGGCTTGGGGGCTCGATTATCTGCTCTCGCCCCGGTCCTTCAACGGGCAGAAGGGGGAGGCCTACGAATGCGGCATACCGACGCGGGGCAAGTCGTGGATGCAGTTCAAGGTCGGCTACTACCTGTTCGCGATCCTGTTCCTGATTTTCGATGTCGAGGCGATGTTCATGTTTCCGTGGGCGGTGATCGTCCGCGAGGCGGGCGTCGCAGGGCTGTTCAACATTCTGTTCTTTATGCTGATTCTGGTTTTGGGATTGGCTTACGCATGGAAGAAAGGAGCTTTGGAATGGAAATAAAGGGAGTCAACATCAAGTCGATGAAATACGATGCGTTCAATGACAATGAATACATCGAGGAGTTGCGCGCCAACGGCGTGAATGTCGTGGTCGGCAAGCTCGACCAGCTGATCAACTGGGGCCGTAGCAACTCGCTGTGGCCGCTTACTTTCGCTACGAGCTGCTGCGGCATCGAGTTCATGGCCGTCGGAGCCGCCCGCTACGACTTCGCCCGGTTCGGGTTCGAAGTGACGCGGGCCAGCCCGCGTCAGGCCGACGTGATTATCGTGGCCGGGACGATCGTGCACAAGATGGCTCCGGTGCTCAAGCGTCTTTACGATCAGATGGCCGAGCCGAAGTACGTGATCGCGATGGGCGCCTGCGCCATTTCCGGCGGGCCGTTCAAGAAGTCGTACCATGTGTTGCAGGGGGTCGAGCAGATCATTCCCGTCGACGTGTACGTGCCGGGATGTCCCCCGCGTCCGGAGGCTCTGCTCTACGGCATGATGCAGTTGCAGCGCAAGGTGAAGGCCGAGCACTTTTTCGGCGGCGTGAACAGAAAGGAGAAAAAAGTAACCGCAGACAATGATGCAACCCATGAATAGTATAAGAGAGATATTGGCGTCCAAGGCGCCGTCGGCCGAGTTTTCCGAGAGCGAGCCGCTGACGGTGACCGTTTCGGCCTCGGAGTTGCGGGCCGCGGCGCTGGAACTCAGGAACGATCCCCGGATGCAGTTCGACTTTCTGGTCAGCCTGACGGGCATGGACTGGGGCGATACGCTCGGCGTAGTCTACCACCTCCGCTCGACGACGTCGGGCAGCGAGATCGTGCTGAAGACCTCGACGGCCGAAAAGGAAAATCCCGAGCTTCCGACCGTGTCGGATATCTGGAAGACGGCCAATCTGAACGAGAGGGAAGCGTACGACTTTTTCGGCATTCGCTTCGTAGGCCATCCTGACATGCGCCGACTCTATCTGCGCAGCGACTGGGTCGGATTCCCGTTGCGCAAGGACTACGACGCTTCGCCCGAGATCAATCCGATCCGTCTCGAGAGCGAGCCGATGACCGACTCGGCGCCGACGCTCGTCGAGAAGGACGGCCGGATCGAGGCGGGCGAGAACGTGCTGTTCGACGACTCGGAATATGTCGTCAACATCGGACCGCAGCACCCGGCTACGCACGGCGTGCTCCATTTCCGCGTCTCGCTCGAGGGCGAGATCATCAAGAAGGTCGATCCGCACTGCGGCTACATTCATCGCGGAATCGAGAAGATGTGCGAGAGCCTGACCTATCCGCAGATGCTTGCGCTTACCGACCGGCTCGACTACCTGTCGGCCCACCAGAATCGTCACGCGCTGTGCATGTGCATCGAGCGCGCGATGGGTATCGAGGTTCCCGAGCGCGCGCAGTATATCCGGACGATCATGGACGAGCTGCAGCGCCTTTCGTCCCATTTGCTGTTCTGGTCGACGTTCTGCATGGACCTCGGCGCGCTGACCGCGTTTTTCTACGGATTCCGCGACCGCGAGCTGATTCTCGACATGCTGGAAGAGACGACCGGCGGCCGCCTGATCCAGAATTACAACGTGATCGGCGGCGTCATGGCCGATATCCATCCCGATCTGGTCGGGCGGATCAAGAAGTTCATCGCTTATCTGCCCGGCATGCTCAAGGAGTACGACGAGGTGTTCACCGGCAACGTGATCGCGCAGCAGCGCATGAAGGGCATCGGTATCCTGAGCAAGGAGGACGCTATCTCCTACGGCGTCACGGGGCCGTCGGGCCGCGCGTCGGGCTGGAGCTGCGACGTGCGCAAGCTGCATCCCTACGGCGTGTACGACCGCGTGGAGTTCAAGGAGTGCATCCGCACGGGTTGCGACACGTTCGACCGCTACATGGTTCGCATGGACGAGATCCGCGAGTCGCTGCACATTCTCGAGCAGCTGATCGATAATATTCCCGAGGGCGATTACGCCGTCAAGACGAAACCGATCATCCGTGTGCCGGAGGGGGCTTACTGGGCGAGCGTCGAGGCCAGTCGGGGCGAGTTCGGCGTCTACCTCGAGAGCCGGGGCGACAAGACGCCTTACCGCGTGAAGTTCCGCTCGACGGGGCTGCCGCTGGTCAATGTGGTCGATACGCTTTCGAGAGGAAACAAGATCGCCGACCTGATCGCCATCGGCGGCTCGCTCGACTACGTGGTACCCGATATCGACAGGTAATAACGACTAAAAATTCAAACGCATGTTATTGAATACCTATACCGACAGTATTGATTTCAACGCGGTGACGGGCTGGGTGCACGATACGCTGAACGCCTGGCTGCCCTCGTGGGGAGCCACGCTCGTCGAGTGCGTGCTGATCGGGCTGTGCCTGTTGCTGCTCTATGCGGTTATCGCGCTGGCGCTGATTTACGTCGAGCGCAAGGTCTGCGCCTTCTTCCAGTGCCGACTGGGGCCGAACAGGGTAGGGCCCTACGGTACGGTGCAGAGCGTGGCCGATATGATCAAGATGCTGATCAAGGAGCTGATTCCGATCAATCACATCGATCGCTTCCTGTTCAATCTGGCGCCTTTCGTCGTCATCATCTCCTCGGTGCTCGCTTTCGGTTGCCTGCCGTTCGGCAAGGGGCTCGAGGTGCTCGACTTCAATGTCGGCATCTTCTTCCTGATGGCGGTTTCGTCGATCGGCATCGTCGGAATCCTGCTGGCCGGCTGGTCGAGCAACAACAAGTACTCGCTGATCGGCGCGATGCGAAGCGGCGCGCAGATGATCAGCTACGAGCTTTCGATCGGGCTGGCTATCATGACGATGGTCGTTTTCGCCGGCACGATGCAGATTTCCGAGATCGTCGAGCGTCAGGCCGACGGCTGGTTCCTCTTTACGGGGCATGTTCCCGCGATCATCGCTTTCGTGATCTATCTGGTAGCCGGTACGGCCGAGACGAATCGGGGGCCCTTCGACCTGCCCGAGGCCGACTCGGAGCTGACGGCCGGCTATCATACGGAGTATTCGGGCATGCACTTCGGCTTCTTCTATCTGGCCGAGTACCTGAACCTCTTTATCGTGGCCGGGGTAGCGACGACGCTGTTTCTGGGCGGATGGATGCCGCTCCACATCGCCGGCTGGGACTCGTTCAACGCCGTCATGGACTTTCTGCCGTCGCCCGTCTGGTTTTTCCTGAAGGTCGCCGTCGTGATTTTCATCATCATGTGGTTCAAGTGGACTTTCCCGCGCCTGAGAATCGACCAGCTGCTACGTCTGGAATGGAAATACCTGGTGCCGATCAATCTGCTGAACCTGCTGCTGATGGTCGTGATCGTCGTTTCCGGGTTCCATTTTTAGATTTCCGGTGTTTGATTGAATAAAGAAATAGGACATGAACGGATTTAAGCAATATATCACCTCCTTCTTCTCGGGGCTCCGCTCGCTGCTCGTCGGAATGCGGACGACGCTGCGGGTCTTTTTCCGGAAGAAGACGACCGAGCAGTATCCCGAGAACCGCGACACGCTGAAAATGTTCGACCGGTTCCGCGGACAGCTCGTAATGAAGCACAACGACCGCAACGAGCATCGCTGCGTGGCCTGCGGCATCTGTCAGATGAACTGTCCGAACGATTCGATCCGGGTCGTTTCCGAAACGGTCGAGGACGAGCAGGGCAAGAAGAAAAAAGTGCTCGTGCGCTACGAGTACGATTTGGGAAGCTGCCTTTACTGCCAGCTCTGCGTGCGCAGTTGCCCGCACGACGCGATCGAGTTCGACACTGCCTTCGAGCATGCGGTTTTCACGCGCGGCAAGCTGGTTCGGCAGCTCAATTCGGAAGGTTCAACTCTTGAAAAAAAATAGACGGACATGGAAATTACCCTACAACAGGCCGGTTTCGCCTTTCTCGCCGCGGTGATCCTCGTCTTCTCGGTTCTGACCGTCACGACCAAGCGGATTCTGCGTGCGGCCACATACCTGCTGTTCGTGCTGTTCGCGACAGCCGGCATCTATTTTCAGCTCAACTACTCGTTTCTCGGAGCCGTGCAGCTGCTCATTTACGCGGGCGGCGTCGTCGTGCTGTACGTCTTCTCGATCCTGCTGACGAGTTCCGACGAGGAGAGGAAGGCCCCGCTGCGCAACCGCAGGATCGGAGCCGGCCTCGTCGCCGCGCTGGCCGGCGTCGCGCTGACGCTTTTCCTGTTGCTGACTCACTCGTTCGCCCCGTCGGCTTTCACGGAGGGGGAGATCGACATGCACCTGATCGGGCATACGCTGATGGGAACCGGGAAATACCAATATCTGCTGCCTTTCGAGGCGGTCAGCGTGCTGCTGCTGGCCTGCATCGTCGGAGGGCTGTTAATCGCACGTAAACGGAAGTAGAGCCATGGAAGTACGAATGGAATATTACCTGATTCTGGCCGCCGTGATGTTTTTCGCCGGCGTGTACGGATTCATCACGCGGCGTAACCTGATCGCCGTGCTCATTTCGATCGAGCTGATCCTCAATGCGGTGGATATCAATTTCGCCGTGTTCAACCGCTATCTCTTTCCCGGACAGTTCGAAGGCTTCTTCTTCACGCTGTTCGCCATAGCGATCGCCGCGGCCGAGACGGCCGTCGCCATAGCGATCATCATCAACATTTACCGCAATCTGCGCAACATCGAAGTGAAAAACCTCGACGAGCTGAAGGATTAGAAGGAGTCTCCGGGCGGAGGCCATCTCCGGCATTCGTCCGCGACCCGCAAGGAATCGAAAACAAAAGACATTCAATATGGAATACACTGTACTTATCGTGCTGCTGCCGATGCTGACGTTCTTCGTGCTCGGCCTGCTGGGCAAGAGGCTCGGGCCCTGCGCGTCGGGACTCGTAGGCACGCTGTCGATGGGCGTCACCGCGGCGCTTTCCTATGCGACGGCCTGGCAGTACTTCACGACGGCCAAGATCGACGGAGTCTATCAGAAGCTCGTTCCGCTGAACTTCGAATGGCTGCGCTTCACCGACAAGCTGCATATCGATCTGGGCGTGCTGCTCGACCCGATCTCGGTGATGATGCTGATCGTCATCTCGACCGTTTCGCTGATGGTCCACATCTACAGCATGGGATACATGAAGGGCGAGCGGGGTTTCGAGCGCTATTACGCCTTCCTGTCGCTGTTCAGCTGCTCGATGCTCGGGCTGGTCGTGGCGACGAACATTTTCCAAATGTATATCTTCTGGGAGCTGGTGGGCGTTTCGTCCTACCTGCTGATCGGGTTCTACTATACGAAGCCCGAGGCGATCGCCGCCTCGAAAAAGGCGTTTATCGTCACGCGCTTCGCCGACCTGTTTTTCTTGATCGGCATTCTGCTGCTTTCGTTCTTCACCGGCACGTTCGACTTCGGGCTGCTGACTTCGGGCGACGGCAGCGTGTTCTCGCAGATGTCGGGCCTGACTTTCATGGGAGGCTCGGTAATCGCATGGGCCTTGGCGCTGATTTTCATCGGCGGAGCCGGCAAGTCGGCCATGTTCCCGCTGCATATCTGGCTGCCCGATGCGATGGAGGGCCCGACGCCGGTGTCGGCGCTGATCCATGCCGCGACGATGGTCGTGGCCGGCGTCTATCTGGTAGCCCGGCTGTTTCCCGTCTACTATTTCGAGGCTCCCGAGGTATTGCACGGCATCGCCTATCTGGCCGCGTTCACATCGCTGTTCGCCGCGGTGATCGCCTGCGTGCAGACCGACATCAAGCGCGTGCTCGCGTTCTCGACCATTTCGCAGATCGGGTTCATGATGGTCGCTCTCGGCGTGTCGGGCTACGGCGGACACGAGGGGCTCGGCTACATGGCCGGCATGTTCCACCTGTTCACGCACGCGATGTTCAAGGCGCTGCTGTTCCTCGGCGCGGGAGCCATTATCCATGCCGTGCACAGCAACGAGATGAGCCGCATGGGCGGTCTGCGCAAGCAGATGCCCGTGACGCACATCACGTTTCTGATCGCCTGCCTCGCTATCGCCGGCATTCCTCCGTTCTCGGGATTCTTCAGCAAGGACGAGATTCTGGCCGCCACGTTCGAGTTCAGCACGCCGCTGGGCTGGTGGATGAGCCTGACGGCCGGTCTGACGGCCTTCTACATGTTCCGTCTCTATTACAACATCTTTTGGGCGACGCCCGCCGAGCACGAGCACGAGCCGCACGAGGCTCCGCGATCGATGGCCGCTCCGCTGGTCGTTCTCGCGGCCGTGACTTGCGTGGCCGGCTTCATCCCGTTCGGCAAATTCGTCAGCAGCAACGGCGAGGACTATATCATCCATATCGACTGGGCGGTCGCCGGAACCAGCGTAGCGATCGCTTTGGTGGCGATCGGAATCGCCACGGCCTTCTACCGCAAGCACAACCCGATTCCCGATCGTCTGGAACGCTCTTTCAGCGGGCTGCACCGGGCCGCGAGTCATCGCTTCTATATCGACGAGGTGTATCTGTTCGTCACCAAGAAGATCATTTTCAACTGCGTATCCCGCTCGATCGCCTGGTTCGACCGTCATGTGATCGACGGCGCGATGGACGGTCTGGCCTATGTCACGAACCGGATGTCGGTGGCCGTGCGCGGTCTTCAGTCCGGTCAGATTCAGCAGTATGCCTTCGTGTTCCTGCTCGGAACGGTGGTCATCACCGTGCTGGTACTGGTTTTTTGACTAAAATAAATTGACGGATATGAATTTCTTATCTTTGTTTGTACTGATTCCGGTGCTGATGACCTGCGCGATGTTCTGCACGTCGAACGCGAGGACCGTGCGGACGGTGATGATGACGGGGGCCTCGATGCTGCTGGCTCTGGCCGTCGCGCTGACCGTCCTGTTTCTGGGCGAGCGGGCGTCGGGCAATACGGCCGAGATGCTCTACACGGCCGACGCGGTTTGGTACGCTCCGCTGAACATACACTATTCGGTCGGCGTCGATGGCATATCGGTGGCCATGCTGCTGCTCTCGTCGATCATCGTCTTTACCGGGGTGCTGGCCTCGTGGAAGATGGCCGTGATGCCGCGCGAGTATTTCGCGTGGTTCTCGCTGCTGTCGATCGGCGTGTTCGGCTTTTTTATCTCGATCGACCTGTTCACGATGTTCCTGTTCTACGAGGTCGCGCTGATTCCGATGTACCTGCTCATCGGCGTATGGGGCACGGGACGCAAGGAATACTCGGCCATGAAGCTGACGCTGATGCTGATGGGCGGATCGGCCCTGCTGCTGGTAGGCATTCTGGGTATCTATTTCCACTCGGCCCCCGAGGGCGGACAGCTTTCGATGAACATTCTCGAGATATCCGAGCATACGATCCCGATGAGCGCGCAGTATCTGTTCTTCCCGCTCACGTTCGTCGGTTTCGGCGTGCTCGGCGCGATGTTCCCGTTCCATACGTGGTCGCCCGACGGTCACGCTTCGGCCCCGACGGCCGTCTCGATGCTCCATGCCGGCGTGCTGATGAAGCTCGGTGGCTACGGCTGCTTCCGCGTGGCGATTTTCCTGATGCCCGAGGCTGCGAACGAGTTGTCGTGGATTTTCCTGATCCTGACCGGCACGAGCGTCGTCTACGGCGCGCTTTCGGCCATTAAGCAGACCGATCTGAAGTATATCAACGCCTACTCGTCGGTGAGCCACTGCGGTCTGGTATTGTTCGCGATCCTGATGCTGAACCAGACGGCGATGACCGGCGCCGTGCTGCAAATGCTGTCGCACGGCCTGATGACGGCTCTGTTCTTCGCGCTGATCGGTATGATCTACGGCCGCACGCACACCCGTGACATCCGCGAGATGGGCGGCCTGATGCGGGTGATGCCGTTTTTGGGCGTCTGCTTCGTGATCGCCGGACTGGCGTCGCTGGGCCTGCCGGGTCTCAGCGGCTTCGTGGCCGAGATGACCGTGTTCGTCGGATCGTTCGAGCATACCGATACTTTCCACCGCTTCTTCACGATTCTGGCTACGACGTCGATCGTCATCACGGCCGTCTATGTGCTCCGCATGGTGGGCAAGCTGCTCTACGGCGCGGTGCAGAATCCCGAGCACCTGAAGCTGACCGACGCGACCTTCTCCGAGCGCTTCTCGGTGGCTACGCTGATCGTGGCCATCGCCGGGCTGGGCATGGTCCCGTTGTGGGTATCCGACATGATCAGCTACAGCCTGATCCCCGTTATTGAACAATTAACCCGATAATTCGTTATGGATTACAGCAATTTTCTGATGATGAAAGAGGAGCTGTCGCTGATCGCGGTGATAGTCATCCTGTTGCTATACGACCTGTGCGCCTCGAAGAAGGCCTTGCGCTATTTTCAGCCGGTAGCCTGCGTGCTGGTGGGTGTCCATACGCTGTTGAATCTCGTGCCCGGCGCTGCGGGCGAAGCGTTCGGCGGCATGTACCAGTACACGCCGATGATGAGCGTGGTCAAGAGTATTCTGAACATCGGGACGCTGATCGTGCTGATGCAGGCCGGCGGATGGCTCGCGGGCGAGTCGACCGCTCATAAGCGGGGCGAGTTCTATTTCCTGACGCTGACCACGCTGCTGGGCATGTACTTCATGATCTCGGCGGGGAACTTTCTGTTCTTCTTCATCGGTCTGGAGACGGCCTCGATCCCGATGGCGACGCTCGTCGCGTTCGACAAGTACCGGCACAAGTCGGCCGAGGCGGGAGCCAAGTATATCCTGAACGCGGTATTCGCTTCGGGCCTGTCGCTCTACGGCATGTCGCTGCTGTACGGTACGACCGGAACGCTCTATTTCGACGACATTCCTGCGGCTCTGACCGGCTCGCCGCTCCAGATCATGGCGTTCGTGTTCTTCGCCGTAGGGCTGTTCTTCAAGATTTCGCTCGTGCCGTTCCATCAGTGGACGCCGGACGTCTACGAAGGCGCTCCGACGCCGGTTACGTCCTATCTGTCGGTCATATCCAAGGGATCAGCCGTGTTCGTGCTGATGACGATTCTCATCAAGGTGTTCGCTCCGATCGCCGCGCAGTGGCAGGGTATTCTCTACGGCGTGATCGTCGTGACGATGCGATCCGTCAGAAGAATCTCAAGCGCTTTCTGGCCTACTCGTCGATCTCGCAAGCCGGCTACATCATGCTCGGCGTGATCGGCGGGACGGCTCTCGGCATGACGTCACTCGTGTATTACGTGCTCGTCTACATGGTGTCGAATCTGGCCGCTTTCGGCGTGATCGGCGTGATCGAGAATCGGACCGGCAAGCTGACGATAGCCGATTACAACGGCCTCTATGCGACGCATCCGAAGCTGAGCCTCGTGATGACGCTGGCCATGTTCTCGCTGGCCGGAATACCGCCTTTCGCGGGCTTCTTCAGCAAGTTCTTCATCTTCGCCGCAGCCGCCCAGCAGGGCTACTATATTTTGGTGCTGATCGCGCTGCTCAATACGATC
>CABUJP010000032.1:0-20871 GCA_902491835.1 uncultured Alistipes sp. | reverse complement strand
CTCAATTCTATCACTATATCTTTCCGCATTTCACTTTTTTGTAGTAACTTTGCACCAACAATCTACACGATCCATCAGACATAAGTCCCTTAACTTTTCAATTTCACCAACAGTTTTTATGAATAAGTATTTTTTCTGTTTTTTATTCATTTGCTTATCTCCTAAGTTTGTATTGTCCCAAACGGTTGTTGAACGAAATATCAAAATGGGAAATGAAACCGCTACTGTCAGGGCATGGATTCCTCATACGACAGAACGGGATACCATAACAAATGTGTTATATGTTTTTGATGCGGATTATTGTTTCGATATAGTCGTGTCTCATGTCAATTATCTTTTCAATATGTGCCGCACGATACCCCCTGTTTGTGTTGTCGGCGTTTATTACCCGGGACAAAGAGGCCGGGCATGCGTCGGATTGAATCAAGACAACATGACGCTGAATTCTACGGGTGAATCATTCTTGCATTATATACAGGATGACGTTTTCCCGGTAGTACAGGACATCATAAAATGTTCTTCATGTTACAACATTTTTTTCGGACACTCCTATTTGGCTGATTATGGTTGTTTTTTGATGAAGAATAAGTCAGAAATGTTCGATTCGTATTTGCTTTTGGCTCCTGAAAGTGGCATGGTACCTATTCTTGAAAAAAGCGATGTTGCCGATAAGCGAATCTATATTGCTATCGGAAATCAAGATGCTAAAAGGAGAGTTAAGTTCTCCCGACATCTATCGACGGCTGTAAAAAGGGTTGCCGATAATACGAGCGTAAAGATGCAGATTTTCAACACTGCTACCCATATGTCAATTATTCCCATAGCACTTACTTCTGGCATCAACTACCTATACAAGGATTTGGTAAACAAAGATAATATATCCGAATTTATCAACAGGAAGAAAAGCATTGTAGAAAATTATGAGACATTGTGTTCCATCAATGCCTTTTATCATTGTAAATTGATAAATGATGCAAGGACCATACTAGACCTTCTGGAATTGTCCAGACCTTGTTCTGTGGAAGAATTTGAAACGGTTCTGGAACATTTGCCGGCAACTAATGGGAATCACCATGAAATAATCGCTTTCGAGTACTTGAATTTAAAATGTTATGATAAAGCTGAGGCGTATTTCAATAAAGCTATTGATTTATATATAAAAGAAGGGGCGAGGAATTTTATGAACAACGCTTATGACGGACTGATTCAATTATATGTAGAGAAGAAAAAACCGTCGTCTGACGTGGACCAAATCTACGAAAAGGCTATGAGTTCAATGCCCGGAGATTTTGATTTATATTTCAAAAGAGGAAGGTTCAATATCGAGAGCGAATTTAATAATGAAAAAGGTATAATTTTTCTGCAAAAATACCTGTCGAATTATAACGAATCGTACAGACTATATCCTTTGTATGATGTTTTTTATTATATCGCCTTGGGATATTTTCGATTGGGAGCTTTTCAGGAAGCACAAAGTTGGATTGATAAATCTTTGAAAGAAAATGCGGGTTGTAAAAAATCCAAATTGTTAAAAAATGAAATTTACAATCTGTTGCCAGAATCAAAAAGTTAAAAGATCTATACTCATATTTTTATGTGTATTATTTATATTTAACAAATCAGACCGGACTGATCATCTGATTTATAATAATTATATGCGCGAACCGGACGAAATTCCGTATTCGCACGCTGCCGGCAGTTTCGACAGCCACGATATATTCATCACTCGTCCCGAGCCCAACCGACGTTCGTCTTGCCGGTCTTAAACAAATAACGACTACGCTGCCCTAACCACCGGAATAAAAAACAGGCAAATGCGAATACGGACACCTTTATCCACACGACTCTCAACGCCGTCATCGGCGATACGGCCCCTAAGAGCCGACATTCGTAAACGGAGCGTCCCGGAACGAAGCCCGAGCGACCACAACCGACGCAAAGGACCGAGGACGTACAGACCTCGGAAACCTTTCTCAGTAGGAATCCTTTGCTCTATCATACAGGAATACCGATTGTCTCCCGCCCCATCGCAGGGGACCATATCTCCGATCCGGAAATGGATAGACGACCGCACGAAACGGTCAGTCCGAAACGGTCTCCGCACAGGGGCAGACCGAATCGCAAATCGGTCGGCCGTGCTTTCCTTGCCCCGGTTTGTGTCCACGCCGGTAGTCGCGCCGGGTTTTCATATCGCGGTGCATCTCGGTCCATTTCTGGTATTGGGCATCGGTCAGCACGGACTTGATCTGCTCGTCCATCTTCTGCCGCTGCTCGGCTCCCGGATCGGAACGCCTGTCTGAAGGCCGGGCCAACGGCTCGCCGGCGGGACGCCGCGGCGCCTGAGGCATTTCCTTGAAATGATCGAGCAGAATCTGCTCGATCTGCCGGGCCTGCTCGTCCGAAAGCGACAGTTGTTCGGTCATACGCTGGGTCATTCTTTCGGCCCGCTGCTCGGGAGTCATCTTCTGTCCGTCAGGACCCTGAGCCGCGAGGCTCCCCGCCGAGAACAGCAGCACGGCTGCCGCGACGGTCATTCTTACGATACTTTTCATAACTTGAATTTTTAATTCGGTTTCACACCTCACTGCAAAAATAGCTCCGCAACCCTCCGGACGAGCCGGAAAGACCGTGAGCCGGAAAATTCCGCGCGCGAAACGCCCTCCGGGACCCGTGAGCATCCGGCGTATTCCGCGCAACGCCACAGGAAAGACGATATACGCTCTCGGCCCAACAGAAACGGCGATAATGGACCGGGAAGAAACCCGACCGGAAAAGTCTATAACGGCCCGGATCGATCCGAGCCACATCGAATATTTCTCATCGAATACCGAGGACGCTCCCGGCGAAGCAAATCACGCCGAAAAAAGAAACCGCCCGCGCCTATTTCCAGAACCCGGCATCGACCCGGCTCTCCACGAGTCGCTCGATGCTGTCGGGAAGCGCAGGGAAAAAGTCGATCCCGGTCAGCTCTTCCAAACGGTCGACGCTGAGCGAATAGTCGGTCCAGCGGCCTTCCGGCGAGGCGACGTTCGGAAGCCTGAAAGCGATCGCATGCCAACGCTCTCCGACACGCGTCAGAAGCGCCTTGAAATAGTGCCGGGGAATCCCCGTCCCGCCCCGAATGCGCCTCAGCCCCGGCTCCAGCTCGCCGCCGGTCACCACATAGACCGAATCGTAGCGGTCGGCCCAGCGGCGAACCTGCTCCTCGAGCAGCCGCCACTGATTCCTGTTCAGCTTCGGATACTGGGGCGACACGTTCGACAGATAGAACGTAGCGTCGTTTTCGGCCCGACTGTCGTCGCGGTCCGCCGAAGGGAGCAAATGTCCCCGGTCGAAGCCGCTACCCGCATAGTCGCGGTCGACGGCCGTCGGCCAGCCGCGCGCGACGACCTCCGGATCGCTGCGGAACGCGTTCCGCCGCTTCACGCCATGCTTGCGCACGTCTTCCCTCGTCAACAGATAAGCGACCCATGCCGCTTGGCGGTAGGCCGTATCGTACAGCAGGGTATAGCGGCCCGCCTCGTTACGGATCAGAAACTCGCCGCGCGAACAAGCCGGCAGCTCCAGTCCGGCGCACGGTCTTCGCGGATCCGGCATCCGCCCCGGGACAGGCAGCGTCCCGTCCGTCTTCTCCGCCGGCGGCGACACGGGTACGAGCGACACGGCGCCTCCCGTACGCGAAATCATGCAGCGGGAAACGACGACAGCCGCCGCCAGCAGGAGCAGCAGCGAGAAAATCAGTTTTCGGTGGACCTTCTTAGAGAGTCTGATCGGCGAGGGCTTTCGCATAGGAATACATATCGAAGCAAAGGTAGCAAATTCCGGAATCATCCCGAAAGCGGTGAAATCCGCGCAAACCGGGGAAACCGGAAAAACGGCCGCGACCGACGGACAAGTCGAAACCGCAGGCGATGGGAGCATCAGGCCGCCCCGACAAGCCCGTGTCTCCCCGGTAAAAGGAACCGACCGCGCGCACGGCAGAACCGGAAAGCCTTAGCCGCTCCGCGCGAGCCACGCCGGACGCGCCCGCATTCCGAAGACACAGTCCGAAAAAAAGCGTATCTTTGCACGGCGCGCCGAGGGAAACGCATCCGCCGCCGCAGGGGAGGAACGGTATTTGCGCCGGGCCCCGTACGAACCGCACCAAAACGCATCGAACATGGCATCGTCCAATTTCGTAGACTACGTGAAAATATTCGGCCGCTCGGGCAAGGGCGGCGCCGGCTCGCGCCATTTCCGCCGGGAGAAATTCGTCGAGTTCGGCGGTCCCGACGGGGGCGACGGAGGCAACGGAGGCAGTATCGTCCTGCGCGGCAACAGCCAATACTGGACGCTGATACACCTCAAGTACCAGCGCCACATCTTCGCCGGCGACGGAGAAAGCGGCAGCGGCGCGCGCAGCACGGGCAAGAACGGCGCCGACGTGGTGATCGACGTCCCGCTCGGAACGATCGCGCGCGACGCCGAGACCGGAGAGATAGTCTGCGAGGTGACCGAGCAGGGACAGCGAGCCGTGCTGCTCAAGGGCGGCCGGGGCGGCCTGGGCAACTGGCACTTCAAGACGGCGACCAATCAGGCGCCGCGCTACGCCCAGCCCGGCGAAGACTGCGCCGAGGGCTGGTTCATTCTGGAGCTGAAGCTGCTGGCCGACGTCGGGCTGGTCGGTTTCCCGAACGCGGGCAAATCGACGCTGCTGGCATCCCTGTCGGCCGCCAAGCCGAAAATAGCGAACTACGCCTTCACGACGCTCGAGCCCAACCTGGGCATCGTCGAATACCGCGACCACCGGTCGTTCGTCATGGCCGACATTCCCGGAATCATCGAAGGGGCCCACACGGGCAAGGGACTCGGCACCCGCTTTCTGAGACATATCGAGCGCAACTCGATTCTGCTGTTCATGATTCCGGCCGACTCGAAGGACGTGCGCGAGGAGTACCGCATTCTGCTCGGCGAGCTGGAGCAGTACAATCCCGAGCTGCTCGACAAGCAGCGCCTGCTGGCCGTTACCAAGAGCGACCTGCTCGACGAAGAGCTGACCGAGGCAATCCGCTCCGAGCTGCCGAACGTTCCGTCCGTTTTCATCTCGGCCGTCAGCGGATACAATCTCCAGACGCTGAAAGACATGCTGTGGGAAGCCCTCCAAAAGGAGAACGCCTGAGCGGGATCGCCCCCCCGACCGCTTCGCCGAACGTCCCCGTTCAGACTCCGGGCACTTTTCCCGCCGCGGAAAATTCCACGGATACCCCGCACGACCCCTCTGCCATCGCTTGCCTGCTTCGGCGGGGAGGCTCGGGCCGGTCTCTCGCAAACCCGTTCCGGAACGCCCCCTCGTCGTCACGGAGCGACCCGACCGGCTTCGGACCGGAGAACCGGGACGAACCTCGGCGAATCCATGACGACGTTCCGGTCCGTATAGACTTTCAGTTGATAAGTCCGATTGAACCGGCTCAGAATGCCCTCGACGTAGCCGCTGCCCGCCGGCAGCAACCGATACGCGAACTCGGCTCGGCAGGACGTTCGCACGACGAGCGTGTCGCCCCGGCAGTCGACCAGATGCCTGTTCGTGTCGGCGTCCGGATCGCACCACGCGAGCGAAAGCTCCTCGTCGACGAACTGCACGCGCTCGAAAGCGACCAGCGAGCCGAGACACCGGTCGTCGAGCCCGGCAAAAGTTGCCGTGTCGGGCAATGCCTCTCCAGGTTCGCCGTACGGCTTCAGATAATAGGTCCGGTCGTCCCGGGCGATAAACCCGTTCGGATAGGCCGGATCGTCCGAGCCCGCTCCGAGCGATACCTCCCCGGCATAGTCGCCCAGCACCAGCCCCTGACATCGGACCCGCAGCGGCTGTCCGACAGGGTAATCGAGAAACAACCCGTCGCCCGAAACCTTGATCTGAATCCCTCCCGTCGAGTCCCGGACCCACAGGACGTTCCGAAAGCTCCCGAAACGGTCGTTGGCCGTCACGACGACGTCCAGCTGCCAATCGTCCTTCACCTGCAAAGGATATCCCCGATACTCGGAAAGCAGCCGGGCCACGCTCACCCCGGTCGTCCCGGGCGGGACAGGTAACAGCCCGTCGTCCGCCACGAACGCATGCTTTTCCACGCAGCCGGCCAGCGCCAGCGCCGCCAGACTCCATTCAATCGCTCTGTATGTCATACCGATCCCTCATTTTGAGTTCGTAAACCGTCTTGCCGCCGACTTTGCCCCGAAGCAGAATACCGGTCAGTTCCAGCCGCCCGCGCGGGACGGTATCGCCGGCGAACGAGGCGTAGCCGCTCGTCGAGACATAGAGCGAATCGCCCCCGTCCGTCAGGAACTTCAGCAGGGCCGTCCGGGGCGTTCCGTCCGCCGAGAGGCGCGCCGGCACGGCCCAGGTCGTATCGCGGACCGATTCCACGCGCAAGCCGGCTACCCGGACGAGCGATCCGACCCTCGCCTCGGCAAACCGGCTCGGAGCGAGCGGCATCGGCACGGGATCGATCGTCCGGCCGGTACGAACGACATGCTTTGCGACGACGACCCGATTCTCCATATCCAACACAGGCTCGTCATCCGTCCCCCGTAACCCGATGCGGAGCAGGCCGTCGTCGAGCGCCGCCGACAGCCCGTCCAGGCGCAGCGCAACCTGCTCCCCGAGGCCGTACATGTTGTGCAGGTCGTACAGTCCGGCCCGCACCTCGAGCGCTCCGGTCCGATCCTCGACGAAAAAGCTGCGATAGAAATTGTTCGCCCGGTCGGAAGTCGTCACGTAGCCGGTCAGTACGGCCCCGCTTCCCTCGATGCGTATCGGCCCGTCGGCGCAGAGCGAGCGGAGCGACGAGACCGTCATATTCGGAAGCGGCGCGGCGGGCCGCCCGTCGCCCGGCGGCCCGAACTCGTTGTAGCCGCACGCCCCGAGCAAAGCGACCCCGAAGCCGGAAAGCGCCTTCGGAAACATCCGCCGCGCAGACTCCGAAAGTTCGGACCGCCGCACGTATTGGAAACCCCGGCCGACGAGCGTGCCGAGACAGCGGAATACGGACGGCTGTTCCCTCACACGGACCGTTCTTACCGATACCCGGACCGAGGAAGACCGTCCCGTTACGAGCCGTGCGGACTCGTACCGCCCGGCATACCGGACAGGCGACACGAAATCGGCCGTCCGGCCACAGCGCACGCGATCTGCGGCATCAGCCCGGTTTCCTGTCCCCGGAATATCCTCTCGCTGCGGGAAGAAGCAACCGGCGCAACAACCGGAAACCGGCGGCAACGGCCTTGCGAAGCGAAACACTCGGGCCGCCCGAGGCAAGACGGGAAGCGATATGCCCGAGTCGCAAAACTTCGTTCGGCCCGAAAACGGCGACGGTCGATCGCGGCATACTGTCAGGACCCGTTTTATGCCGATCATCCTGCGGACAATCGGCCGCTCCGGCAACGGACACGAGGTTTCCCCGCTCCCCCGGAGCCGACCGGGATGTCGCACCGGCTCCCCATCGCCCGAAAACTCCGGAAAGACGGGCAAACCGGGAATCGCTCCCGCTGCCGGAAACCGGCTCGCGGACCCGCAAGACCGAAAGCCGTGCTCCGCCGGCCCCTTATCCCGCGCATAGCGGAACGACAGCCTGACAAAACGAAGGAACCAACCGGACAAGGATCTCATCAGAAACGGAAATTAAGGGTCAGATAACAGGTACGGCCATAGGCGTACAGATATTTCGATCCGAAAGACTCGACTCCCGCGCCCGCACCCGAGCCGATCTTGCGCAGGCGCATCGACTCGTAGCCGCTGTGAACGATCCGGCGGTCATCGAAAAGATTGTCCACCGATCCGCTCAGCGACAGATAGCGAGCCCCGAGACGGAACGTCTTGCTGGCGAACAGTCCGACCGTCGCGGCCCCGGGAAAACGCTCCTGCCCCGTCAGCGTCCCGACCGCCTCGGGCGAGGCCGCCCGGTCCCACACGCGCCGCATCCGGTACAGCGGGCTCGGCGACACGTAATGCTCCCCCGCATAGGCCGCCGAAGCGGAAAGAGTCCACATCCCCGCGCCCTCGTAGCGCAGCTCGGCCGCCGCCACGCGCCGCGGCGAGCCGCCCAAATCGAGTCCCCGGAGCAGCGAGCGCGAGCGATCCGAAATTACGTGCCCGTCCTTGTCGGAGCGGATCACAACGACCGGATCGCTGCGATAAACGGCTCGCGACTCGGCCGCCGCCACACGGAGCGCCAGCCGCGAAGCGAGCCGGAACTCGGCGCCGAACTCCGCCCCGGCGTAAAGCCGTCCGATCTCAGATAGCATCATATCCGAGTAAACCGAGGCCAGATCGTCGTAATAGCGCCTGACCTGCGTCCCGTCCGAGCACAACGTTCCGTACAGGCTCAGCGTCAGCGACACGCTCCCTGCGTCGAGCCGGTAGCCGAGCTCGCCGCTCAGGAAACGCTCCGGACCAACCCCGGGAACCGTTTCGTTGCGATAGCGGGGCGACACGAACGCGTCGCCGGCCAGCGGCGCCCGCCGGCCGCAGGCCAGATCGAGCGCCAGACCATGCCGGGGCGAAAAACGGTATCCGACGCCCGCCTTGACCGTCCAGTCGGTGAAGCACAACGGCTCGGAGCGGCCGAACGAAGCCCGCCCGGCATACAGTTCCTTCTCGTAGCGCCCGTTGCGCGAGAACCCGATCCGGGCCGCCTGCAAACCGGCATAGCCGCTCCAGCGGGGTCGGTGGCGGCGGCGCAGCCGCACGAGCAGCCAGCACTCCAAGCGCACGTAATCGAGATCGTAAAAATAGCCGTAAGCCTCGCCCTCGACGACCCGACGGCCGGGATGACGCAGATCGTTCTGCAAGCGGTCGCCGAAATAGCGGTCATCGATCAGATAGGGATCGATGTCGGTCAGATAGGCCGCGCCGAGCAGATCGTCGAGCCGGCGAAAGCAGGTCGTCCGGCCCGCATGCCCCCGCAGTCCGCCCGTCAGGCTCACCCAGGTCGACGGATCGTAAGCAAAACAGGATACGAGCTGCACGCTCTTGCGGCGGCTGACGTCACTGGCCACGACGTAGGCGGCCGACGAGTCGCCCCGCAGGGCGTTGGCCCGATAGAGCTCCTCCCAATCGATCTGCGTCACGAGCGGATCTCCGCCGGTCCATGCCTCGCGCACCGTTTCGGCCGCTTCCGGATTGTCGCAGAAGCCGGGAAGATAGCGGTAATAGTCCGGCAGCGGACTGGAGGCGTCGTACCAGTCGGACGAGCCGAGCGACGAGTGCCCCCACGCGCCGGCGAGCGTCGTCGTCAGCCGCCAGGGCGAGTCAGGCGGATCGAACCGCCAGGTGAGCAGAGCCACCGGACAACGGTCGACGCTCACGCGCGAGGAGCGCGTCCGGCCACGCTGCACGCCCCATGCCGGATTGTAAAGCGGATCGCCCGTCAGCGAGAAGGCCTCGGCCACCGTCGCGCTGCGCAGCCCCCGCTCGGAAGGCGCCTCGACGAACGACGCCGTCAGCGAGTGACGCTCGCCCCAGCGCTTGGTGACCGCCGCATAGAGGGTCCAATCGTCGGAATAGACGCCCCGGATGCGGGCGTCGTGTCCCCAACGGCGCGACACGGCCGCCGAGACGGCCCAGCCTCCGCGCATGAGGCCGGTGCTTCCGCCGGCGCGCAGGCCGTAGCGAAATCTGCGCTCGGCAAGCATCCACCCGAAGCGCCCGCCCCGCGCGTCGGCCGCAGGATCGGGCTCGAACTCGCCGAGACCGGCTTCGGAGCCGAGTGCCGAAGCACCGGGAAGTACGCCGCCCGACACCGAGCCGGACACTCGCGCCTCTCTGAGCGCCGTCATCGCGCCCCAACGCACCGCTCCCGTCGCAGGATCGGCCAAATCGACCCCGGCGAGCAGAAAGCGACTACGGCTGCGGTCGTAACCGCGCGGCGCATAGCGTACGAAAGAAAAGCGGAAACGGGACAGGGCTTCCCATGAGTCGTCGTAAGCGGCCAACGGTCCGCTGAGCAAGGCATCGGCCTCTTCGGCACTCCATTCGCGCAACGCGCCGGGACCGGACTCCGGTCCCGAATCGTCGGCCGAGACGCCGCCCTGACCGTGAAGGCCGGTCGTCGCGGCCAGCAGCGCGACGAGCGACAGGATCGTTTTCATTTGTCGGGTGATTCGTAATCGGGAACGCTTTCCTTTTCCGCACGAAAGCCCGTCGACCTGCGCCCGTATCCCGCATCGGATGTCCGGCGCATACCGGACGCGGACCGGCTTTCTCCGCAACAAGCAGGCGTTCCCTCTTTTCGTTTCGTACAAATATAGCAAAAACAGGCTAACGAGCAAGAAATCAGCAGTCCGTTCGTCCGGATTTTTCAAAAACGGCAACTGCTGCCCGACCCCGGAACGGTCATGGCCGGTCCGAAGGCTGCCGCTCCCTCGCGCGACGACGGACAGTCAAGAAATTTTTTCAAAAATATTCTTACAGTTTAAAATCAGAACACCGTATCACATTATACATCATTGCATATTTTCATATTTTTATTTTAAACAGCAACACAAATCGACTTTTGATTCCACGACAGGACCCTATCGGAATCCGCAGGCCGACCTTCCTTAGGATTTTTTGCTATCTTTGCGTAAAATTATCTATTACTTAACTTTACGGAAAAACGACGAAACAGCACCGCGCGAGCTTTCCGGATGCCGCGACTTAAAGCTTATAACATCGACTACAAATAAATCCGGAAATCAGAGGACAATTCTCTTATCTTTTTATTAAACAATTTTTCCATGAAAAAACTATTCTATTTTGCATGCGCGAGCCTGTTGGCTCTGGGCGCCGTCTCATGCGACGACGACGATGACGCGCCGGTGCGCTCGCTGAGCGCCACACCGGAGAACCTGACTTTCACGGCTACTCCCGACACTCCCAAGACGATCGATGTCAAGGCAGAGAACGTCAGTTGGAAAGCGACGACCGAGGCGGGCTGGCTGACCCTCAAAAACGCGGAAGGCACGGCCGACGGCACGATCACCGTCGAGGCACGAAACAATACGACGACCGGTCCGCAGAACGCCACGATCGTCATCAAGGCCGAGGGTGTCGACGACGTAACGGTCACCGTTACCCAGGAGGCACCGGGTAAATCGCTGAGCGCCACTCCGGACAACCTGGCTTTCACGGCTACTCCCGACGTTCCCAAGACGATCGAGGTTCAGGCCCAGAATGTCAGCTGGGAAGCAACGACCGAAGCGGGTTGGCTGGAACTCGAGAATGCCACGGGAACGGGCAACGGGACGATCACTGTCAAGGCATCGGACAACACGACAACCGACCCGCAGAACGCTACGATCGTTATCAAGGCCGAGGGAGTAGACGACGTGACGGTCACCGTTACCCAGGAGGCTGGCTCACCCGCGATTACCGAGCCGGCCATCATCTGGGACAGAAGCTCGCGTTCGCGGATGAACCTTCAGGGCGACGTGAAGACGGTATCCGTTTTCGGCAACCATCTGGACGACACGTTCATCTACAACCTGACATTCGACGATAACGGCATGCTCACGTCCTACGACAGAATGTACGGCTCGACGACGGTCCACTTCACGCTCACCTACGACGGAGAGAACCGCCTGACGAAGATCGCGACGAGCGAGTTCGCCATCGATCTGGGCTACGCCGATCACGGGAAATACGTCAGCACGGACAACATATTCACCAACCTCAGTTGGTCGTTCAACACGGATTTCAAAGTATGGCTGCCCCGCTTTATCAAAAACCTGTCGAGCATCACGGCTGCGGATTCCGACTACAGCACTTCGGTCGCTATCAACGTATCGGGCGATCAGGGCAGCATCGTCTATGACGGGGACGAGGAAGGCGCCATGCCCATCGCTTTCTCCGGCGAGTTCATGTCGGAGTGCAAGACCGAAGGCTACTATGCCACCACGGAAACCTTCACTGTCAACCCGGAAAACGGGAATCTTCTGGTCCACCATATCATAGATCCCTTCGGAGCCATGGACCGCAAATACAACGACGACCGGATCAACTCGATTTCGGAGCTGAGCGGAGGCGACATCCAGCAAAAGGCCTTCTACAACGAAAATCTGGATATGACGAGAGTCGAAGACATAGACGACGCGAGCAAGAATTTCGACATCGCATACGAATACGACGAGCACCAGAACTGGATCAAGGCCACCTATTCCGGCGGCTCGTACGACGGCGAGGTGCTCAACAGAACCGTCACCTACTAATCCTTTTCGCAGGAAACACTCAGCCGCCCTGCATTCGCGTGCAGGGCAGCTTTATTTAACCGGCCGACGCATTCGAAAGAATGCGCAACCAATTCAATTTTAAAGCATATGACGACCACAAAGAAATATTTCGTACCGGCTCTGGTCCTTTCCGCCGCCCTGCTGCTGCTCTCGTGCGGCAAGGATGACAACGGGAACGGCGAAGGCGGCGGAGGCGGAGAGGGAGGCGATCCCAATCCGCCCGTGCCGACCGAGAAAACGACCGTGTGGGACAGCAACAGCCTCCATTTCGCCAAACTGTTCGGCGAGGTGCAGAAGGTAGACACGCTGTTCGACGGCGTCAACACGGCTCTGTTCGACCGCAACGGCTATATTACCTCGTACAACATCAAGGGGTACGACGCCGCGAACAACCCGGTGGAATACGCCTATCAATGCACATACAATGCCGACAGCCTCGTCACGTCGATCACGAGCGATCAAATGACGATCACGTTCCTGTACGGCGATCACGGCAAGTACATCGAGGTTGAGCAGGATATTTTCGAGTACAACCAGCTCGACTACCTGTACGTTTTCCAGCCCCGGTTCCTGAAAAACCTGACGTCCGTCGTCATCAACGCCCAAGGCCAGCGGCTCGAATTCGAATTCGAGGTCAGCGGCGACCGGATGACGGTCAAGGACCCTAACGGAACGGTTTGGTCCGAAACGACCTATGCCGGCGAGTTCCCCGCGCAGCGGGTGACCGAGTACAGCGGCGAGGAATACAAGACGGACGACGAGGGGAACTATGTCAAGGAGGACGGACAATACGTCAAAGTCAGCTACACGGCCGTGGCGACCGAGACGTTCCAGTTCAACACCGACAACGGCAACCTGCTCTCGTACCAGGACGAGGTGGTCAAAACCTTCGAGGACAACACGACCTCGACGAGCCGAACTCAGAACCTGTACAACGACGACCAGTTCAACACGATCGCCCGCGAGGGCAACACGGTCTACACCTACGACGACTTCGGGGAGTATGTCCACATCGAGAGCGACATGCTGATCAGCGACTTCACGATGCAGCGCGACGAGCGGAACAACTGGTACGACCGCACGGAAACGACCGTCCTGTTCGGCGAGACTTTCACTTTCCACGACCGACGCAACATCAGCTACTATTAGCGGCCGGCCGCAAAACGACAAATAAAAAAGCGGGACGCGCTGCGTCCCGCTTTTTCATATTCCGGTATGATCCGCCCGTCTCGTCCAGCCGCTCCAATTCGCAACGGTTCCCGTTTTTTCCGAAGAAAACCGTACGTCCGCCGGGCACCGACCCGAAAAAACGCGGACTCTTCGCTCCGGTTCGGTCCCGCACCGAATCTCCGGCGATTCTCTCGCGGCATCCGCCGCAAGCTCGGACATCCTCGCAACCTCCGCCCGCCGGCGTTCCGGCATATCCGACAACCGATTGCATACCTTATCGTACCGGTTTTCGAGTTCCATATGTTTCCGGTTTCTTCGTATGAAACCGCTCCCGACGGAAGAGACTTCATTGGCAGCGGCCCGACCGGATACGCAACCTGCGGGCGCAAGCCGCAGCCTGCAGATACGGAAATTCCGGATGCGAACATGCTAGGTGCACGGAAGTTACATAATCGCCATCCGACAATCGGAGAAAAGACTTCCGTACCGGCAATTCCACGTTCCCTTCTGCCTTCCATACCGAAAGCGGACGTATCGTCTTGTCTCGTCCCTTTCCGGGCAGCTCCGAAACCCGTGTTCCAAAGCGAGCCCTGCTCCAGCCAAGCCGTATATTTCGGAGGCTCCGAGGTTTCTACTGCTGGAGCAACTTCTTCACCGCCTCGGAGATCGCGCGGCCGTCGGCACGACCGGCCAACTGCTTCGTAGCGACGCCCATCACCTTACCCATGTCGGACGGCGCTTGGGCTCCCACCTGCTCGATAATGGCTTTCAGAGCGCTCTCCAGCTCGGCCTCGCTCATCTGAGCGGGCAGGAAACCCTCGAGTTCGGCGGCTTCGGCCAGTTCGTTCTCGGCCAGCTCGGGCCGGTGGCTTTCGGTATAGACAGCGGCCGACTCGCGGCGCTGCTTGACCAGCTTCTGGACGATTTTCAGCACGGCGCCGTCGGCTATCGTTTCGGAGCCGTCGGCCGTTTTGGCCAGCAGGATTTCGGATTTGACAGCCCGCAGCGCGGTCAGGCGCACCTTCTTTTTGGCAAGCATGGCGGCCTTGATTTCATCGTTGATCTGTTTCTCGAGACTCATGGTATCTTCGTTTTGATCGTTTTACGCAAAGTTAGCAAATTTTCCCCGAACAACGGCCGCAGGGACGGCACGTCGCGGCCGTATGCACGGTCGTTTGGCCAAGCGAGGAAATATGCTATTTTTGTACGGCAGAACTAACCCTCAAACGAATGAACCGAAAATTTTTCGCCCTGATTCTCGCCGGATTGTCCGTCTTTCCGACCCTTCTGACCGGAAACAACGCTCCGGAACGAACGATCACCGTCTTGTGGAAAAACGCTCCGGCCGAGGTCTCCCTGCAAGCCGAAAACGGCCGGATCGGCTCCGTCCGCGCCGTCCGGGGACAGGCGACCCGTCGAAAGGACGCGCTCCGTTTCGCGCCGGGCGCCGAAGCCGCCGTCGCCTGCCGGATCGACAGCGCGCAGACGCAAGCCGGCCCCGGCTCGACGCTGATTCACGTCCGGGCCGGCAGCGGCTCGTTCTCCTTCTTCCTGCGGGATGTCGGCTCCGAGAACCCGATCTACATCCCGGCCTACGGCACGATCGTACTGCCCGGAGGAGACGACCGAAACTACGACGAAGCGGAAAACGACATCCTGTCGAGAAAAAGCCTGACCAAGATCCAGCGAATCGAGCGCGAGCCGGAAACGTCCTTCGCGTCGGCCTCGGCCCGCACCCGCCGCTCCAACGTCCCGATCTGGCTGGGACTGAGCCGCGACATGCGGATGTTCGAGATCGCCGAGGAACTCGAGGACACCTATCTGGACGAGAAAGTGATCAAGCCGATGAACTCCTCTTCGGCCGTCGTATTGCCCGAAACGTCTCCGACCCATATCGAGTACCGCTACGCGCTGGGGCGCGGCGTAGGCGTCATGGACAATATCCGCCGGAGACTCGAGGACGGCGTGCTGCCGATCTATCACTCGGAAATGACCGACGACGACATCGTCTACCGCAGCACGTCGTTCGTGTCGCTCGCCGGAACGCCTCTGAACGAGCGAACGGTGCGGGGCACGCACTACCTGATTTCCGACCGGCACTCTGCCGGCCGGGTATTCACCGACGAACAGTCGAAGCAACTGGAGCAAGTACAACGGCAGGACACGGCCGCCAAGCCGCTCGTAGCGCTGTACGTCCGGACGATTGCGGAAAACACGGGCTCGGTCCCGCGCTACGCGTGGTTCAAGGCTCCGCGTCCGTCGGCCGCCTACCGCTTCGACGGCGGGCGGGGCTACACCGGCTTTTCGGAAAACCGGATAGGCTGCATATCCAAAGTGGACGGAGAGGCCCTGCATGAGGAAGAAACCGCCGTACTGCTCCGGCCCGGCCAACGGATCGAAATCGATTTTCTCATCCCGCACGAGCCGGTCTCGGCCGAAACGGCCGATGCGCTGACCCGGGAGAACTTTTCCGACCGGCAGGCCGAATGCAAGGCTTACTGGCAAAAAAAGCTCGGCCGGGCCGCCCGCGTCCGGCTGCCCGAAAAGCGAATCGACGAGATGCTCCGGGCCGGCCTGCTGCACCTCGACCTGATTACGTTCGGGACGGAACCCGACGGAACGCTGGCCGCGAACGTGGGCGTATACTCGCCCATCGGCACCGAAAGCGCCCCGATCATTCAGTTCTACGCCTCGATGGGACTGGAGCAGCAGGCCAAACGGGCGCTGAACTACTTTTTGGACACCCAGCAGCCCGACGGAAACATCGAGAACTACAACGGCTACACGGTCGAAACGGGCGCGGCGCTGTGGTCCGTCGGCGAATATTTCCGCTACACGCGCGACCGGGCATGGATCGAGCAAATACGCCCCAAGCTCCTGAAGGCCTGCGATTACCTGATCCGCTGGCGGGCAAAGAGCTTCGACGAAAAGCTGCGCGGCAAGGGCTACGGCATGATCGACGGCAAGGTGGCCGACCCGGAAGATCCTTTCCACCAGTTCATGCTCAACGGATACGGCTACCTGGGCCTGAGCCGGATGGCCGAAACGCTGGGTGCCATCGACCCCGCCTGCGGCGACAGTCTCCGCCGCGAAGCCGAGGCATGGAGAGAGGACATCAGGGAGTCGTTCTTCCGATCGCTGGCCCAATCGCCCGTCGTACCGCTGGGCGACGGCACATGGTGTCCCACCGCCGCTCCGTGGGCCGAGGCTCCGGGCCCCCGTCTGCTGTTTTTGCAGAGCGAGAAATTCCGCTCGCACGGGACTTTCACGGTTCCCGACGGTCTGCTCGGCCCGATGTATCTGGTATTCTGCGAAGTGATCGAGCCCGGCGAGCCGGCGGCGCGCATGCTGCTCGACTATCACAGCGAGCTGATGTTTCAGGAAAACTCGGCTTTCAGCCAGCCCTATTACAGCCGCCACAACTGGTATCAGGCCAAAACGGGCATGGTCAAACCGTTCCTGAGCACATACTATCACACGGTAGCCCCCCACGCCGACCGGCAGACCTATACGTTCTGGGAACATATGTACAAGCTGTCGGCCCACAAGACCCACGAAGAGGCTAACTTCCTGATGGAAACCCGCTGGATGCTCTACATGGAGGATGCCGACACGCTGCATCTGTTCCGGGTCGCTCCCCGGGCCTGGTTCGCCGACGGCGAGCGGATCGACCTCGAGGGAGTCCGGAGCTATTTCGGACGGATCGACGCCCGGGTTCGCTCCCATGCCGGCGAGGGATATATCGAGGCGACCGTCACATGCGACCCGGAGCGGAAACCGTCGCGGCTGGCGGTTCGCCTGCCGCATCCTCAGGGTAAGAAACCCGTCCGGGTAACCGGCGGCCGATACGACGAGGCGACGGAGTCGGTTCTCATCGACGACTTCGGCGGCAAGGCCTCGATCCGCCTCGAATACTGATCGCGATTTGCCGGTAGCGACCGAATGCAATCCCCGCTCTCGTAAAGAGCGGGGATTCGTCGTATAGAACGGTTCGAAAGGTCCTGCTACGGACGGCCCGTCACGGGGGAAACGCGCCCTCGCCACGACAGTCGCATCGGCTCACCCCGAAGACAATGACCCCGTACCTGCACAATACGGCAAGAATCTGGCAGACATACCGTTGACCTTGCGGGAAAGCGGTCGAAGAAACTGCGAATTCTCACGGCATCGTCTCGCGCTTGCCTTTCCGGCCCTTATTCTTTCGGACGATCCCATTGGTCAGTAGCCCCTTTTCGGCAACAATTCCGGTATGACGAAAAAACGCGCGGTCACCGGACACGGCAATACGCCTCGAGAAAATCGGTGTAAGCCCCGGCCCTCATCGCCCCGAATTTCCAACGGAACCAATACGGTAGCGAAACAGCCCGATCACGCCTCAACACCGTTACTGTCCGACGAGGTCCGACCAAGTCCGACGGTCGAGACGGCAGAACCGGCCGATACCGAAACCGCAAGCGGAAAAGTACGGCGGCTTTCGTTTTCAACGCAAGACTCGCCGCCGGCTTTACCCGACAGACAAGACACGCCCGCCGTCCGCGCGGCCTCTTCCATCCGACCGAAGCCAGGACCGCCCCATAGCGGCCGAACCGAACAGCCGGTAGCCGTTCCCCGGACCGCCACCCTAAGGGAAGCGGGCTCATCGTGCCGATGTCGCCCGAACAGAGCCACAAAGCGCCGTGCGAGAATCACCGGCAGTTTCCGAGCCTCCGCGCCAGACAACGACGCAAGAGAACCCTCCCCCTTTCGTCACGCGAGCCAAGTCTATATTTCTGCGAAACAATAAAAGCCGCAGCTTATCGCTACGGCTTTCTGTCCGAAACGGCTCGAAGATAAGCCGGGGTTATTGCGCTTTCGCCATACTGAATTCCATAGACATCGGCTCGAAATTCGGGATAGACACGTCCGCTCCCTCCTCGTCCTTGACGGAAATCTGCATTACCGTCAGCGTGAACTTCAGATTAGAGGTCTCGAGTTCATAATTTCCGATACCCTCCGCCGAAATCTGGCTTTCGATATTCAGTACGGCAGGATCCGCATCCGGACTTTCCGACGGAACGGAAATCGTAGCTTTCAACGGTTCGGGAGCCATTCTGAAGGAAATGCTATCCTGAGCCTCGCCGAGCGCCGGAGTATAGCCTACGCTGTATTTTATGTCGCCCAGCATCTCGATAATCGCCGGAGCGTCCTCCTCTCCATAAATGGAAACGATGATGTCCTCCACAGGGAAAGCGTCGAAATAAATCGTATCCCTGCCCGCCTTGACACTCACCTCGACTCCTTCGGGAGTTTCGTCCTCGCTGCTCTCCGCTTCCCCGTTGTGGCCGACCGCTACCGTCCGCACGGTACCGACATAGTTCCCGTACATATCGCTGGTAGAGAGAGACGTTCCTCCGCCTTCGTTATCATCATCGCACGATACGAATCCTACCGTTCCGACTACGAGCAAAGCTGCCGCAAACAAACTGCTGACTTGAATTTTCGTATTCATAAGAATTTTCCTTATACCTTAAATTAAAATACAATTACAGTTAAGCAGTCGACTGTCTTGGAATTCCGAATAAATAGATGTTCGGATAAATCCGAACGTTGCATCATTTTCGACATTTTGCAATAAATTACACAAAATACGATCGAAACTTCCGCCTCTTCGTTCGACCGATCCTACGTCCCCAGCAGCGTGAGACCATGCCCGACAGGCAATCTACGGCCTCGATATACCGATCCGCCGGAAGTCCTCACCTCCATCGGACCATATTTATCGATGACCTGCACCCGACGAGCGGAGCCGCGCTATAAGGAAACGCGCGCCTCCGGCTCAGAATTAGAGAGAGAGACAGGATGCAATCGGACGCATGAAAACGCCTCAGACAAAACAAAACGTTCCCAAACGGGAATAAAATATGTGCTCAATATCGGATTTCCGGACTCGATTTTGTTGTCCCGACCATTCAGGACAGCCGACAAAAAGACTGTTTCTCAACGGAAAAACAAAAAGGCGTACTTTCGTACGCCATGCTTGTGAACCAGCCGGAATCACCCTGTGATCCGTCTGGGGTTTTCCAGAAAATGCCGCTGATATGGTGCTATAAGCTATATTTTCGAGTGGTTAACTCCTTTTGACTCTGCTTCAATTTACTGCTTGTTTTGAATGTAGGTCACAACATGGTTATGCAACTCTGTCGCTTTGTGTCGTACACGCCTGTTGCCTCGAAGCGAACCGAAGTAATCAGACAGCACCAATATATCAATAGTAGCAATGCTCAGAGTAAATGCTTCTGTATGTTTCAGATTTTCGGTTGTCTTATGACTGAGCGAGAGATTTAATGCAATATGATGGTAACCGCACTGACCGCCCCAAGCGGCATTCATGGCATTGGGCACACCGTTTTCGTCATAAGTCGCCACGATCAACACGGGCAACGGAGCGACGACCGGAGTATTTCCTAAATTCCTTTTCATAGCCTTACCTCCATCCCATAAACATCCGTGCTGTTTCTGCATCATGATGGTCGAAGAAAAGGCTTTTGCCTGTGTCGAGCGTGGCGATGGAGGCCATATCCTCATCGGAAAGCATGAAATCGAAGATGTCGATATTCTGTCGCATACGTTCGATATGCGTGGATTTTGGGATGATGATGACGCCTCGTTGAATCAACCAACGCAGAGCGACCTGCGCCACGCTTTTGCCGTACTTGTGACCTATCTCTGCCAGCATCGGATTCGTAAAGAGGCTGTTACGCCCTTCGGCAAACGGTCCCCATGACATGATGTGTGTACCGAACTCTTCCATAATGCGCTGCGGCTCGGTCTGCTGGTCGAAAACGTGTGTTTCCACCTGATTGACCGCCGGAACAATCTCCATATTGCTGGCAATGTCGATGAAGTGGTCGGGATAAAAGTTGCTGACACCGATGGCACGGAGTTTTCCCTCCTTGTATGCCTCTTCCAATGCGCGATAAGCACCGTAGCGGTCGCAGAAAGGTTGGTGCAACAGCATCAAGTCAATATAGTCCGTTTGTAACTTGTGCAGGCTCTCGTCAATGGAAGCCTTTGCTTTCTCGTAGCCGTAATTGGAAATCCATACTTTCGACACAAGGAAAACGTCCTTGCGGTCGATACCGCTTTTGCGCACGGCATTGCCTACGCCTTCCTCGTTATGATAGGCCTGTGCCGTATCAATCATACGATAGCCCACTTGCAAGGCATCGCTTACACAACGCTCGCACTCGGCGGGCGATACCTGATAGACGCCGTAGCCTATCTGGGGCATTTCGACGCCGTTGTTCAATGTTACTGTATTCATTGTTCTATCCATTTTTTGATTTCTTCCGACTTGGCAGGTAGGCGAAGCCCTTTTCTGATTTTCAACTCAGGAAAACCTTTCTTGAGTGTGGCATCGGCTTCCGACATCGGGCTTTCGTAAGAGGTGCAGAAAGGAAGTATCACTTTGCCTTTCAGTTG
>CABUJP010000031.1:0-21377 GCA_902491835.1 uncultured Alistipes sp. | reverse complement strand
CGGCCAGAAAGGTATTTTCTCCGATAACGGGAACGAATCCCCGGAGCGGTTTGACAAATGCCATATATATCCCTATTTCGTTTATGTATCCAAAACCG
The DNA here is from genome assembly GCA_902491835.1 of uncultured Alistipes sp. GTDB lineage: Bacteria > Bacteroidota > Bacteroidia > Bacteroidales > Rikenellaceae > Alistipes_A. The sequence continues at coordinate 21,279 of CABUJP010000031.1, read as the reverse complement.
CCCGATGACAGCCCGACCGATTTCGCTCGACGGCCATCCTCCCGACTTCCCGAGAGCCGCAAAAGCCCGCCTCCCGCTCACCCGGCCGCACATAAGAACCGTTTCGCGCGCAAACGCTGTTTCCCGTCCGATCCACAGCCCGGCATTATGCCAAGAATTCCTACAAATCGCACGCCTATCGCAATCCGGACATCTACGCCGATACGCAAGGGAAGCGGCTCTGAAAAGCCCGGCAACGGTTATCGGAACCGCCCCGAAAAAACTCCGACGCGACAGCTATCGCTTGCCTTCGCCGCTCTTTTCCATTTCCTTGGCCTCGTTCCACAGCGCGTCCATTTGCCCGAGCGTCATGTCGCGGAGCGAACGGCCCTGCTGCTCGGCCCGGTCCTCGATATGCGTGAAGCGGCGGATGAACTTGCGGTTGCTTTTCTCGAGCGCCGCCTCGGGATCGACTCCGTACAGGCGCGCCGCATTGACCAACGCGAAAAACAGATCGCCGAACTCTTCCTCCGCGCGCGACGCGTCGCTCCGGTCGATCTCGCGCTGTAGCTCGGCCGTCTCCTCCTTGACCTTGCTCCACACGTCTTCCCGCTTTTCCCAGTCGAACCCGGCCGCTGCGGCTTTCTCGCCGATCCGGTAGGCCTTGACCAAAGCCGGCAGGCTGCGCGGCACCCCGGCCAGCACCCGTTTTTTTCGATGCTCCAGCGCCTTTTCCTTCAACTTCAGGTCTTCCCAATTCTGCTTCACCTGCTCCGCATCCTCGGCCTGCGTCTCGCCGAACACGTGCGGATGGCGGAAAATCAGCTTGTCGCAGATCGCGTCGGCCACGTCGCCTATGTCGAAAGCCTGCTGCTCGGAGCCCATTTTGGAATAGAAGACGACATGCAGCAACAGGTCGCCCAGTTCCTTTTTCACATTATCCAAATCATGGTCCAGAATCGCGTCGGCCAGCTCGTAGGTTTCCTCTATCGTATTCATTCTGAGCGACTCGAACGTTTGCTTGCGGTCCCACGGGCACTTGACCCGCAACTCGTCCATCACGTCGAGCAGTCGCTTCAGGGCAACTAATCTTCGATCCATAGCGTTCCTTAGCATTAATAGGTACAAAGGTAAAAGATTCGGCCAAAAAATACTATTTTTGTCAAGATTGTTCGGCCGTTTCGCCGCGGGTGCGCCGCAGATCGCCCGGCATCCCGGACCGAACTTTCGCCCGTTCCGAAACCATAGAACGAACGCCAAATGAACCGAAAGATCATCCTGCTGTTCGGCCTTCTGCTCGCCTCGCTCGGCGCGCCGGCTCAAGACCGCATCGAAACCGGAGCGGAACAGACCGGCCGCTACCTGCCGCTGCTCGAGGGACGGCGGGTCGGAATCATGACCAATCACACCGGAACCGTAGGCCGGACGCATCTGGTCGATACGCTGCGTTCGCTGGGCGTGGACATTCGGGTCGTCTTCGCGCCCGAGCACGGCTTCCGGGGGCAGGCCGACGCGGGAGAAAGCGTCGCAAGCTACCGCGACCGGAAAACCGGAATCGACGTCGTGTCGGTATACGGCTCGACCAAGCGTCCGCCCGACTCGGTCATGCAGCGGCTCGACGTGCTGCTGTTCGACATCCAGGATGTCGGCCTGCGCTACTACACCTACCTCTCCTCGATGCACTACCTGATGGAAGCCTGCGCGGCGAACGGCAAGCGGCTAATCGTGCTGGACCGCCCCAATCCGAACGGATTCTATGTGGACGGTCCGGTGCTCGAAGCGAAGCACCGCTCGTTCGTCGGCATGCACCCGATTCCGGTCGTGCACGGCATGACGCTCGGCGAACTGGCCCGCATGATCGACGGCGAAGGCTGGCTGCGGGACGGGCTGCGCTGCAAACTGACCGTCATCCCGTGCCGGGGCTATACGCACCGGTCGCGCTACCGGCTGCCGACGGCGCCGTCTCCTAACCTGCCCAACATGCGGGCCGTCTACCTATATCCGTCGCTCTGCTTTTTCGAGGGCACGCCGGTCAGCCTGGGCCGAGGGACGGATTTCCCGTTTCAGGCATACGGACACCCGGAGCTGCAGGGCGATTTCTCGTTTACGCCGCGCAGCAACGCGGGAGCCAAGAATCCGCCGCTCAAAGACAGGCTCTGCCACGGCGTCGATCTGCGGACCGCCCCGTCCGACGAGCGGATATGGGAGAGGGGAGTAGACCTCGGATACGTGATCGACTGCTACCGGCAATTGAATCTGGGCGAAAAATTTTTCACGCCGATGTTCGACAGATTGACCGGCACGGATTACGTCCGGCAGATGATCCTGCAAGGCGCCGGAGCCGACCGGATCAAGGCCCGCTGGGCGGACGACGTGGAACGCTTCAAACAAACCCGAAAGCCCTACCTGCTATATGAAGAATAAGCTCGTGCTGACTCTGGCCTGGCTGCTAATGGCCACTGCGGCCTTCGGCCAGAACCTGATTCCTCTGCCCAATCGCGCCGATAAGCGAGACGGGAGCTTCCTGCTCACGCGCCACACGGAGATCGTAAGCCCCGACTTTCCCGAGCTGGCCGACTACCTGAACGACCACCTCGAACGCCTGACCGGCTACCGGTTGCCTGTAACGGAGCATCTCCGGGGAGTACACCAGATCGTAATAAGCCGAAAAAGCGAACTGCCCTCCGAGGGCTATACGCTCGACATCACGATCCCGCAAATCCGGATCGAGGGCCGCGACTATGCCGGCGCCTTCTACGCGCTTCAAACGCTTTTCCAGCTGCTGCCCGCCTCAGTGTACGACACGGCCGCCCCGGGTCGGGCCGAGACGGTCGAGGTTCCGGGCTATCTGATCGAAGACTCGCCGCGCTTCCCCTACCGGGGCGTCATGCTCGACGTCTCGCGCACCTATTTCGACAAGGAAACGGTCATCGCGTACATCGACTGGATGGCCCGCCACAAGCTCAACCGACTGCACTGGCATCTGACGGACGACAACGGCTGGCGCATCGAGATCAAGAAGTACCCCGAACTCACGTCGAAAGGAGCATGGCGGGGACCCGGCGAGGCGCTCCCGCCTTCCTACGGGTCGGGCAAGAAGCGCTACGGCGGCTACTTCACGCAGGACGACGTGCGCGAAATCGTGCGCTTCGCCGCGTCGCGCGCCGTGGAGATCATTCCCGAGATCGACCTGCCGGGACATAGCCAGACGCTTACGAGCGTCTATCCCGAAACGTTCTGCCTCAAGAGCGGCGAGGACTATCCGTCCGAGGAGATGCGCAACGTGCTGTGCGCCGGGCGGGAGGAGAACTTCGCGATGCTGCGCGACATCCTGACCGAGCTGGCTTCTCTGTTCCCGTCGAAATACATTCACATAGGAGGCGACGAGGTCAGCACGAAATACTGGAGCAACTGCTCCCGATGCAAGGCCCTGATGCAGGCCGAGGGCATGCGGAAGGTCTCCGAAATTCAGAGCTATTTCGTCCGCCGGCTCGAAACGATCGTTCTCGAAACGGGCAAAAGCTGCGCGGCGTGGAACGAAGTGCTCGAGGACAACCGACCGGACAAGAGCACGCTCATCTATGCGTGGAAAGACACAGCGGCCTGCGCCGAAGCCGTTCGCGCCGGGCAGCCCGTCGTGATGATGCCCGCCCAGTACTGCTATATCGACATGAAGCAGAGCCGGTGGGAGAGAGGACATACCTGGGCATGGCTGGTCGATACGCGCCGCGTCTACTCGTTCGACCCGGACGATACGGGAATCGGCGACAGCCGCCCGGAACTGGTCCTCGGCATCGAGGCGGCCCAATGGGCGGAACTGCTCGACCGTCCCGAACGTTTCGTGGAGTATCAAGGGTATCCCCGCCTCTGCGCGCTGGCCGAAGCAGGCTGGACCGAAAAGGGAAGACGCAGCTGGAACGATTTCTACGCCCGGCTGACGTCGGGCCATCTGGACCGCCTGAGCGCCATGGGCATCCGCTTCCGGATGTTTCCGCCCGAGGCGGCCTACCGCGACGGAACGATTACGGTGCGCAGCCCCCATCCCGACGGAGAGGTCCGCTATACGAGCGACTCGAGCGAGCCGACGCTCGCGTCGGCCTTATACGAAGGTCCGATCCGGACGAAAAATCCCGAACGCTATCTGTTCCGCGCTTTTTACGGCGAAGGACACAGCCCGGCCGTCCCGGCTACGGCCGACACGACCGTCGCGCTGGATGCCGGCAGCGAACGAACCGTCCGCATTCCGCTGGAACGCTACGTCGATCGCAACGGGCTCTGGCTGTTGAGCGTATCCCAGCAGCAAGACAACGCGAAGATCGACCGAATGGAAGTAAGCGGTCCCGACACGACCTACACGATCATCCGCAACGGGCAGAAAATAAACCCGTTCAATGACCTGCGGCTTTACATCGACGAGCGGAACCGGACGGCCGATCTGATCCTCGCGCTGAGCAACCGCTCGCAACGATCCGACACGCTGACGCTCGGACTGCGCCCGTCGCCCTATATCGAGCCGCCGGTGCGCGTCACCAGCTCGCTCGTACCGTCGAAAAGGTTTCCGTTGCGCAATGCGTCCGACTACCACTTCGGGACCTACACCCGCGTCGCATCGCCCTGTCAGGCAGGAGACTACATTCTGTTCACGTTCGAGGAGCCGGTCGATTGCGAGTCGGTCGATCTGCGCACGGGCATTCCGAACGTCACGCGCTATATCGTCACGAAAGGAACGGTCGCGTGGTCGAGCGACGGACGCACCTTCATCGAGGCCGGACCGCTGGACGAAAGCGGACAGATCGTATGGAAACCGAACAAGCCCGTCCGCGCTATCCGGGTGTCGATCGAGGGCAGCAACGGCGAGACGGCCGTATGTTGGCAGGATCTTCGCATTACTCCCGTGCGCTGAGGGAGCGTTTTCCCAAAGGGAAGACCATTCGCTCCGTCGGCCTATCCGTAAACCGACAAACCCTATGAAAACATCGACGGAGCATCTGCCGTCCTGCTGCAGAGAGGAGTTGCGCGTACTGCGTTCGCTCACGGTCCGGCATATTCCCGACTGCAGCCTGATTATCCTCGGCGGAAGCCACGCGGGCCAAGACTATGTCTCGTGGAGCGAAAGCGTCGTTCGCGGGCGGCATACGCTCTACCGTCACGACTACGAAATCGCGGTTTTCGTCGAAGGGACCGAAACGGAGAAAGCAGGCAGGACGCTCCGCCGCCGGATTGCCGGAACTTACGACGGACTTTTCAGATTCCGACGGCACACGATGCCCCGGTTCATCGTCGAGTCCATCGGCACGCTGGCCGAACAATCGAGACGCGGACACTTGTTCTACAACGGCCTCGTCCGCGACGGCATCCTGCTGTACGACAACGGCCGACACGCTCCGTGCGATTGCGTACGGCCCGACCCGCTTCGAGCGCTGGAAGGAGCCGTCGCCGGATTCGAGAAATATTTTCCCGATGCGGTCAATCTGCTGTACAGCGTCACGACCCGGCTGCTACCCGCCGAAGACTACCGGCGAAGCGCCCGGCGGCTTCACGAGGCCTGCGACAAGTTCTACCGCACCGTATGGACGGTGCATACGAACCATTCCCCCGGAGCGCTGCCGCTCGACGAACTGGGCGGACTGGTCAGGCGCTACTCTCGCGAGTTCGCAGCAATTTTCCCCTGCCATGACGATTTCGAGGCCCAAAGCTACGAACTGCTTTGCCGCGCTCCGCAAGAAACGCGGCGCGGCGTATTCCGCTACACGCGCGAACGGCTGGGCTACATGCTGCGCGGAACCGAGGCGCTCCGGGTTCTCACGCAAAGGATCTGCGCCGAGCGAATCGGGTTCTACACGGAGCTGGCCGAGGCCGCCGAGCGTAAGAAAAGTCTTTCCCGGGAAACGATTCTCGCCGGAAGATAAATCCGCATTCCGATACGGTTTACCGAAAGGTTTCGTATATTTGAATTCCGAAACTTTCCCGAACGTGAAGAAATACGCGCTCACTCTGCTGTTCGCCTTCGTCCTCGCCGTAACGCACGGACAAGACCGCGGACTGCCCGAGCGACTGGAACGGTCGCTCGACTCGATGATACTCGACGCCATGCAAATCAAGGCGTTCCCGGGGGCTCAACTTGTCATCGGCGACCGGGAAGGCATTCTTTACGCCCGCAACTACGGCTACCACGACTATTCGCGGAAACGGGAAGTGACCGACCGGGACCTGTACGACGTGGCCTCGTGCACGAAAGTAGTGTCCACCACGTTCGTCGTCATGCGCCTGTACGACCGGGGCCTGCTGCGAATCGACGATCCTCTCGTGAAATACCTGCCCGAGTTCGCCGGCACGACGGCCGAGAGCGTCACGCTCGGCGAACTGCTGACCCACACCTCGGGCATGCGCGCGCAGACTTTCTATACGCCTCTGGTCCGCAACGCGAACGGAGGACGCCTTTTCAGCGGCAAGCTGTCGGCCGAGTACCCCTACCGGATCGGGAAAAACTACTTCGTGGCCCGCGACGTAGCCATCGACACGTTGCTGCTGTCGCGTACTCCCCGCGCCGGCTGGCGCGAGGCCACCTCGAAACTGTACGTCAACCCGGCCGTCGACACGCTGATCGTGCGGCAGATCATCGAGGATTACAAGCCGGAGCGCAGGGGAAGCTACCAGTACAGCGACACGAACTTCTGGCTGCTGAAACTGATCGCGGAGAAGGTCTCCGGAGAATCCCTCGACCAGCTGACCCGCGAATTGCTGTCGGAGCTGGGCTGCACGCTGAGCGGGTATAATCCTTTGCAAACCTGCGACATGGAGCACTGTGTCCCGACCGAGGACGATCACATTCTGAACCGCGGTACCGTACAAGGCTACGTCCATGACGAACTGGGCGCTCTGATGGGCGGGGTAGGAGGCAACGCCGGGCTGTTCTCGACGGCCAAGGAAATGGCCCGTTTCTGCGAAATGATGCTCAACGACGGATGCTACGCAGGCCGCCGGATTCTTTCGCAGGAAACAATCCGGCTGTTCACCGGTTCGCCGCTCGCCGAACGGAAAATCTGGCGCGGACTCGGATTCGACAAGCGGGACCCGGACTCGAGCCCGTTGGGAGGCACGGACAGTTACGGGCACACGGGCTTTACCGGCACGATATTCTGGATCGACGCCCACGCCGGCCTGTACATGGTTTTCCTGTCGAATGCCGTATGCCCGACGCGGGTCGACAACAAGCTGCTTTCGACCTCGCTGCGAACCAAGATATGGGAGGCCGTGAAGCAAGGTTGTCATTGAAATCCGCGCTTATCGATCATTTTTTATCCGGACACATTTTCCGAAAGTTTTCGTCGCGCCACCGGCAGCCGTCTACCGGCCGTCCCTCCCTCGTGGCAACGGTCCGCCGCACGACACGCCTTCCGCTCTCCCGAAGCATGCCCATCCATGCTTCCGATCGCTATGGGCCGGAACGCGCGGCTGCCGGAACGTCCCGAGCCCGACAACCGGCCCTCAACCAAAAGTAGCCCGAAACGTTTCTCTCGCGCGGATCAATAGCCCTCTACGAAAAACAGGCTGCATGCACTGCATGCAACCTGCCTTAAGAATCCCCCGAAAAACGGCCTACTGGTTCATCGTCACGAGCAGCTCCTCGTTGGAACGGGTCGACTCCATGTGCTTCTTGATCACCTCCATAGCCTCCACGGAGTTCATGTCGGAGAGATAGCGGCGCAATACCCAGATTTTTTGCAGCACTTCCTTGCGAAGCAGCAGGTCCTCGCGGCGGGTCCCCGACGCCATAATGTCCACGGCCGGATAAACGCGTTTGTTGGCGAGCTTGCGGTCGAGCTGAAGCTCCATGTTGCCGGTTCCCTTGAACTCCTCGAATATCACCTCGTCCATTTTCGAGCCGGTGTCGATCAGCGCCGTCGCGATGATCGTCAGCGATCCGCGCTCCTCGGTATTCCGGGCCGCGCCGAAAAATCGCTTGGGCTTATGCAGCGCGTTCGCGTCGACACCGCCCGAGAGTACCTTGCCCGAAGCGGGCTGCACGGTATTGTAGGCACGGGCCAGACGCGTGATCGAATCGAGCAGGATCACGACGTCGTGCCCGCACTCGACCATCCTTTTGGCTTTCTCCAGCACCATCTCGGCGACCTTCACATGACGGGACGCCTGCTCGTCGAAAGTCGACGCCACGACCTCGGCCTTCACGTTGCGGGCCATCTCGGTCACTTCCTCCGGACGCTCGTCGATCAGCAGCACGATCAGGTACACCTCCGGATGATTGTCGGCAATGGCATTGGCAATCGACTGCAGCAGCATCGTCTTGCCGGTCTTGGGCTGAGCCACGATCAGACCGCGCTGCCCCTTGCCGATCGGCGAGAACAAGTCGATCACCCGACAGGGGATATTGTTGTGCCCGTTACCGGTCAGATTGAATTTCTCGGAAGGGAACAGCGGAGTCATGAACTCGAACTGCACACGGTCGCGCACCTCTTCCGGACTGAGTCCGTTGATGCGACTGACCTTGACCAGCGGAAAATATTTCTCGCCCTCCTTCGGGGGGCGGATCGCTCCCTGAACCGTATCGCCCACTTTCAGACCGAACAGTTTGATCTGGGACGGAGAGACATAGACGTCGTCCGGCGAGTTCAGGTAATTATAGTCGGTCGAGCGCAGAAAGCCATAGCCGTCGGGCATGATTTCGAGCACGCCCTGTCCCTCTACGATGCCTAGAAACTCTTCCTTCGCCTCCTTCTTCGGGCTGGAATTCGTACGCGAAACCGGCTCCGGACGCTCTTGCGCTTCCCTGACGAAAGCCGGGGCAGGAGCGGCCGGCTCCTGCGCGGCGGGCGCTTCGACCCGATCTTCCGGAATCATGCCCGAATCGCTCGAATCGGCCGCCGTCCCGTCCGAAGACAAGGACCGGACCGCCTTGGCATTCTTGGCGAAAGCGAGCCGGTCCCGCTTCTTGGGACGGCCGGGCTTCCCCTTCTCAGGACTGGCCGTGAAAACGGGAACGGTCCGCTGCCGGACGATCTGCTCGGGATGCGCGTCGGCCCTGACCGAGGAAACGGGGACTTCTTCAGGCGCTTTCGGCGCCTCCTGCTCAGGGACCGTCTCGTCCGCCGACGGACTCTCGACGCTTTCGACCCGGACGTATCCCTTCGGACGGCGGCCCCTCCGCTTTTTCTCGGGCATATTTTCTTCTCCTTCCCAAGCCGGTACTTCCGGCTGTGCCGCTTCCGCGCCGGCCGGAGAAGAATCTCCGCGCGCGGATAACTCCAAAATACGGTCGAGAAGTTCCTGTTTGCGCATTTGGGCCTTGATTCCCATGGACCGGCCTATTTCGCGCAATTCGGCAAGGCTTTTCCCTTTCAATGCTTCGGCATCCTGCATATGGTTCTGCTATTTAATCGTAAATTCAGTGATTTTTTCGTATCCGAACGGATACACGAGAGTCGTAACGGCAACAAAAGTAACCGAAAAAAAGCAAACAGCAAAATTATTGCCACTATTTCGTCCCGCCCAGCATATAATCGACGGCAGCTTGCAAATCCTGCGGCGTGTCGATCGCCAGGCTTTCAGTCATCGTGACGGCCGTCCGGATGCGATAGCCGTTCTCCAGCCAACGCAGCTGCTCGAGCGACTCGCACCGCTCGAGAATGCCCTGAGGCAAGGCGGTAATCCGCCGGAGCACGTCGCTGCGGTAGGCATACAGCCCGATATGCTTGTAGTAGGTATGCGAACTCTGCCACCGCGACGGCTCGACTCCGCGCAGGAAGGGAATCGCCGAGCGGCTGAAATAGAGCGCATGGCCGTCGGCCGACAAGACCACCTTCGGAGAGTTGGAATTGAAAATATCCTCGTGCGGAGCGAACGCCTTGACCAGCGTGGCGATTTGGGTCGAAGGCTCGTCGAAACATCCGGAGATCAGCGACAGCTGCTCCTCGGACATGAAAGGCTCGTCGCCCTGAATATTGACAACGACGTCGAACCGCTCTCCGCAAAGAGCCTCCGCCTTGTCGAGCGCCTCCCGACAGCGATCCGTCCCGCTGCGGTGATCGGTCGAGGTCATGATCGCGCGCCCGCCGAAACCGGCGACGGCCCGTTCGATCCGCTCGTCGTCGGTAGCCACATAGCAGGTATCGAAAAACGCTCGGGCCTTCTCATACACATGCCGGATCATCGGCTTGCCTCCCAAGTCGGCCAGCGGCTTGCCGGGGAAACGGGTCGAGGCATACCGGGCGGGAATCAATGCAAGGAATTTCATAGTCGTTCGTTTGATTGCGCCGCGCCGCAACCGCCATGAACCGCGGTGCGGGCGGTAGCGCAAAGGTAACTTTTTTGTAACTTCGCCCTACCGATATGAACGAAATTCGCACGATAGAACCTTTTATCCGCTTGGGCGAGCGCCTCGCCGAGGAGCTGCTCGACGGAACGATCGAACCTGTGATCCGCCGCAGCGAAGCCGAGAACCCGTGGTTTTCCCGCGCCAACGTCGTCTCGGCCATACAAGCCGTATGCGTCGATATGCTCGACAGCCGAAATCTTCACTCATGGCTCGCCCGATACCCAGCTGTCGGCAGGCCGTCCGACGAAACGATCGGCATCGTCATGGCCGGAAATATCCCTCTGGTCGGCTTCTTCGACCTGCTGTGCGTGCTGATCTGCGACCGGCGCTGTCTAATCAAGCCCTCGTCCAAGGACCGTGTCCTGATCGGCCACATAGTCGATCTGCTGCGCGAAATCGAGCCCCGATTCTCGATCGGAGCGCTCGAAGGGCAGACGCCCGACCGCCTTATCGCTTCCGGAAGCGACGAGGCCCGCAGGCATTTCGCCTCGGCCTATCCCGACACGCCCTCCCTGCTCCGGGGGCATCGTTACAGCGTAGCCGTGCTTTCAGGGCAGGAGAGCGACAGGCAATTGGACGGGCTGTACGACGACGTCTTTTCGTATTTCGGACTCGGATGCCGCAACGTAAGCAGGATCTTCGTCCCGCGCGGATACGACCTGCAGAGCCTTTGCCGCCGGTTATCCGCCCGGCCGATCACCCACACGGGCTACCTGAACAATTACCGGCAGGCCCGCGCCATGCGGCTTCTGAGCGGAACGGAGTTTATCGACGGAGGCTTTTTCCTGATGCGTCCCGGCGCCGACGGAGAGGGGCCGTTGAGCGAAATCGCCTGCACGTTTTACGAAAGCGTCGAAAGCGTCGAGCAACTGCTCCGCGAACGCGACCGGGAAATACAGTGCGTCGTATCGGCGACGCTCGACCATCCCCGGCGGGTCGATTTCGGGCAGACCCAGCACCCTTCGCTGACCGATTATCCCGACGGAATAGACGTCATGGAATTCCTGCTGGCCGGCTCTCCGGTCCCGGCCGATCGACGACAGCTATGACCGAGCACGAGCATTTCGACAAAGAGGACTTTCGCGTCCGGACCCTGCCCGATCGATCCTACGAGGATTGCCTATTCACCGGCTGTCTGTTCCCGAGCGCCGACCTACGCAACTACGAGTTCACCGATTGCCGGTTCGAGCGTTGCGACCTGAGCATGACCTTGCTGGAAAACGCGTCGATGCGGACGGTCCGGTTTCACGAATGCAAACTGCTGGGCACGAGGTTCGAAGATTGCAACCAAATTCTGTTCTCGCCCGACTTCGAACGTTGCCTTCTCGACTACGCCTCGTTCCGCCGCGCAAAACTCCGCAAGCGCCTGTTTCGCGGATGCAGCCTTCGGCAAGCCGACTTCTCGGCGGCGGACCTGAGCGGAGCGGTTTTTGCCGATTGCGATCTGAACGGAGCGATTTTCGACCGCACCGTGCTGGAAAAAGCCGATTTCTCGACCGCGCGGAACTATTCGATCGACCCGGAGACGAACCGAATACGCCGGGCCCGATTCTCGATCGGCGGTCTTCCGGGCTTGCTCGGTCGATACGACATCGATATTTCCGAAACATAAGAGCGATTAGTCGGACAATCACGCTATCTTTACGCACGAAACAAAATACGCCTGAAACCATGCCCGTAATTCTGAAACTGAGAATGCTCAGCGACGAGGACGACTGCTTCCTGCGCGACTACGAGGTGCCGTACGAGTCGACGCTGGAGGAATTGCACGACTTCATCTGCGAAGATCTGCAATACGAGAAAATACCGGAATCATCGTTTTTCGAGGCCGACCGCGAGTGGAACAGACAGCGCGAATATACGCATGCCGGCTCCGGCGCAACGGGATCGGACTCATCCGCTTCCCGGTGCAGGATGTCCGAAAGCCGACTCTCGGACATCCTGCACCGGATGCATGACCGGCTGATCTTCCGCTTCGACCCTCCGGGAGACCGGGCCTACTATCTGGAGGTGATCGACACGGCAGAGGCCGGTGCGTGCAAAAGCTACCCCAATCTGTTGCTGGCCAACGGAGAGGCGCCCGACCAGTTCGATCCGGAGGCATCCCCGCGAAACCGGTCGATTTTCGAGGAGGCGATGGGCGACTACAACGACTTCGAGGGAGACGATGCGTATGGCGACGACGAATAACGGCGACAAGACGCTCGTCGTGCTGCTCGGCGCGACCGCCACGGGCAAAACCGACGTCGGCATCGCACTGGCTCGGGCATTCGGATCGGAAATCGTATCGTCCGACTCGCGGCAGATTTACCGCGAGATGAGTATCGGGACAGCCAAGCCGACCGAGGAGGAGCTCTCGGCCGTTCCGCACCACCTGATCGGCACGCGCAGCGTCCGCGAAGACTATTCGGCAGGCCGGTACGAGCAGGATGCGCTCCATGTGCTGAAGGAACGTTTCCGCGAGCACGACACCCTGTTTCTGGTCGGCGGGTCAGGCCTGTACATCGACGCGGTCTGCCACGGCATGGACGAGCTTCCGGCCGTCGATCCGCACCTGCGGGAGACCCTCGTCCGCAGAGTACAGGCCGAAGGACTCGAGTCGCTGATCGAAGAGCTGCGGAAGCTCGATCCGGCGCACTGCGAAGTCATGGACCGCAGCAACCCGCAACGAGTGATCCGCGCGCTGGAAGTATGCCTGCAGAGCGGCCGGCCGTACAGCAGCCTGCGGAAAGGCGAGCCGAAAACGCGCCCTTTCCGTATCCTGCGCGTCGGGCTCCGGATGCCCCGCGACATACTCTACGACCGGATCGACCGGCGTGTCGACCGTATGATAGCCGACGGTCTCGAACAAGAAGCCCGGGCATTGTATCCTCTCCGGGAATACAATGCGCTGCAAACGGTCGGCTACCGGGAACTGTTCGCTTATTTTGAAGGCAGAACGAGCAGGACACAGGCCATCGATCTGATCAAGCGTAACAGCCGCCGCTACGCCAAGCGGCAAATAACCTGGTTCGCAAGAAATACGGACACGCAATGGTTTGAAGCCGAAGAAGGGTGCGCCGAAAAAATCGCCGGCTATCTGAGCGGGACGATATGACCGCCGCGCCTTGATCGGACAAACGACAGATACTGCCTGATCGACCGAGCGCGGTCCGATACTCCGAGACATGCGCCCCGGTTATTTTGCCGTAGCGGTCGCCCGTTGCAAGACAAGAGCCGGACAACGCGGCAAGACAAATCCGCAAAGCACGGCCGGCCCCGCGATCCAATGATCCGCATCGGCATTCCGGAAAGAGACGCGCGACGGAATACGCGACAAAATGTAAAATTTGTATTTCAGCCGGATATGGTCTATATTTGTCGCCTCCGCCTCAGGCTTCGGCAGTCTGAGCGGCGGACACGCTCGGATGGCGGAATCGGTAGACGCGTCGGACTTAAAATCCGATAAACCGAAAGGTTTGTGCGGGTTCAATTCCCGCTCCGAGTACGGCAAGGCGGCTGTCGGTCTGACGATTGACAGCCGCTTTCTTTTATCCGGTCCCTTTCCGAGGGCCGCTCCGACCATCCTGACCGCATACCGATACCGGTCCGTGCATGCCGAGACGCTCAGGCCGCCGCGCCCCGAACCCGAATCAACAGAGCGGCACCGGCCGATCCCGGAAATTCCCCTCCATTCCAACGGCCCGGAAGCCCGACAAGAGGCTTTTCGCTTTCCGGACGAACAAGGCGCGGAGGGGACGGGACGCCCCGCACATGGTCTGATTCTTGCAAAATCCGAATCAAAACAAACCGATAAAAATACAGACTATGAAACACGAGACTCCGCAAGAAGGCAAAGGCACCGTCGAGATCGAAAGACGGACCTCCAAAATCCCGTCGGGCTTTTATCTGGCAGCCGGACTGACCGCGATGGCCGCTTCCGCGACGCTCAAATGCTTGGGCAGAAAACACTCGGCCCTGTTCGTCGGCCAATGGGTAGCCCCCATATTGATCATGGGCCTTTACAACAAGATCGTCAAAACGCAGGGACACGACTGACGCTCCGACCAACCGAAGGAAAGAGGGGAGAGACACCCCTCTTTTTTGTTTGCCGCGAGCATTCTGAAAATCCGGATAGATCGGCCCCAAGCCTAAACGCTCCTCATCCAACAAATTGGATAGACCTACAAAAGAACGGCACGTCCCCTCAAGCCGAAATCTCGCGCCGGCACAGCCGATCCAATCGGGAGTTTCTCTCCCGGCATTTTCATCTTACGCGAAATTCATCGTAAATTTACGGACTTTCTTCCGCCGCTCGAAAGGCGGCAGGAAATTTTCCGATTCCGCTATGACTCGAGACGAAAAATCAGGAGCTACCGCTCTCCGGGTCCCGCCGGTCACCGGGACGCCGGCAGACGTACTGTTCAGAAAAGCCGGGCCCGGCGACTGCGCCCAAGCGCAGGAGATCGTCCGTCTGGCCCGCGAACGGATGGGGCGGCAAGGCAATCCGCAATGGCAAGACGGATACCCGGCGGACGAAGACCTCAGGCGCGACATCGAATCGGGCGACGGATACGTACTGTGCCGGCATAACCGTCCGGTCGCTTACGGCGCGATCCTCTTCGGCGAGGAACCCGAATACGGGCCGATCGAAGGCCGGTGGCTCAACGACCGGCCTTATGCAGTCGTACACCGGCTCGCCGTACACGAAGCGTTCGAGCGAAAGGGACTGGCCGGGCTGTTCTTGCAGCAGGCCGAGCGGCTGTGCCTCGACAAACATTTGCTCGACATCCGGGCGGATACTCACTCCGCCAATGCCGCTATGCGCGGCCTGCTGGAGCGCTCGGGTTATGTCTTCTGCGGAGAGATACGGCACAGGGGAACACCTCGCCGAGCCTATCACAAAACCCTCGATTAAGAGATACGAAAAGCGGCGGAAATATTCTTTCCGCCGCTCGGCAATTGTCTGGTCCCGACGCTATCGGGCGCAAGAGTCGCCATGCTTGTGAGCCGAGAAGGCGCAAAGCATCCACACCGTCTTTTCCTGCTCCTGCAGATAGTCGGTCATCATCGAGACGGTCACCTCGTCGCCCGCCTCCGAAGCTTGGGCGAGCAGCTCGCGCTCACGGCCGATCAGATACTTGTAGGTATCGAGCACATGGCCGATAGCCTCGCCTCCGCACGACACGCCGTCGATCTCGCGGACCTTGGCGATCTTCAGGTATTCGCCGAACTTGTTCGAGGGAACGCCGCCGAGCATCAGAATACGCTCCGCGATCTGGTCGATCTTTTCGGCCATGTCGTCATACATTTCTTCGAACTTGCTGTGCAACACGAAAAATCCGTGTCCCTGAATGTTCCAGTGAAAGCCGCGGAGATTCATGTAATGAACCTGAAAGTCGGCGAGCAGCTGCTGCAACGATTGAACCAGCTTACCGGCTGCGTTCTCATCGAGATGAAGATAATCCAACGTTTTCATAATGGCTGTTTTTAATTGTTAATGACTTTTTCTTTTTGTTGAGACAAAGATACGACAAGCATAAATATAAATCAAATCGATAATTTTTATGTCATCATAGAATATAATTATATAAAAACAAGAGAAACCGGCACCCGCGCATATCCGGACCATGCAAAAAAGATACCGGCTCGCGGCGGTTCCCCGAGAGCTCCTGCACGGCGGTTCCTTCAGGGGCGGCGAAACCTTTTCCAGCGATACAGGAACCGGATTCCGGTTACGATCAGGGCGGAAGACAAGCCGGTATAGAAAACCGAGACGAACGAATCGGGAAACAGCCTGAAAAAGCGGGCGGCTGCTCCGAATGTAATCATCGCCCCCATCACGATCCAACCTTTGATATCGAAAAAGGAGAACGGACAATTCCGTCCCTCCCTGCTCTCGATCCGGCTCGCGTGCCTGAAATAAAGCCTCCTAAAAACAAACTGGTAGAACAGCAGAAAGACGACTGCCGCGGCTGCCGCTCCGAAAGGCCATGACAGCCCGCCGCTCCTCCATGCCTCGATACCGACCCGCAGGACATTGGCTCCCGCCGTGATCCAAACGAGTCCAGCAAGAAGCAAAAGCACTCGGCTGCTCACCCTGAAAAACTTCATGATTTCCGATGATTGCGGACGACCGTTCTTGATCCGGCAAAGATATGTCAAAAAGAATGCAAAACCGCCAGGCTCACGTAAGAACTCCGATCACCCTTGTTCACGATAGGGAACGAGCCTCAGGGAAAATATCCCGGACATTTCACAAGCATCAAATACACTAACATACATCCATTCTTAAAAATTGTTGTTCCCCCGAAAACCACGTAACGGTGTAACCTAACGAGCCCCGCCGCGTTATATGTCTGAAGACCGATCGATCGTTCATGTGTCTAACTTAAAAAGAAACTGCAATGAAAAAGATTCTCTTGACCCTCATGGCCGCATGTGCTGTATTTTCTTTCGCCTCGGCACAGGAAACCGGTTTCGGATTCGGTGTGAAAGCCGGCGTGAATATCTCGAATCAGACGCTGGACGACGCAGCCAAGTACAAAGCCGGCTTCACCGGCGGCATATTCGCCGACTACCGCACTTGCAACTGGTTCGCCGTATCGGTCGACGTGCTCTACTCGCGTCAGGGCAGCAAGATCGAGAACTCCGATATCAAACTGCGCACGGATTACCTGAACATTCCCGTTCTCGCCAATTTCTATCTGACGCGCGGCATGGCGCTGAAAACCGGCGTTCAGCCCGGCTTCCTGCTGGCGGCCAAAGCGAAAGAAGGCGACGTCAAAGTCGATGCCAAGAACATATATAAAACGTTCGACTTGTCGATTCCGGTAGGTCTGTCCTACGATTTCAAGTTCGGTCTGATCCTCGACGCCCGCTACAACATCGGCGTAACGAATCTAGCCAAGAACGCAGGTTACACACGCAACAGCGTATTTGCTGTCACGGCGGGCTGGCGATTCTGACCCTTTCTTCTTTTGCACGTTTTGCACGGCGTCCGGCTCTTTTCGGGAGAGCCGGACGCTTTCGTTTCCGGCAAATCATTTTTCCCGGCACGGCACGGACAAACGGAAAAATCGCTAACTTGAAACCGGAAAAACAGGCGAGACATGATAACGCACAATACGGAAAAACAACGGTTCGAACGAACCGAGAACGGACTGACAGCCGTCGTCGAATACCGTCGAAGCGAAAATGAGATCGAACTGACGCACATCTTCGTCCCGCCACCACTAGAAGGGCAGGGGATCGCAGCCTCTCTTACCCGGGCCGCCCTCGAATACGCGCGCGCCGAAAACCTGCGGGTCCGGCCGACCTGTTCCTATGCCAGAGCCTACATCCGCCGCCACCCCGAGTACGGCGATCTGGCGCGATAGCCGGAGTCCCCGAATTACGGTCGCCCGGCCCCGGCTAAAACGTCTTCGCGCTCCTGCGAGTCGAAGAACCGGCGGAAAAAGAGCATGTGATACTCGACGGCCTCGCGCCAGTAGTCGTGCGTATGTCCGCCGGGCCGGACGATATACTCGTGCGATATGTGTCTGTACAACATCCGCTCGTGCAGCTGCCGATTGACTTCGAAAAAGTAATCCTCCGTCCCGCAGTCGATCACGATGGCCAGCTGTCCGGGCTGCAGGCCGTAATCGACAGGCCGGGCCTCCTTGGAAGCGACTTCCCGGTTACGGTCCGTGAACGGCACGACGCGATACAGCTGCTCGATCACCGTATGCTCGTCCCACAAGCGCGGATTTTCGGAATAGGGTCCGAGCTGCTCGCTGCTCTTCCAGTTGTTCGGAAAAGGCCGAATGTCGACGCCGCCGCTCATCGATCCGCATGCTCCGAAAACGTCGGGATGCCGGAACGCGAGCCACAACGCGCCATGACCGCCCATGCTGTATCCCGTGATCGCCCGTCCGCGCCGCGAGCGTACCGTTCTGTAAAGGGAGTCCACACAGCCCACCAGCTCCGCGCTCACATAAGTTTCATACCGGCTTCTCGGATCGACCGGACTGTCCCAGTACCAGCTCGAAGCGCCGTCCGGACAAACGATGATCGTCCCGTACGCCGTAGCCGTGCGGGGAAGCTCGGGCTTGGTTTTACGCAGCCAGCTGTCGTAACGGTTGTTGTAACCGTGCAGCAGATAAACGACCGGATAGCGGCGAGCCGGATCGGCATCGTATCCTTCGGGAAGAATCACCAGATTCTTGACTTGCTTGTCCATCGAAGGGCTGTACACGCCGACGGTGTCCACCCGTTGAGCGCGAGCCGGAATCCAGCCCGCAAGAAGCGAGACCGTCCACACGATCCAAAGCCGGAACGAAGCGCTTCGACAAAAGCTTTTGCGATATTTCATGTTTCTTGCTGTCAATCGCCCGCAAAAATAGCGAATCGAAAGATAAACGAATCGACTCGCCCGATAAAATCCTGCATGTCGTACGGTAAAAGAGTCGAAAGCCCATATCGAATCAAAGCCATGTCCGCGAACGGACCTCCGGGAACACGAGCCGCAATAAAAACGCAGAAGTCCGCCCCGATCGGGACGGACTTCCTGTCGAAAGGAGAATCTCATTTCCGTTTCTTCGTCCACGTATAGATCATGGCATCGCCCGGATCGACCTCCAGAACGCCCGTATAGGCTTGTGCCGGCACAATGGAACCGTCCTTGAGCACGCGGCCGACCGACTCGTCGGCATAGAACGTCAGCCTCATCGGACGTTCGTAGTCGCGGTTGACGATCAGCAAATACAGTCTGCCCTTATTCTCGAGCAGCGAAACGACGGCCCCGGTCCCCTCGGTTTCAAGCACCTTGACCGGCTCGGGCAAGGCGGTCAGTCGCTTGGTACCGCGCGGAATCCGGTCGCCCGTATGACGGACAGAAATCACCTTAGCCCCTACGAATATGCCCGACAGGGCCTTCAGCTCCTGATTCATCGCGCGGACACGGTCGTAGGCTACGGTGCGCTTGCCGTCCAGGCCGATCGGTCCGAACTGGTAGTCCCAGAAAGAGTCGCCCTGCGGAGTCCAATAGGTAAAATACTGTATCCCCTGCGCTCCGTAAGCCAAATCGCTGTAAACCTGAAGCCGCAACATGGCCGGGGTCGGAACAGGATAAGGACCGTGCGAGGTCGCCAGCGCGAAAGCCCAGAACGGCTTGCCCGCCTTGCGCGCTTCGTCGGAGAACTCTTCCAGATTCTCGTACCACTCCGCCTTCAACCCGTCCCGCGTGATCGGGTAGTGGTCGAAAGTCAGAAAGGGCAGCGGCACCTGCTCGTCGAAACGGGAGACATACTCGCGATAGGATTTCACGCCCAACTGGTCGAGATGCTCCTTCGGGCCGGTCGGGAACAGGTTCAGATAGCAGAAATGCTCGTTATCCACCGCCTGAATCCGCCGCGCCCACTCTCCCAGCTCGGCGAACTCGTTGCTTCGGGGCTCGTCCCGAAGAAAATAGCCGGCCAAAGCAGAATGATTCATAAAGCGGCGCACGGTCTTCTCGGGTTCTTTTTCCAATTCAGGGCAACCGATAATCAGTTTGATACCTGCCTTTCCCGCCGCATCGAGCCCTTTGGCTACCGCATCGGCGCTCGGGAAGGAACGGAAGTTCAGCGTAAAGCCCGCATCCCGCAACTCTTCGAAACGCTCCACGGTCGCCTCGTGCGCGGGGATACCGTACCAAGCCAGAATCGGCAAATCGGCCGGCTCGATCCGCTGCTGAGCCGATACCGAGAAACAGCCTATCATGCAGGCCATGCAACAAATCCATACTTTTCTTTTCACACTCATATCCAATCAGCTACATAGATTATTTAAACATATAAATCATCGCGTCGCCCGGCTCCACGACCATAGTTTCATGGTAAAGCGATGCCGGAACGACCGATCCGTCCTTGAGAATCCGACTCGCCGTCTCGTCCAGCTCGATTTGCAGCGTCATCGAATTTTTGAAATCGCGGTTCACGATCACAATGAAACGGTTATTCCCGTTGCGCAACTCGGATACGACAGCTCCCGCACCCGTCGTCTCGAGCTTCTTTACTCCGTCAGGGAGCTCGGTCAGCCGAACGGTTCCCCGAGGAATCGACTCGCCCGTATGACGGACCGAAACCACCTCGCAGCCGAGGAACACGCCGCTCAAAGCCCGAATCTCGGCATTCACCTGCTTGATCTTGTCATACACGTCGGTCCGACGGCCGCTGCTCCGCTCGACGGGCGCATGATGGAAATCCCATGTCGGATTCTTCTCCGGAGTCCAATAAGTGAAGTACTGAATTCCCTGAGCGCCATAAGCCAGATCACTGTAAACCTGAAGCCTCAATTGCGCCAAACTGGGAATCGGATAGGGATCGTGAGCCGTAGCGAGCGCAAAAGCCCAAAACGGCTTGCCGGCCTTACGCGCTTCGTCGGAGAATATCTCCAGATTCTCGTACCACTCGGGACGGCATGTGTCGCCCACGACCGGATAATGATCGAACGAGAGCAGTTGCAGGGGCACTTCCCGGTCGAAGCGATTGACATACTCCCGATAACTGTCCGTCTTCAATGTCTCGCAAGGCGCATAGTTCGGGAACAGATTCAGATAGCAGTAGTGCGCGTCATCGGTCGCACGAATCCGCGCGGCCCATGCGCCCAGTTCCGCGAAATCGTCGGCCGACGGTTCGTCGCGCAGGAAATAGCCCGCCGTCGCCGGATGATTCATGAAACGGCGAACGGTCGCCTCGGGCTCGGCTTTCAGCTCAGGGCACGATACGATCAGCCGGATGCCGACCCGCTCGGCCGTATCCAGCGCGCGGGCCATGGCCTCGGCATCGGGATACTCGGTAAACTGATGCGTGAACCCGGCGGCCTTGAGCTCCTCGAAACGCTCGACCGACGTGCAATCGGACGGAATGCCGTACCATGCCAGAACCGTCATTTCACCCGCAGAGGGCAATTTCGGCCAGCATGACACCGACTGTTTTTCTTGCAAGGGCCGGCATCCGATCAGCGCA
>CABUJP010000030.1:0-21680 GCA_902491835.1 uncultured Alistipes sp. | reverse complement strand
AACACGTCGACGATCATGCCGCCCTTGGTGCGGCACTTGATGTAGCCTTTGATTACTTCATCCTTCTCGAGCGCCTCGTTCACGCGATCCCACGAGCGGAGCTGACGGGCTTTCTTGTGCGAGAGCACGAGCTGTCCTTTCTTGTCCTCGGCGCTTTCGACGTATACTTCGACCTTCTCGCCTACGGCCAGCTCGGGATTATATCTGAATTCGCTGATCGGAATGATGCCTTCCGACTTGTAGCCGATGTTGACTACCACTTCGCGCTTGGTGAGCCCGATCACGGTTCCCTCGACCACTTCGCCGACCTGAACGTTCGACAGCGTCTGGTCGTACTTGGCGGCGATCTCCTCTTTCGACTCGCCGTACAGGTTCGAGTCGTGCTCGTAGGCTTCCCAGTCGAACGTGTCGAGGTTGACGGGAGCGGCTGCCACCGGTTCGGTGGCTTTCATTTCCGGTTGGTTTTCGTTGTTTGTCGTCATGTTGTTTGTTTTGGCAATTAATGCGTTAGACATTATTTATAGTGCTTGACCGGCCTCCCGGTCCCGGGCTCCCTTGGGGAGCGGCCGGGGCGAGAGGCCCGAAAAAGCGTTGCAAAGGTAATAAATAATTCACATTTAACAACAAAGGCAGGCCGGTTTGCTTCCGCCTCGCGCTATTTTTTTGCGGTTTGCGCCGAAAAACGTATCTTTCATACGTTTTCGCCGCCGCTTCGCGTTTTACCGCCGAATTGCGGTCCGCGCGAATTGCTGAAACCAAACCGTCTGAAACCATGAATATGAACGATACCGTAAGAATCGTTTGCGAGAATACGGGTCGCAGCCTGTTCGTCAACCGGGGAACCTCGTTGCTGCAGATTGCCGAGATTCTGTCGCTCGGCGAGCGGGAGGACCGTCCGTTTCTGGCCGCCTATGTCAACAACCGGCTCAAGGAGCTCGACTTCGCCGTCTATTCGCCGGTGAGCATCCGCTACATCGACATCACGCATTTCGAGGGAATGCGCGTTTATCAGCGCACGCTGTTTTTCGTACTGCAAAAGGCCGTCTACGACCTGTTTCCGGGGCGGAAGCTGCATATCAAGCATTCGGTCGCCAAGGGATTCTATTGCGAGATCGAGGGTATGGAGGACCTCTCCGACGAGCAGATCGTCCGGATCAAGGAGCGCATGCGCGCGATCGTCGCTCAGGACCTGCCGATCGTGCGGCAGAAGGTCACCTCGGCCGAAGCCGAGGCAATGTACGAGGCGCTGGGGCTCGACGACAAGATCGCGCTGCTGCGGACCCGGCCGCACCTGTATGTGACCGTGTACAGCATGGCCGATCTGGTGGGCTACTTTTACGGCGCGCTGGCCGTTTCGACGGGATACGTTTCCCGCTTCGACCTGCATCCCTACTACAAAGGGTTCCGCATGGCTCTGCCGCAGCGAACCGATCCGACGAAGCTCGAGGAGTTGGTCCCGCAGGACAAGATGTTCGAGGTGTTCAGCGAGTACACGCGCTGGGTCGACGTGATCGGCGTGGCGAACATCGGCTCGCTGAACGCGCGGATTCTCGAGGGGGGCGGAAGCGACCTGATCCGGATCGCCGAAGCACTGCACGAGAAGGCGCTGGGCAATCTGGCCGACCGGATTTACGAGAGGCACCGGGACGGAGGAGCGCGCATCGTGCTGATCTCGGGCCCTTCGTCGAGCGGCAAGACCACCTTTGCCAAGCGGCTCGGCATTCAGCTCAGCATTCTGGGCATGCGTCCGGTGCTCGTCTCGCTCGACGACTATTTCGTGGACCGGGAGAAAACGCCTCTCGACGAGGACGGGGAGTACGACTACGAGGCGCTCGAAGCGATCGACGTCGGCCGGTTCAACGACGATCTGGCCGCCCTGCTCGCGGGCCGCGAGGTGGGGATGCCGCGCTATAACTTCATTACCGGCAAGAGCGAGCCGAATCACCGGACGCTGCGCATGGACGAGCGCTCGGTGCTTTTGATCGAGGGCATTCACGGCCTGAATCCGAGGCTGACGCCGCAAATCGACGCGGCGATGAAGTTCAAGGTCTACGTCTCGGCCCTGACCTCGATCGCGATGGACGACCTGAACCGGATCGCTACGACCGACAACCGGCTGATCCGGCGTATCGTGCGCGATCACCGTACGCGCGGCAACAGCGCGACCGCTACGCTGCGCCGCTGGGAAAGCGTCCGCCGGGGCGAGGACAAACATATTTTTCCGAATCAGGAGCAGGCCGACGTGATGTTCAATTCGTCGCTTTTCTACGAACTGGCTGTTTTGAAGGACTGCGTGTGGCCGCTGCTGCGCGAGGTCCCCGACACGGAGCCCGAGTTCGGCGAGGCGAGGCGCCTGCTGAAGTTTCTGGACCATTTTACCTCGCTCGACGGAAAAGAGATTCCGCCGACGTCCATTCTGCGCGAGTTCATAGGCGGCAGCAGCTTCGAATATTAGGGCAAAGCGACGGATCGTAACTCGAAAGTTCCGGAATGAACGATTTTTTAAGTCGGAACGGTTGCGTTCGGATAAATTGTTTATTTTTGTGGCTTTAACATACAAAGCATTATGTCACAAGATCAATATGCCGGTCGCCACGTCGGTTCGGACGAAAGGGCGCTTTCGCGGATGCTGTCGGCCATCGGCGTCCGCTCGGTCGACGAACTGATCGGGCAGGTCGTACCCTCGACGATCCGGCTCAAGAAGCCGCTGGCCCTTCCGCGCGAAGGCATGAGCGAATGCGAGTTCGCCGCCCATATCCGCGAGATCGGCCGTAAGAACAAGCTCTACCGCAGCCTGATCGGTATGGGGTATTACGGCACGGCCTCGCCTGCGGTCATCCTGCGCAACGTGTTCGAGAACCCCGCGTGGTATACCTCTTATACGCCCTATCAGGCCGAAATCTCGCAAGGACGTCTGGAAGCGCTGCTGAATTTCCAGACCGCCGTCGTCTCGATGACGGGCATGGAGGTGAGCAATTGCTCGCTGCTCGACGAGGCGACCGCTACGGCCGAGGCTATGACGATGATGTTCGCGCTCCGCTCGCGCGAGGCGGTCCGCGAGGGACGCAACGTGCTGTTCGTCGACGAGAACGTTTTCCCGCAGACGCTCGACGTGCTGCTGACCCGTAGCGAGCCTTTCGGCATCGAGATCGTCCGCGACCGTTTCGACTGCTACGAGTTTACGGGCAGCGAGTTCGGCGCGATCGTACAGTATCCTGCGGCCGACGGCGAGGTGCGCGACTACGACGATTTCGCTGCGGCGGCCCACAGCCGGGGCGTGCTGGTGACGGCCGTGGCCGACATGCTGAGCCTTGCGCTGCTGAAGGCGCCGGGCGAGTGGGGCGCCGACATCGTGACCGGTTCGACGCAGCGTTTCGGCATTCCGATGGGATTCGGCGGCCCTCATGCGGCCTATTTGGCCACGAAGGATGCTTTCAAGCGGAATATGCCCGGCCGGATCATCGGCGTCTCGGTCGACCGACTCGGCAACAAGGCGCTGCGCATGGCGCTTCAGATGCGCGAGCAGCACATCAAGCGCGAGCGGGCCACGTCAAATATCTGTACGGCTCAGGCGCTGCTGGCCACGATGGCCGGCTTCTTCGCCGTCTATCACGGAGCCGAGGGCATCCGTCGGATCGCCCTGCATGCCCACAGCCATGCCGTCGCCGTGGCCGATACGCTCGAAAAACTGGGCTACGAGCTGAAAACCAAAAACTTCTTCGATACGATCGAGGTGGCTGCCGATGCGGCGAAAGTGCGCGAGGCCGCGCTCGCCCGCCGGCTGAACTTCTTTTATCCCGACGAGGGCCGCGTGCGGCTGTCGTTCGACGAGCTTTCGACGCTTGCCGAGGCGAATGCCGTGATCGCCGCGTTCGCCTCGGCGGCGGGCAAGAAAGTCCCCGCGCTCAAGGCGATCGGGGAGCAGGACCGCCTTCCGGTCGGGGTACGCCGCTCGTCGGCCTATCTGACCGAGCCGGTGTTCCGCAACTATCGTAGCGAGACCGAACTGATGCGCTACGTCAAGAAGCTCGAGCGGCGCGACATTTCGCTGGCCGACAGCATGATCTCGCTCGGCTCGTGCACGATGAAGCTGACGCCCGCCGTTGCGATGATGCCTTTGAGCCTGAGTGAGTTCGCCGATATTCACCCGTTCGTTCCGGCCGATCAGGCCGAGGGCTACCGCGAGCTGATCGACGCGCTGTCGAAGGACTTGGCGACGATCACGGGCATGGCGGCCGTGTCGTTGCAGCCCAATTCGGGCGCGTCGGGCGAATATACGGGCCTGATGGTGATCCGAGCCTATTATCAGAGCCGCGGGCAGGGCTACCGGAACGTCGCGCTGATACCTGCCTCGGCTCACGGCACGAATCCCGCCTCGGCCGCGATGGCCGGCATGCGGACGGTGACCGTGGCCTGCGACGAGCGCGGCAACATCGACGTCGACGACCTGAAAGTCAAGGCCGAGCAATACGCCAGCGAGCTTTGCTGCATCATGGTTACCTATCCTTCGACGCACGGCGTGTTCGAGAGCCGCATCCGCGAGATCGTCGACATCGTGCACGACAACGGCGGACAGGTCTATATGGACGGTGCGAACATGAACGCTCAGGTCGGACTGACGAACCCGGGATACATAGGGGCCGACGTCTGCCACCTGAACCTGCATAAGACGTTTGCGATTCCGCACGGCGGCGGCGGTCCGGGCGTCGGGCCCATTTGCGTGGCGGCCCACTTGGCCGAGTTCCTGCCGGGACATAGTCTGACCGAAACGGGCGGACGCAACGGCATTACGGCGGTAGCCGCCGCTCCGTTCGGCAGCGCGCTGGTTCTGCCGATCACCTACGGCTATATCAGGATGCTGGGCGAAAGCGGTTTGCGCCGTGCGACCGAGATGGCGATCGTGAATGCCAATTATCTGGCCGCAGCGCTGAAGGACGAGTTCGGCATCGTATATACCGGAGAGACGGGGCGCGTCGGGCACGAGATGATTCTCGATCTGCGCGATTTCCGCAAACTCTACGGCGTCGAGTGCGCTGACATCGCCCGCCGGCTAATGGACTACGGATTCCATGCCCCGACGCTGTCGTTTCCGGTTCACGAGACGCTGATGATCGAGCCGACCGAGAGCGAGAGCCTCGCCGAGCTCGACCGCTTCGTCGAGGCGCTCGTGGCGATCAAGCGCGAGTGCGAGCGGATACGCGACGGCGAAGCCGACGCCGAAGACAATCCGGTCAAAATGGCTCCCCATACGGCGCAGGAGGCTTGCGCCGATACATGGACTCACCCTTACGGCCGGGAGCAGGCCGTGTTCCCGTTACCGTGGATTCGGGCCAACAAGTTTTTCCCTTACGTGACGAAAATCGACGGAGGATACGGCGACCGCAATCTTTGCTGCACCTGCGGAATGCTGTACGAGGCCGAGTAGGCCGGAGGCCTTCGGGGGCGGCCTTTCGCTTTCCGAAAGCGGGGTAGCCGGGTTGGTTTTCAGAGGGGATATTCCTTGTATCCGTTGAGGAAAATGGTCTCGTAAAGGGTGTTGAGGCGGGGCTTCGGTTCGGTCGTGAGAAACCGTTTTTCCGAACCGGACTGTTTAACTGTTTAGGAGAGGAGATCGGACCCATCGTTTCCATCTCCGGAAGGAGTGGGAATGAGCCGCGACAGCGGTCTCGGCCCGGTTTTAGGAGCCCTGTATACGGGGATTACCCGGAGCGTTTCCCCTTTGCCGGATCGGTCGGGCCGGGGTGGCAGGCATTTCGCCCGAGTCGTTTCCGGTCGCGTTTTTGCAAACGAATCGGGAAAACCGAAGGCGGATTCCGGAGGGAATTCGTACCTTTGCTGCCGGATTGTCCGGATTTGAGAATACGACACTTTATTATTTTGACAGATATGAAAATCGGAGAAAAGACTTTTGTGGCTCTGAGCTACCAGTTGAAAGTCGACGGCGAAGTCGTCGAAACGGTTACGGCCGAGAGCCCGCTGAGGTTCGTATACGGCACCGGCTTCCTGCTGCCGGCCTTTGAAAAGCAGTTGGAGGGATTGGAGCCGGGCGGCGAGTTCGCCTTTCGTCTCGAGCCGGCCGAAGCCTACGGCGATGTGGTGGCGGATGCCGTGGTCGAGCTGCCCAAGGAGGTGTTCATGATCGAGGGCAAGATCGAGGATGGCTTGCTCGAGGTGGGCAACCAGCTGCCGATGAGCGACAATCAGGGCAACCGGCTGGTCGGCGTCGTAAAGGCGGTCGGTGAGAATAGCGTGACGATGGACTTCAATCATCCGATGGCCGGCAAGGCGCTCGAGTTTACGGGCCGGGTCGTCGAGGTGCGCGAGGCTACGCCCGAGGATATGATGATGGGACACCATCACGGGGGCGGCTGCGATTGCTGTGGCGACGGCTGCGGCGATGGCTGCGACCACGATCACAAGGGCGGCTGCGGTTGCGGCTGTTGAGTTCGGTATGCCGGTTTCTGCCGGACGGCCCGCTTGACGTTTTCGTCAGGCGGGTTTTGTTTTGACCGCACGGGGCGATAGGCTTGGAGCCTCTGCCGCCGAAATATGTGCGACGAGCGATCGGATGGTCGAACGAAATTTCGACCGACGCTATGCGGGAGGGCTTTTATATGACCGTTGCAGCGATGCCCGCACGGTTCCGGGAAACGGTCGCAGGGTACGCTCGTCCGTCGTGAAAATTACGGGAAGAAACTACCTTGCGGCTTGTCGGGAGCATTCTTACCCGTTTACCGGCGAAAGTGCGTCGAAAAGATACCGAAAACAAATCGGCCCCGCCTATTGTTGCGGGGCCGATCGTTTCTGCCTGAGGGCTAAAGGTCAGTATTTCCCTATCTGAGTCTTGATATATCCTTTTTCTTTCCAGATCGCTTCGATCTTTTTCAGGCGCTTGCGGAAGTCGGGGTACGACTTTTTCTCCGGAGCGGTCCAGCCGCTTTCGGCGAAGGCGGCGATTCGGGGATAGGTCTGGTAGTAGATTCGTTCGAGCGTCGGGGTGTACTCTCCCCACATCTGGCATCCGAGACCGAGGATTTTCTTTTTGTCCTTCTCGGCCAGTCCTTCGGGAATCGGGTCGAACGAATAGGCCTTTTCGAACGGGGTAACTTCGTAGGCATAGTCGACGTACGTGAAGAACCGGTTCGAGTTCACGACGTCGTAACCTTTGGCGATCGCCTTGTTTACCAGCGATACGTCGCCATCCCAGAACTGGACGATCGTGCCCGGCGCGAGCTGTTCCGACTGGCTGGCCTGAATGCCCTCGCGCACGGTTTCGCCCGTGATCTCGTTCCAGCCGATCATCCGGCATCCTTTCGAGGTGAGGTATTTCGACATCCGGTTGATCGCCCACACCTGCAGGTCGGTACAAGTGGGCAGGCCGTTCTCTTTCATGAACGCCATGATCTCGGGCGAGTTCTTCCAGTGAACGTAGTTGGCCTCGTCACCGCCGATATGTACGATTTTCGACGGAAACAACTCGATCACCTCGTCGAGAATGTCGTGCAGGAACGCCTCAACTTTCGGATCGGTCACGTCGTACAAATCGCCCGTTACGGCCTTGCCTTCGCGGCGGCTCGTCGAGCCGATCCACGGATAGGCCAGAATCGAGGCGGAGGCGTGCCCCGGAACTTCGATCTCAGGTATGATCCGGATGCCCCGGTCGGCTGCATAGCGCACTACTTCGCGAATCTCGTCCTGCGTATAGTAGGTGCGTTCCGGATGCAGGCTGTCCCAGCCTTCGGGCGTAATATCCATGTGCGAGAAGTCGCGCTTCGAGCCCCGTTCGGTCAGCAGGGGATACTTCTTGATCTCGATACGCCATCCCGGATCGTCTACCAAATGCCAATGGAATGTGTTCAACTTCAGACGGGCCATCTCGTCGAGCAGATCCTTGACGGCCGCCATGCCGTGGAAGTGCCTGCCTTCGTCCAGCATGAACGCGCGCCACGGGAAAGCCGGGGCGTCGGTAATCACGCAGCTTGGCACGACGACGGTGCCGTTTTCCTGTCGAGCCAGCTGACGCAGGGTCTGCAAGGCATACAAAAGGCCCTCTTTCGCGTCGGCCCGGGCGACGATCTGCTTCTTGCTGTCGGGCGACTGCACGGCCAGCCGATAGGCCTCGTCGTCGTTGTTCAGCGGCGTCTTATTGAGCCAGAATACCAAATCGGCTTTTTTTCGCTTGCCGACGAAAATCGGCGAAAGCCCGGTCTCGCGGAGCGTTTGCTCGACATAGTTCGGATCGAGTCCCGCTTGCGGGTCGAGCCAGACCAGCACGGGGTCCGAGTAGACGGCCTGATTCTCGAATGCGACGATTTCGGCCGGCTTGGGAACGATCTCGATTCTTGCGCTTTGAGCCGTGGCGCTGCCCGAGGCCAGCGTCAGGACGGCCAGTAGCGCGGTTAACATGTTTTTCATATTCGGGTCGTATTAAATTGTTGCGTAAAACATGGACGGCGGGGCTTTTCGCGCCCCCGCCGTTTTTCCCGCTTCCGACGGTTGTCCGCCGGCCTGCCGGGCCGGTAGACCGTTCGGATGTTCAGGCGGGGAGAAGCGAGTGCCGGACATACCGAAACGTACTCGACCGGGAACTTTTACGGCAGGTGCCGAAAGGGAAAAGCCGGGAATGCGCGGGCATCGAGTCAAAAACGGACCGGCCGGAGCCGGTCCGTTGACATTTCCGATCGGAGTTGTTCCGCCGAGGCAGTTTACTCGATCGTTAGCAGCACGTCCCCTTCCAGCACGGAGTCGCCCGTCGCGACCTTGATTTCCTTGACGGTTCCCTCCCGGTCGGAGTCGATGTTGTTCTCCATTTTCATCGCTTCGAGGATCATCAGCCGCTGGCCTACGCCGACGCGGTCGCCGACGGCGACCTGAATGTCGAGCACGACGCCCGGCAGCGGACTTTTGACCGCGCCTCCGGCGGCCGGCTTGGCAGTGGCAGGAGCAGGCGCCGTTGCGGTGACGGCCGGAGCGGAAGCCGGCTTGCCCGCGTCGGAAGCCGCTCGGGCATCGGCGATTTCTACCGAGTAGCTCCGTCCGTTCACCATGACGTCGGCTCGGCCGTTCGACAGGCCGCTGACGACGACATGATAGTCGTTCGAGTTGATTTTCAGTTTGTATTCTTTCATGTTGCGGTTATTCGTTGAGCGTTTCGATTGATTGGGTACGGTTCCCGGCCTACCAGCGTCGGTTTCTTTGCGGCAGCTGCGTCATGCCGTAGCTTTTGCAGTTCCATGCCGATGCGGGCCTTGAGCGGCGCAATGCCGTGCCGGCCGCTCTTTTCGGCGCGCTTTCCATTCCGTACAGTTGCAGCGCTACGGCTATGGCCGCGGCGATCTCGTTCTCCGCCGATGCGCTGCGCTTCGGCCCGAACAGTCTGCTGAACAGTCCTTTCATCGTTACAACGGAATGTTGTTGTGCTTTTTGGGCGGGTTGGCCAGACGCTTGTTCGCGAGCGACTCCAGTGCGCGGACGATCCGGTAGCGCGTGTTGCGCGGCTCGATCACGTCGTCGATGTAGCCGAACCGGGCGGCTACGTACGGGTTGGCGAACTTATCGCGGTACTCGGCTTCCTTTTGGGCGATGAACTCGGCCTTTTGCTGCTCGTCCTCGATCGCGGCGATCTCCTTCGACAGCAGTACCTCGATCGCGCCCTTGGGACCCATCACGGCGATCTCGGCCGTCGGCCATGCGTAGTTGATGTCGCCGCGCAGGTGCTTCGAGCTCATCACGCAGTAGGCGCCGCCGTAGGCTTTGCGCAGGATGACCGTGACCTTCGGAACGGTCGCCTCGCCGTAAGCGAACAGCAGCTTGGCGCCGTGGACGATGATGCCGCCGTATTCCTGAGCGGTGCCCGGCAGGAAGCCCGGCACGTCGACGAACGTCACGATCGGAATGTTGAACGCGTCGCAGAACCGCACGAAGCGGGCCGCCTTGCGCGAGGCGTTGATGTCGAGCACGCCGGCCAGAAACTTGGGCTGGTTCGCGATGATGCCGACGCTCTGTCCGTTGAACCGGGCGAAGCCGGTCACGATATTCGGCGCGAACTTGGGCTGGCTTTCGAGAAAGTCGCCGTTGTCGACGACGCCCCGGATTACGTCCAGCACGTTATAGGGCTTGTTCGGATTGTCCGGAATGATGTCGTTCAGCACGTCGTCCAGCCGGTCGATCGCGTCGGTGCAGTCCACCGCGGGAGCGTCCTCCATGTTGTTCGACGGCAGGAAGCCGAGCAGCTTGCGCAGCGTGGCGATGCCCTCCTCTTCGTTTTCGGAGACGAAGTGGGCTACGCCGCTCTTGGCCGCATGGACCGACGCGCCTCCGAGCTGTTCCTGACTCACTTCCTCTCCGGTGACGGTCTTGACGACCTTCGGTCCGGTCACGAACATATAGCTCGTTCCCTGATTCATCAGAATGAAGTCGGTCAGGGCGGGCGAGTACACCGCGCCTCCCGCGCACGGGCCGAAAATGGCCGAAATCTGCGGGATCACGCCCGAGGCGAGGATGTTGCGCTGGAAAATCTCGGTGTAGCCCGACAGGCTGTTGACGCCTTCCTGAATGCGCGCTCCGCCCGAGTCGTTGATGCCGATGACCGGCGCGCCGTTCTTCATCGCCATGTCCATTACCTTGCATATCTTCGCCGCGAAGGTTTCGGAAAGCGAGCCGCCGAATACCGTGAAGTCCTGCGAGAAAACGTACACCTGCCGTCCGTCGATCGTGCCGCGCCCGGTCACGACGCCGTCGCCGAAGTAGGTTTCCTCGCCGAGCCCGAAGTTGTTGCAGCGGTGCGTGACGAACATGTCGAATTCCTCGAACGAGCCCTTGTCGAGCAGCATTTCGATGCGCTCCCGGGCGGTTTTCTTGCCTTTCTTATGCTGCGAGTCGATGCGTTTCTGTCCGCCGCCCAGCTTGGCCTGCTCGCGGACCTCCATCAGTTCCTTGATCTTGTTTTGAATGTCGCTCATATCGAAATTTTGGTGTGTTTTTAGGTTCGTTTGCCTGTCTTCCGCTTCTCGGCAGGAGTAGCGGAAGGTTTGCTATTTCTCGTTCTTGTCCTCGCAGAGCTCCGTCAGTACGCCGCCGGTCGACTTGGGATGCAGGAAAGCGATGCTGAGTCCTTCGGCTCCGCCCCTCGGGGCCTTGTCGATCAGCTGGATGCCGGCAGCCTCGCACTCGGAGAGACGCTCCTCGATATTCTTCACGGCAAAGGCGACGTGATGAACGCCCTCGCCCCGCTTTTCGATGAATTTGCCGATCGAGCCGTCCGGAGAGGTCGACTCGAGCAGCTCGATCTTGGTCTGACCCACCTTGAAGAAAGCGGTCTTTACTTTTTGCGAGGGAACTTCTTCGATGTTGTAGCATTTGGTGCCGAGCATTTTCTCCCAGAACGGGATGGCGGTATCCAGACTCTTGACTGCGATGCCGAGGTGTTCGATGTGTGAAACTTCCATGATGAGTTCTCGTTATTTTTAGGTTGGTTTCGTATCCGATGTTCCGGGGGGCAAACCCCGCTCCGGCGGGGAACGGACCCGATTCTACAAATTTAGGATTTATTCTTTAAAATACTAAATAAATATCGCCGGATTTTATCGTCGTCCGTTGCCGCGCCGTGCGTCGGGCAATCGGCCGGATATTCCGCGCCTGCGACGAGTAACTTTGCGCCGTCGGTTTCGTTTTATGAATAAATAGTTTATATTTGTTTTAATGCGAAATCGGATGAGCCTATGGGAAGGTTTTGCTTGGCGGTTGTCGTGCTGCTGCTCTCGGCGGGTTCGTGCCCGGCCCAGAGGCTGGTTATCGGGGAGAAGGCTCCCGAGCTGAAAGTGGGGGAGTGGCTCTCGCATAGGGACGCTGTGGCCGACTCGCGTCCGACGCTCGTGGAGTTTTTCTTTTCTCGCAGCGAGCCGAGCTTGCGTCGTCTGGCAGTGCTCGACGGCTTCGTGCGCGACCATTCCGAACGGCTGAACGTGATTCTGATGGTCCGCGAGAGCCGGGAGCGGCTCGCTCCGGCGCTGGAAGGGAAAGGCTACGCTTTTGCCGTGGCGCTCGACGACGGGAACCGGACGTTCGCGGCCTATGGCGTGCAATTTGTTCCTTTCGCCGTGCTGTTCGACGCTCGGGGACGGGTCGTATGGTTCGGCAACTCGTCGAAGTTCGGCGACGCGGAATTGCAGAGAGAGCTCGGCTGGAACTGAGTCCGGACTTTCCGTAGCGCGTCGGGCCGAGGGGGCCGGCGCGCGCTTCTGTCCCGGGTAGTGTCTTTCGGCGGCACATACTCGATACCATGCTGCGACACCTTTCGATTCCGGGGCTTTTCCTGTGGGCAGGCTTTCTCCTTTGCGTCCGCTGTTTCGGCGGCGACTCCGTCCGTGCGCCGGAAGACCTGCTCGGCACCTATTTGCGGAACGGCGACTACACGTACAACTGGGAACTCGAGCGGAGCGCGCGCGACAGCGGTTGCACGGTCCATCGCCTGCGGCTGACCTCGCAGCGGTGGCGGGACCGCGTCTGGGAGCACCGGCTTTCGGTGATTGTCCCGGACCGGGTTTCGCATCCGGGCGTGCTGCTGTTCCTCTCGGGAGAGGAGGCTGGGGGCGGGGACGCCGTCCGCGACGAAGAGCCGGCCGAACTTCGGCCGGCGTCCGCCGGCAGGCTGGCCGTCGAGTGCGAAGCCGTGGTCGCATTGCTGGGACAAGTGCCGGGCCGGTCCTCGGCGGACAGTCTGAGCGCCGGGGCATGGATACGCCGCACGCTGGAGCTGGCCGTCGAAGACGGAGACGACTCGTGGCCGTTGCTTTTCCCGATGACCAAGTGCGTGATTCGCGCGATGGATGCCGTGACCGAATTCTGCGCCGAAAGGCTGGGGCGCAAGGCCGGCGGTTTCGTGGTCGGCGGAGCGGCCGAGCAGGGGTGGGCCGTGTGGCTCGCCGCTTCCCGGGATGAGCGCGTGTCGGCGATTTCGCCTTGGAGCGCCGATATGCTGAATGCGGGCCGCCGGGCCTCGGCTTTGTCCTCGCGGCCTCCGGACGATTCGCCCGGAGGTGGGTACGCTTCGGCTCTGCTGCACGGATTGTCCGGAACCGAGCGAGGGCAGTCGCTCGCCACGTCGGTCGATCCTTATGCCCGCGCGGATTCGCTGCCGATGCCCAAGCTGGTCGTGTTAGGAGCTGCCGCCCCGGCTCGGGAGGTTTCGGAAACGGCCGGCTGCCTCGATTCGCTGCCCGGCATCAACCGGGTTCGCTATTTGCCGGGCGTCGGTCGTGACTTGTCGCGAGACTCGGCGGCTTTCGGTGCGTTCGGAACGTTTTTCTCCATGTTGCTCGAGGACGAGGAGCTTCCGTCTTACCGATACTCGGCACGCCGCAAAGGCGACTCGCTGAGCATCGACCTGTCGTTCGCGCCGGACCGGCTCGTCGGGGCGGAGCGGTGGTCTGCCGTCTCGGATACGCTCGACTTCGGCGGTTCGGACTGGCATGCCGAGCCGCTGGCACTGTCCGGA
This sequence comes from uncultured Alistipes sp., assembly GCA_902491835.1. Classification (GTDB taxonomy): domain Bacteria; phylum Bacteroidota; class Bacteroidia; order Bacteroidales; family Rikenellaceae; genus Alistipes_A. The sequence continues at coordinate 8,185 of CABUJP010000030.1, read as the reverse complement.
ACCGGCCGGATGACCGTTACGGTCCCGTTTCCTTCCCTCGGGTATGCGGCTTGCTATGTCGATCTGATTTATCGGACGGCCGGCGGTCGGCCCTACCGGTTCTCGACCCGGATTTTCTTTTTCGGCGGGGAACGGTTTTTCTGATACGATGGTCTTGGACGACCGGTTTCCTTTTGCTCCCGGTGAGGCTTTTCTTCGTAGAGACCGTTGCCTTCGGTTTGTCGGGTTATGGAAAGTCGAGAGGAACGGCTGCTTTTCCCTATGTCCTGCGGTCGGAAGTGTCCCGAATCGTAAAGCCGGTAAATATCCGGAACAATGTCCGGGATCGCGGGGCGCGGGCATGGTCGTTTCCGTGGAAGCGAGACGGCCCTGACCGGGAGGTTTTCCCATGTCGGGAACAAAGGGAAGAGCGAAACCGGTACGAGGTTGTCGGGACGGTAATAAAGAACGTTGGGAAGCGCTGCCGGCCGGAAAAGGCTTTTCTCTGTGCTTGCCGAATCTGCCCAGCCGGGCAGTTAGGGAAAAGAAAGGACCGTACATGCCTCGGTGCATATACGGCCCGTATGCCGATGACTGCCGGCTGTCGGGTCAGCTTACGGCCTTGAGCCGGCGGAATTTCTCGTTGTCGATCTTGCCTCGGGCGTAGTCGAGCGTGACGGTGAAGCTCTTTTTCGAATTCTTGCGGCTCGGCAGCTCGAACATGCTGTCCATCATCACCGCCTCGCAGATCGAGCGCAGGCCGCGCGCACCGAGGCGGTACTCGACCGCCTTGTCGACGATGTAGTCGAGCGCGTCGTCGTCGAACGACAGCGCGATGCCGTCCATTTCGAACAGCTTGACATACTGGCGGACGATGGCGTTCTTCGGCTCGGTGAGGATCGAGCGCAGGGCCGCGCGGTCGAGCGGCTCGAGGTAGGTGAGCACCGGGATTCGGCCGATCAGCTCGGGAATCAGCCCGAACGACTTCAGGTCCTGCGGCAGCACGTACCGCATGATGTCGTCCGTGTCGACGCGTTCCTTGCGCAGTTGGCCGTAGCCGACGGCCTGCGTGTTGAGCCGCTGGGCGATCTTCTTCTCGATGCCGTCGAAGGCGCCTCCGCAGACGAACAGGATGTTCGTCGTGTCGACCTGGATGAATTTCTGGTCGGGGTGCTTGCGTCCGCCTTGGGGCGGCACGTTGACCACCGTTCCCTCGAGAATCTTGAGCAGGGCCTGCTGCACGCCCTCGCCCGACACGTCGCGCGTGATCGACGGGTTGTCACCCTTACGGGCGATCTTGTCGATCTCGTCGATAAAGACGATTCCTCGCTCGGCCAGAGCCACGTCGTAGTCGGCCGCCTGAAGCAGCCGCGAGAGGATGCTCTCGACGTCCTCGCCTACGTAGCCCGCCTCGGTCAGCACGGTCGCGTCGACGATCGTGAACGGGACTTTCAGCAGCTTGGCGATCGTCCGGGCCATCAGCGTCTTGCCCGTACCGGTCGGACCGACCATCAGGATGTTCGACTTGTCGATCTCGATCTGCTTTTCGCCGCTCTGTTCGTGCATCAGCCGCTTGTAGTGGTTGTATACGGCGACGGCCATGTGGCGCTTGGCCTCGTCCTGTCCGATAACGTACTGGTCCAGAAAAGCCTTGATGTCCGTCGGTCTCATCAGTTCCTCGAGCCGGATCGGCTTGGCTTTTTTACTGTCGAGCGCGGCCTTGCTCTGCTCGAGCAGCGAGTGTCCGTGCTCGATGCACTGGTCGCAGATGCAGGCGCCGTCGCTGCCGGCGAACAGAACGCCGACCTCGCTGCGGGGCGACCCGCAGAACGAGCAGCAATCGGTTTCTTTCGTAGTAGTCTTTTTCCCCATAGGTTTCGTTATGCGGGGCCTCTCCCGAGCCGGGCTCGGGAGGTCCCCTTTGTTTTCAAAAACGGATGTTCGGTCACTTCTTCTTACGTCCGGCTAGCACCTCGTCGATCAGGCCGTACTCCTTGGCCTCGGGCGCCGTCATCCAGTAGTCGCGGTCGGCGTCCTTCTCGATCTTCGACAGCTTGACGCCCGAGTGGGCCGACAGAATTTCGTACAATTCCTTCTTGGTGCGCAGAATCTGCCGCGCCGTGATCTCGATGTCCGACGCCTGCCCCTCGACGCCGCCCAGCGGCTGATGGATCATCACGCGCGAGTGGGGCAGGGCCGAGCGCTTGCCCGCCGTTCCGGCGGTGAGCAGAACGGCTCCCATGCTGGCGGCCAAGCCCGTGCAGATCGTCGCCACGTCGGACGAAATCAACTGCATCGTGTCGTAGATGCCCAGTCCGGCCGAAACGGAGCCGCCCGGAGAGTTGATATAGATCTGGATGTCCTTCTCGGGCTCGGTCGACTCGAGGAACAGCAGCTGCGCTTGGATGATATTCGCCGCGTCGTCGTAGATCGGTACGCCCAGAAAGATGATGCGGTCCATCATCAGCCGCGAGAAGACGTCCATCGTCGCGACGTTCATTTGCCGTTCCTCGATGATCGTCGGCGAAATATACTCTTGCGTGATCGTCTGGAAACGGTGCAGCTTCAGGCTGCTGATCCCGGCGTGGCCGGCGGCGTATTTCTCGAATTCGCTTTTACCCATAGTTATTCCGTTTTTACTGTTTCGACTCTGTTGACGTTCAAATGCCTGTGACGGCAAGTTTCTAAAGCAAACCCCGAACCAAAAAGCGGCCCGGGAGGATTTTTGCCCTTGTCCTGAGGCCCGTCGCGGGACATGCCGCCGATACGATACGAGACGGAACTTCCCGAAGCGTTTCATCGGCCAGGCGCTTTGTCTCGGGACAACTGTCTGCAAAGATAGCCTATTCGCCGGAAAATCGGTTCCGTTTCTCGGCAATTCGTCCCGATCGGACCCGTCCAGCTATTCGACCGCCAGCCAGCCGACATTCCAGCCTTCCAAAGCGGGAATCCGGACGACCGCGTCCGTGCCTTCGTACCGGGGACGCAGGATTTCGTCCGGTTGTCCCGCTTTTTTCCAGACGAAAGTGCGCTTCGCCTCCGGTGGACATCCGCGCAGGCGGAGCCGGACCGAATCCTGTCTCGAGATACTGCAGTTGAGCAGCATGACGGACCGCAGGTTCTGCGCCGAGTCGATCCGGGGCACGACGGCGGCCTGAGCCATCGTCTCCATGATCACGGGAAGCTTCCCGTCCGAAAGCCAGTCGGCGATGCGCAGCAGATTCAGCCTGCCGGCATTGTTGACGTCGGCGCTGAACGAGGGAACGACCGCCGTTCTGCCTCCGCTTCCGGAGATCATGCACTCGACTCCGGCGAGTCCGTCGGGGACCGGAACGTCCGTAAGCAGCGTATCGAGCTTGCGGCGTCGCGCTTGCTCCCATGCCGCTTGGTCGAGCAGGATGCCCCGGGTGCCGAAAAGCCGGACGGCCTCGTCTCGGGCCAGCCCTTGTACGGCCGAAGCGTCCATCATGAGTGCCGACGAGTGGTTTCCGTCGGGGCAGAAAGGCAGGCCGAGGGTTGCCAGATCATAAATCTTGTCTCCGGCTCCCGTTGCGATCCATGCGAGAGAGGACTCACCCGCCTCCGCATCGCGCAGCGTATGGTCGGGACTGACATAGGGATCGATCCCGCCCGGCTCCGTACCTCGGTTGAAGGCGACGTACTGCTCGAAGAACGGGCGCCATGCGCTCAGCGACTTGAAATAGTTGTCCGCATACCACTGCATCGGCTCCGAGGCGGCACAGATGATCGCGTACGAGAGCTGAGTCGCTCCCATGGCCAGATAGAGCATGGACTCCACGCACAGGCCGTGAGGAGATTTGCCGGTCGCGCGGTGTCTGTACCCTTCCACCTCGGCGGCTATTTCATGTACGGACGGCTTCAGGCGGCGAATCTGGCGGGCCATGTCGTATCCCTTGAGCAGCATGCCTCTGGGGGCGTGGTCGTCGTAGAATCCGTTTCCCGGTCGGGAGGCCGGAGCCAGTCCGGTCTCTTCCTCCAGCGCGTCGAATGTCGGGTTCCAGTCCCGTCCCTCCAGCAGCTCGCGGTGGAAATTGGCATGCTGCAAGCCCATTCGGGTACCGGGCGAAACCTCGTGGACGGCTCGCGCAATGGTCCGGGCTACCTCGGCGAGACTTTGCTGACAGAACGATATCCATTGCCGCCGCAGCCGGCCTTCCCCTTCGTTCCGGTCCAGCGCCTCGACCAGCGTTTCCCGGGTCCAATGCTCCCCGTACTGCCGGTTGAATAGGCTGAGGCAGGTATCGCAGAAACAGAGCTGCCGCGCCGGAGCGTGATAGGTGACGCGCAGGTCGTCGTCCAGCCATACGCAGGACGGCCGGCATAGCCCGGCGTACAGGGCATAGGTTTCTCTGAGGTAGTCGTGGAAAGCCTGCTGGCGGGGACAGCTCGAAGTGACGGTCCGGACATTCCGCGCGTCGACGATATTGCCCCATGTGAGCTCCGGGTGGGGCCGCGCCGCTCCCGATTCGAAATCGTCCCCGTGACCGAGCGTTATTCCCTGTATCGACACGCCGATGCCCGTATTCCGCAGCCGTTCAGCCGCTACGGCCATGGCCTGCGCGGATTCTTTGTGCGCTTCTTTCGAGAAGGTCTCGAATTCCATGCAGAGCCAGACTTCGTCGCAGAAGTCCGGATACTTCTTCAGCGCTTGAAGCAGCTCTTCCCCGAGCGCGCTGTCCTTGTGATGATCGGGCCACAGCCGCACGATCATCTTGAACTCGGGATAGTCCGGAGGGGCTTTCTCCATCCGGGGGCCGCACGCCGTCGACAGCAAGGCGCCCAGCAGGCAGCATATCCGGGTAAAGCGTCTTCCTGATTTCATGTCGTCGTGGTTTTACGGTTCGCTCCGTCACGAAGTTAGCAAAATAATCCGAATCCTGCCCCGCCGGACGAATTCCATGGCGGATCAATGAAAAAGAGGAGCTTCACGTGAAACTCCTCTTTTTTTTGCGGTTAACGAATGCTCCGGCGCTTACTGCGCTTCCTGAGCCAGCTTTCCGAAGTCGTCGGCGGAAATTTCCTTCTCGACGACGGTGATCTGCGGAGTCACCGCGTCGATGACCTTGCGCTCGAACAGTCTGTCGTAGATTTTGCGGTTTTCCTCCTTGTTTCCCAGAATGCTTTGCGCGTAGTTTTCGAGCGTTTCGTCGTTCACCTGGTTCATGCCGTAATAGGCGAACTGCTGGGCGGCCATTGCCTTGGCCTCGTTCTTGGCTTCCTCGGGAGTCACCTCGAGTTTCATTTCCGACACGAAATGCTTTTGGATCAGGTTCCAGCGCATCATGTCGACGAACTGGGCGAAATCCTTCTCGATCTGTTCCATCGTGAACTTGCCCTCGTTGATCGTGTAGAGCCAGTTCTTCAGGAAAGCCTCCGGCATCACGAGCGCGGCCTTCTTGAGCAGGAACTTGCGCACGTCGATCGAGAAGAGGAATCCGCTCTCGCGCGCGAGGTCGCCCTCGATCTGGCGCGTGACATACTGCTCGAACTCCTCGGCCGTCTTTATGCCGCCGTCTGGGAAAGCCGTCTTGAAAAACTCCTCGTTCAGCTCCGGTTCGGCGAACTTGCGGATCTTCGTGATCGTGAGGCGGTAGTTCGGGTCCATTCCTTCGAGCTCGGCCTCCTTCACGCCCAGCACGGACGCGCGCTGCGACGGAGTCTTATAGAGCTTCGTGACATCCACTTCCATCGTGTCGCCGACCTTCTTGCCGACGAACGGCGCGCGGTCCTCGTCGCTCATGCCGATCAGGCCCACGTAGGCCTCCTCGATCTTCGTGTCGCCCTGTTCGAGCGTCACGTCGAGGGCCTCCTCTTTCTCGACCTTTTCGACATCGACCAGCCTGCCGAACCGGCGCAGGAAGTTGCTGCGGTAGCCTTCGCGCATCTTGTCCTCGACCCGGATCGTGTATTTGGTCACCTTGTCCTTCTTGCTCAGACTGATCTGCACCTCCGGCGCAATGCCTACTTCGAATACGAATTCGTACTCGGTATCGTTGTCGAAGTCCAGCGGCTGCTGTTTCTGGCTCGGAATCATGTCGCCGACCGTCGTGAGCTTTTCCGTCTCGATGTAATCGAAGCAGGCCTTCGATGCGGTACGGTATGCCTCTTCGGCCACGACTCCCTTGCGGTACATCTTGTTGATGATGCCCATCGGGACCATACCGGGACGGAAGCCCGGGATATTGGCTTTGCGGCGGTACGTGCGCAGGGACTTGTCCACGGCTTCGTTGTAGTCTGCCTCACCGACGGTCACCTTGAGCAGGGTGGTAAGGTCTTCCAGGTTTTCTCTGACGATATTCATTTAACAGGGTCTTTTAAAGTTTTCCGAATCAAAAGCCGGAATGCCTCCGGGGATTTCCCGCCGGAGGCTTCGGGCCGTGCGGATAAAGGGACTCGAACCCCCACGCCGGTTAAGGCACCAGATCCTAAGTCTGGCGCGGCTACCAATTACGCCATATCCGCGAAAAAAGCTGTGCAAAGATAGCTGTTTTTTTATCAGGCTGCAAATCTTGCCGTGAAATTCACGCGTGGAGCTGAAGGGTCTCCGAAGCCGCTCTCGCACGGTACGGCCGGCGTTCTGTCGCGCATTCGCGGACCGTGCGGAGGCCCGGTTTCTGGAGCGTCCCCGATTCCTTCTTCCCGGCGGAGGCTCGTGCGGTCGGAGCGGGCTGCCTGCTACCGGACGGGCTGGCCTTTCGTCGGCAGATCCTGCGGCAGGCGCTTCCTCGCGGTGTCTTCCGGATGTCCGAGACGGACCTCGCGGCGGCGCTTCGGCCGGGCGAGCCGACGGATCGTACCATCCGGATTGCGGACGAATCGGTGCGTCTGCGGGTCGTCCGGCGCATAGACGATCTGCACGCGGTCGCCGCGCTGGAGCGCTCCGCTGCCGGACAGATCGGACACATCGTTCCGATAAGTCTTGCCGTCGACCGTAAATTCGTACTCGATGCACGTGATCTGTCTTTTGGTCGACGTCCGTTGCCGGTTGCGGACCGTTTTTTCCTCGGTGTAGCGCTTGATGACGACGGCCGAGGTCGTGACGCCCTCGCTGTCGAGCTTTCTTGCGATTTGTGCATTCCGGTAGCAGAGGTATCCGATGAGCAGCCCGAGCCCGACGACTGCGGCAACTGCGATTCGGAGAGCTTTTCTCGTTGTGCTTTTCATGGGGCGAAGTCGGTTGAGGCGTTACCGGATCAGGTAATAGTCCATGTCCAGATCGAGGACCCGGAGCCCGTCGTCGCCCTGCCGGTCCAGAACGATCCGGCTGAAGATCAGTCGGACCGAATCCCTCCGGTACTCGAGCAGCCGGTCCGCCCTGTTTCTCAGAGAGTCGGCCGGGATCGTTCCGTACGGGCCGTACGGCGTGCCTTCCAATTGTCCGGCGAGCATATCGCGGAGACTCAGCCGGAACAGAACACGGTCGCCCTGCTCTACATACAGCGTGTCGTCGTCCGTGCGATAGAACGTATGCCGACTGTCGCCGTAACTTTGCAAAGGGTACAGCTTGGAATATCCGGACAGATCGACGGCTTCCGCGCCGCGCTCGAGAGTAACGTTCCCGTCGGCTGCGGCCGTATCGACCTCTCTTTCCCAGCCGTACTCCACATATTCCCGGAACCGTTCGGGCACGACCTCGTCGAGCAGAGCGCGTTCGGTGCCGATTCCGTACCGGGCGCGCAAATACTCTTCGCCTCGCTCGTCCCGCAGATATTCGAGCGACTCGTACAGGTTGCGGAGGTCTTTTTTCTGCGTACTGTCGGCATGGGTGAGCCTGGCGAGGGTCAGGCGGCCCGTCGGGTCGGCGAGCTCCAGCCTGTCGATCAGCCTGTCGGCCCGGACCGACTGCGAGCGGACGCCGATGTCGGTGGCCGTCATGCCGGGAACGTAGGTGAACAGGGCGAGCAGGGCGGTTCCCGTAACCGTGGCGTACAGGTAGCGTGCCGTGCGCCGGTCGAACTGCATCAGCACGGTCAGCGTCATCACAGCTCCGCAGACGACCAGATAGGCCCGCGCCTCGGTGAAGCCGTACTGGTGCACGCGATACAGCACGCCGATCCAGAACATCGCGAGCGCCGGCAGGGCGATCGGTCCGAAGCGCCGATAGTACCAGTCGTAGCGGCGGCGCTGCAACAGCGTCTGGCTCGCCTGCACGACGAGCGCCGTGATCGTGTAGCCGAATACGAGA